>CAYMCD010000026.1:0-31118 GCA_964388845.1 uncultured Verrucomicrobiota bacterium
CTGCTGCTGGGCCTCGCGTGGCGCGGCGCCGCCGCGGCGCGGGACCGGCGGCCCTCCGACGAAACGCGCTCGCGGCGGCGCCGGGAGGTGCGGCTCACGGCGGGTCTCGGCCTGCTGGCCAGCGCGCTGGCGGCGCAGATCGCCTACGCGCGCGCCCATGCGCGGCAGGTCGCCGAGACGGCCGAAAAGAACACCATCCACGGGAGCATGCTCCAGCAGCTCATGTACCGGATCGGCGATAATTATCTGGAGGGCGTCGCGCGCCTCTTCATGGGCAGCGATTCCGTCACGGCCACCGAGTTCGATACCTTTGTCGGACATCTGCTGAATCGGCCCTATGCGCACGCCTGGTTCTGGATTCCGCGCGTGGACGCCGTGGACCGGGAAAACTTTGAACACGCGGCGCGCAGCGGCGGGCAGCCCGATTTCCGCATCTGGCAGCTCGACGCGCGGGGCCGGCCCGCGCCGGCCGGCCCGCGCGATGATTATCTGCCCGTACGCCACGCGGCGTTCGCGGAATCGCACCCGGACGTGATTGGATTCGACCACGCCTCGGATCCCGCGCTGCTGGAGGCCCTCCGGAGCGCGGCCTCGAACCGTTCGCTGGCGGTGACGGGGCCGACTCCGCTCGGTATCGGGTCCGCGTTTACCACGCCGGGCCTGGTAGTCTACCGCGCGCTGTGGACCGCGGGCGCGAGCCGGCCCCACGGGTACGTGGCCGCCGCCCTGCGGCCGGACATACTGCTGGCCAACGCCTTGAGCCGCGCGTCCGCCGGCCCCGCGGAAGGACGGGAATTTTTCCTGTTCCAACTCAACGGGAACCGGGATCCCCTCTATCTGGCCTCCAGTCACGGGGGCGACGCCTTGATCCTCGCGGAGCCGCCGACACTCAATGAGCTGGAGGCGCGGGGCGATGCCCACGTCGCGCCGGTCCTCGACTTCGGGGCCGGCTTCGCGCTCGTCACGGTGCCCGACCGCCGGCTCTACCACGAAAAGGCCATGGACACCGCGCGGCAATCGGCGGGCGTCGGCCTGCTGCTGACCTGTTTGAGCGCGGCACTGGCGAATGTGCTCATCGGCCGGCGCGCCGCGCTGGAAGCGATGGTGGAGTACCGCACGACCGCGCTCCAGGACAGCGAGGGCAGCTACCGCGGTCTCTTCAATTCGATCCGCCAGGCCATTTACATCCAGGACGAGACCGGAACGTTTCTCGACGTGAACGACGGGGCCTTGGCGATGTACGGCTATGCGCGCGAGGACTTCATGGGGCGCACGCCGGACTTCCTCGCGGCGCGGGGCCGCAACGATCTAGACGCGCTCCGGCAGAGCTTCGCCCTCGCGTGGTCCGGACAACCGCAGTTTTTTCCTTTCTGGGGCCGGCGCAAAGACGGCCGCGAATTCCCGAAGGACGTCTGGCTCAGCAAGGGAACCTATTTCGGGCGCGACGTGCTCATCGCCATTGCAGCGGATGTCTCCGACCGCCATCAGGCCGCCGCGGAACAGGCCCTCCTCCAGCAGCAGCTTCAACAGGCCCAGAAACTGGAGTCGGTCGGACGCCTGGCCGGCGGCGTGGCGCACGATTTCAACAACATGCTGCAGGCCATCCTCGGATTCACCGGGCTCGCGGTCGAACAGAACAAGGACGATACGATCGGCGAGTACCTCGCGGAAATCCGCCGCTCGGCGGAACGATCGTCCGACCTCACCCGCCAGCTGCTGGCGTTCGCCAGCCGACAGACGGCGAATCCGAGAGTCGTGGACCTGAACGCCGTAATCGAGCTCACGATCAAGATGCTGCGCCGCCTCATCGGCGAGGATATCCGGCTCGACTGGAAGCCGGGCCCGGACGCCGGGAGCATCAACATGGACCCGACGCAAATGGACCAGATCCTGGCCAACCTCGTGGTCAACGCCCGCGACGCCATCCAGGACGGCGGCGTCATCACCCTGGAGACCGGAACGGCGGTCTGTACGCCCGAGTGCCCGTGCTCGCGCTACATCCCCGTGAGCGAAGGGGTGTATGCCCAAATCGTCGTGCGCGACAACGGCCACGGCATGGACCCGGACACGCTGAGTCACCTGTTCGAACCGTTCTTCACCACCAAGACGGGCGGGCGGGGCACCGGCCTCGGGTTGGCCACGGTCTTCGGGATCGTGAAGCAGAACAAGGGCTTTCTGGATGTGTCCTCGACGCCCGGCGCCGGCACGGTTTTCAAGATCGGCTTCCCGCGCGTCGCGGAGGCCCCCCCGCCGGACGAAACGGCCGGACGCCCGGCCGCCACGCTGAGCGGGAACGAAACCATCCTGCTCGTGGAGGACGAGGCCGCCATCCTCCGGTTCGGGCGCGAATTTCTCACGGGGCTCGGCTACAACGTCCTCTCCGCCGGCACGCCCCGGCAGGCCGTCGCATGCTGCGACGCGCACGACGGGCCGATCCACCTGCTGATCACCGACGTGGTGCTCCCCGAAATGAACGGGCGCGAACTGGCGGAGCAGCTCCGCCGCAAGCGTCCGTCCATGAGGCGCATGTTCATGTCCGGCTATACCGCGGACATCATCGCGTCGCACGGCCTCCTCGACCGGGATATCCATTTCATCGCGAAGCCCTTTTCGGGATCCGCGCTGGCCGCCCGGATCCGCGAGATTTTGGACGGACCACCTGCCGCTTGAGAATTGGCGCGGCGCCCCCTATGATCCGGCGCGGAGGAATGATCGTGATGAAATCAACGCGCGCCGCCGCCCTCGCCCTGGCCCTGCCGAGTTGTCTGGCCCTTCAGCTCCTGCTGTCCGCCTGCGACAGCGGCGGAGGAGGCGGCGGGTACGGCGACCACGACTTCGGCGACAACGACCGGAACAAGGTGGTGGCCCTCGGCGACAGCATCACGTCGGGATTCGTCTGCGACGAGGAGACCCGCTCCTACCCGCAGCGCATCGCCGACATCACGGGCCTGCAGGTGATCAACGCGGGTGTCAGCGCGGAACGCGCATCCTCCGCGGCCGGGCGCGCCGGGCGCGTGCTCGACCGGAACAAACCGGGTTTCCTGCTGATCCTGACCGGGCACAACGACGCCATTTTCGACCGCAGCGCCGACAGCGTGGAGGGCAATATCCGGTCCATCATCGAATCGGCGCGCAGCCGAAAGACCGTTCCGATCGTGGCCACCCTGGTGCCGATCGGCGCCCCGCGGCGGTTCGCGACCGGGCCGGCGCGCGACTACAGCGCCCGCATCCGCGCGCTCGCGAAGGAACTCCGCGTCCCGCTCGTGGACCTCGAGAGGGAATTCGGCAACGACAGCTCGCTCCAGTGCGACGGCCTGCACCCGTCCGACGCCGGCTCCCGGATCATCGCCTCCGCCTTCGCGGACAAGCTGCCCTAGCCCGGCCCGCGCCGGCCGTCATAAACCTTGCCTTTCAAACGGCTCTCTCTTTAGATACCGGCCCTTATGACAACGGACCCCGCCCCCTCCCCCGCGCCGGCGCCCCAGCCCGAGCGTCCGAATCCCCTGAAAAGCAAGGCGCTTGAACCCATGGAGGTTCCGGAGGTCCTTACGTTTCTACGGGAAAACGGCGCGGCCATTGTCGCGGGCGCCGGTGTCGCCGCGGCCATCTTCCTCGGTTGGTCGCTGTTCCGGAACCACCAGTCCGCGCAGCGCGACGCGGCGGCGCAACTGCTGTTCAATGCCCAGTCGGCCGAGCAGATCCAGCAGGTCGTCAGCCAGTATCCCAAGAGCCCCGCGGCGCCGCTCGCGGCCCTGCTGCTGGCCGGCCAGGCGTTCGACCAGGGCCAGTACGAAACGGCGCAGAACCTGTTCGCCGACTTTCTCGCGAAACACCCGGACCATCTGATGGCCGACCAGGCGCGCGTGGGAATCCTCCAGTGCCTGGAGGCGACCGGCCGCCACGCCGAGGCCGTGGAGGGCTACGCCGCCTTCGTCGCCGAAAAACCCGGGCACTATCTCGAATCGGCGGCTGTCTTCGGCAGGGCCCGGAGCCTCGAATTGCTGGGCCGGCTGGACGAGGCGCGCGCCGTCTACCAGGCGTTTATCGAGGCCCACGCGGACGACGACCGGCTGCGCGGCCGCGCGGAATCCGCGCTCGCCTTCCTGGAAAAAGAAGCGCGCGCGCGCGCGAGCGGCATCGCGCAGTCACCCGCCGCGCCGGCCTTCAACTTCCCGGCGCTGCAGGCGGCTGATCCGGCGCCGCCGGTCCGGCCTGCTCCTTGAGCAGCAGCGCCCGCGCGGAGATGTGCGGGCCGGGGAACATCTCGAGCAGATCGGCCGACTGCGCGTCCGTCGAGAACGCCTCGCGCAACCCGTCGTACGCCTCGCGGGAATACTGGAACATCGCCTCGAACTTGCGGGTCGCCTGGTCCTGGACCACGAAGCAGAGGTGCTCGGGCGTCGAATCCGTCGCGTTCAGCAACAGCAGCTTGTCGGCCGGGTCGAGCCGGTTCGCGTTGCGCGTGTAGAGCGTGTACTTGATGTATTCGATGAGGCGCTCGTCCAGTCCGGCCTCGAGGAGGAAGATCCGCTCGACCAGCTCCGTCCGGGAAAAGACGAGGTGCACCGACGGGGCGTGCACGTCATCCGGCAGCAGGCGCGAGAGATCGCCGAGCAGCGCGACGAACTGTTCCTCCCCCCGCGCGTAATCGGATGCCGCGACGGGCACCAGGAAGACCAGGACCTTTCGATCCGGATCGCTGTACACCAGGTTCTTCTCGACGCGGAATCCGAACCCGCACGCGGCGCACGTCACGGCGTTGAGCCGGTTCTCCATCAACTGCGCCCGCAGCGCAGGCTCCTCTTTGACACTGATCGCGTCGTAGAGCGCGACGCCCTGCTCGTGGCCGCACTTCGGACAGCGGATGGGATATTCACTCTGCTGCGACATTGGCGCGCGACCGTAGCGGAGCCCGCCGCACTCGTCAATCGCGCCGGGCGCCGGAGGGCGACGCGGGTGAAAAAGAGACTGACATCGGGACAGGCTTCGCTACCCTGTTCCGCCCATGAAGATTGTGGTCCTCGTTGGCGACGGCATGGGCGATTACCCCGTGCCCGCGCTTGGAAACCGCACGCCGCTCCAGGCGGCCGCGGCCCCGCACATCCGCCGGATCGCGGCCGCGGGGCGCGTCGAGCGCATCCAGACCGTCCCGACCGGGCTGCCGCCCGGCAGCGACGTCGCCAACCTGAGCCTGCTCGGCTACGATCCCGCCGCGTTCTACAGCGGCCGCGCCCCCATCGAGGCCGCCGGGGCCGGGCTGGTCCTCGCGCCGAACCAGGTCGCTTACCGTTGCAACCTCGTCACCGTGGACAACGGGGCGATGAGGGATTATTCGGCGGGCCACATCCCGACCGCGGAGGCGCGCGAGCTGATCGCCACGGTGCAGGCGAGGCTCGGCCGGCCCGGCCTGGTCTTCCGCGGCGGCGTCAGCTACCGGCACCTGCTCATCTGGGACGACGGGCCCGTGGAGCTGCTGACCCAGCCGCCGCACGAAATCGCGGACCAGCTCATTGACCCGCACCTTCCGAGCGGGCGACGCCACGACGAGGTGCGACGCCTCATGTCGGACGCCCGCGAAATCCTGCGGGACCACCCGGTCAACCGCGCCCGCATCGCCGCCGGCCATAATCCGGCCTCCCAGATATGGCTTTGGGGCCAGGGCCGCGCGCTTCATCTGCCCTCCTTTCGCGAAACGCATGGCCGGACCGGCATCGTGGTCTCCGCGGTGGACCTCGTGCGCGGGCTGGGCCTGCTCGCCGGCCTCGAGGCCCCGGTCATCGAAGGCGCGACCGGATTCCTCGACACCAACTGCGAGAACAAGGTGCGGGCCGCGCTCGACGCGCTGCGCGCGGGCAATTTCGCCTATGTGCACCTCGAGGCGCCGGACGAATGCGGGCACATGGGCCGGGCCGACCTGAAAACCCGGGCGATCGAGATGTTCGACGAGCGCATCGTGGGCCCGATCTGGCGCGCGCTCGAAGCCGGCGGCGCCCCGTACCGGCTGGTCGTGGCCATGGACCACCGCACCCCGGTCTCGAAAAAGGGACACACCCGCGAGCCGGTCCCCGTCGCGGTCCTCGACGGACCGGTCGGCCCCGTCACCCGCGAGGCGGCCTTCGACGAGGCGTCCACCGACCACCTGCCCGCCGTCCCCGCCCACGAATGGATGGCCCGCCAGTTGGGGGCTTCTGATACCACGTCGCAAGAATAACCCGAATCAATCCGGGAAGCTCACGCGCCCTCGCGGATCGCCATCTGGATGGCGAGGCGGGGGCGCCTCGCCCCCGCGCGGGGAAAAATCGGGCGCGCCCTCTCCGCGGAGGGACCTACACGTTGAACAGGAAGTGGCAGACGTCGCCGTCGCGCATGACGTACGATTTCCCCTCCACGCGCAGCTTGCCGGCGGCGCGGATGGCGGCTTCGCTCCCGTGCGCAACCAGGTCCGCGACCCCGTAGATCTCGGCGCGGATAAAGCCCCTCTCGAAGTCGCTGTGGATCACGCCCGCGGCCTGCGGCGCGGTCGCGCCGATCGGGACGGGCCAGGCCCGGATTTCCTTCTCGCCCGCGGTGAAAAAGCTCTGAAGCCCCAGCAAGTGGTAGGCCGCCCGCGCGACGGCGGCCAGCGCCGGCTCCTTCATGCCCAGCGATTCGAGCATCTCGGCGCGATCCGCCTCCTCGAGTTCGGCCAGTTCGCTCTCGATCTTGGCGCACACCGCGACCACCTCGCCGCCATTCGCCGCCGCATACGCCCGCACCGCCGCGACCCGCGGCCCCTCGCCCGCCAGGTTGTCCTCGTCCACGTTGGCGACATACAGGATCCGTTTGGCGGACAGCAGGCCGAGCTGCTTGACCATCCGGCGCGCCTCCTCGTCGAGCGCCAGCGCGCGGACCGGCTTGCCCGCCGCGAGCGCCGCCCGGCACTGCTCCAGCACGGCCACCCGGGCGCCGGCCTCCTTGTCGCCGCCGCGCGCGATCTTCTGGTTCTTGTGCAGATTGTCCTCGGCCTGCTGCAGGTCGGCGAGCAGCAGCTCGGTCTCGATCGTGGCGATGTCGCGGACCGGGTCCACCTCGCCGTCCACATGGGTTACATCGGGATTCTCGAAGCAGCGGACCACCTGCAGGATCGCGTCCACGTTCCGGATGTGGGACAGGAACTTGTTGCCGAGCCCCTGCCCCTCGCTCGCGCCGCGAACCAGTCCGGCGATGTCCACCAGCTTCAACGCGGACGGGACGATGGACTTCGTCTCGATGAAGCGGTTGATGACCGCGAGGCGCGGGTCGGGCACCGGCACGATCCCGACGTTCGGCTCGATGGTGCAAAAAGGATAGTTGCTCGCCTCCGCGCCCGCGGCGGACAGGGCGTTGAACAGCGTGCTCTTGCCCACGTTGGGCAACCCGACAATACCCGCTTCCATGCGATTGATTCCCCCGGCTGAAAAGCAGCGATACTGCGCGGCGGGCGATGCCGTGGCAAGCGGCAATCGCGCAATATCGGTTGACGGGCAATCCCGCGGCCCGCATAGTGTGCGCTACTCGTTGCCGGCCGGATCCGATCCGGCGGCACATCGAGAGTGGCGCGAGGGATCTGGCCCGATGACCGCCCAGCAACCTGTCCCGGCCGCGGCCCCAAGGGATAAGGTGCCAAGGCCAGCCCCGGCAGCGGGGGAACGATGAGCCTCGTGATTGAGGAATCCGTCCCTCCCCCATGCCCCGGCGGGTCCGCTGGGCGGAATCGTTCCCGTTCCTCCGCGCTGGACAGCGGCGGCAAGCAGCGACGTGAAACGATTCCGATAGCGATTGCGATTCAGACAACCAACCAGGAGGAGACAGAGAGATGAAGCTGGAAACCCTGTGCCTGCATGGCGGAACACAGCCCGACCCCACCACCCTTTCGCGCGGCGTGCCGGTCTATCGCACCTCTTCCTTCGTGTTCAAGGACACGGAGCACGCGGCGAACCTCTTCGCGCTGAAGGAACTCGGCAACATCTACACGCGCCTGATGAACCCGACGACCGACGTGCTCGAGAAGCGCGTCGCGCTGCTCGAGGGCGCGCCGGAATTCGGCGGGCTGGGCGTCGCGTCCGGCATGTCCGCCATCTTCTACAGCCTGGTCAACCTGGCCCAGGCCGGCGACAACATCGTGTCCGCGCGCAACCTCTACGGCGGCACCTACACGCAGTTCAACGACATCCTGCCCACGCTCGGCCTCACGGTAAAGTTCGTGGACACGCAGAACCCGGAGAACGTCGCGAAGGCCATTGACGCGAAGACCCGCGCCGTCTTCGTCGAGAGCGTGTCCAATCCCGCCCTCGAGGTGACGGACCTCGAGGCCATCGCCGGGATCGCGCACGCCGCGGGCCTCCCGCTGATCGTGGATTCGACCTTCTCCACGCCCTACCTCGCCCAGCCGATCGCCTTCGGAGCCGACATCGTGGTCCATTCACTGACCAAGTGGTTCGGCGGCCACGGCACCGGCATCGGCGGCGTGGTGGTGGATTCCGGAAAATTCAAGTGGGCCGCCGGCAAGCACCCGTTGTTCGACACGCCCGACACCTCCTACCACGGCCTCCGATGGGGCCACGACCTGCCCGAAATGCTCGCGCCGCTGGCGTATATCCTGCGCATGCGCACCGTGCCGCTGCGCAACCTCGGCGCGTGCATCGCGCCGGACAACTCCTGGCTGTTCCTGCAGGGCATCGAGACGCTGCCGCTGCGGATGGAGCGCCACTGCCGGAACGCACTGGCGGTCGCGCAACACCTCAAGGAACACCGGCTCGTCGAATGGGTGCGCTTCCCCGGCCTCGCGGACGACCCGGAATACGCCAAGAACGTCAAGTACCTCAAGGGCAAGGGCGGCGCGATGGTCATCTTCGGCATCAAGGGCGGCGCGCCCGCGGGCGCGAAGTTCATCAACAGCCTCAAGCTGCACTCGCACCTCGCCAACGTCGGCGACGCGAAGAGCCTCGCGATCCACCCGGCCACCACGACGCACTCGCAGCTCAACGAGGCCCAGCAGCGCGGCGCGGGCATCACGCCCGAACTGGTGCGCCTCGCGGTCGGCATCGAACACATTGACGACATCCTCGCGGACATAGACCAGGCCTTGACGGCATCGCAGAAGTAGGAAGAAAACAGGAGTCGGGCGTCCGAATCGGCTTCGGCTCCGAAATCGGGGGAAAGGAGCTGGGAGAAGGTCGTTTTACAGAGACTGGAAATTACAGACGTTGGAAGTCCTGAAAATATTTTTTACAGACGTTGGAACTTTCTCCCGCCGCCCGACGCCCCTCTCTTTTCACCCCTCCCCTTATCCATGGCTCGAAAAACCCAATTGAAGTCCGCCCTCGGCGAGGTCGAGACGAAGTTCTTCACCTTCGCCGACCGACGCCGTCCCTTTGTCTTCCAGACGGGCGAGAAGCTGGCGCCGGTCACGCTCGCTTACGAGACGTACGGAACGCTCAACGCCGACCGCTCGAACGCGATCCTCGTGTTTCACGCGTTGAGCGGCAGCCAGCACGCGGCGGGGATCAACCGGGCGGTCAAGGGGGTCAACCGGCTGTGGACCGGGGAGCAGCATGTGGGCTGGTGGGACGATTTCATCGGGCCGGGCAAGGCGTTCGACACGGACCGGTATTTCGTCGTCTGCGCGAATTACGTGGGCGGGTGCTACGGGTCCTCGGGTCCGCTGAGCCGGAACCCGGCCACCGGGCGTCCGTATGGCCGGGCCTTTCCGACGGTGATGTTCGGCGACATCGTGGATTCGCAGATTCACCTGCTCGACCACCTCGGGATCCGGCGCCTGCACGCCGCGGCGGGCGGATCGCTCGGCGGTCTCTGCGCGACGAACCTGGCCGTCCGGCATCCGGACCGCGTCGGCGTCGTCATTTCGATCGCGGCGGGCGTGGAGGTGACGATCCAGCAGCGCATCTACAACTACGAGCAGATCTGCGCGATCGAGGAGGACAAGCATTTCAACGGCGGGCACTACTACGGCCGCAAACACCCCGAACGCGGGCTGGCCCTCGCGCGGATGATCAGCCACAAGACCTTCGTGTCGCTCGATATGATGGCCGACCGCGCGCGCACCGAGGTCGTCCGCCCGGAGGAGGACCGCGACAAGTGGTACTGGTTGAGCCACCCGGTCGAGTCCTACCTGCGCAACCAGGGCTTCAAGTTCGTGAAACGGTTCGACGCCAACACCTACCTGCGCATCATTGACGCGTGGCAGCGCTTCGACCTGCTCGCGGACACCGGCAAGCCTTCGCTGGAGGACGCCTTTGCGGCATGCCGCGCGCAGCGACACCTGGTGTTCACGATCACGCACGACGCCTGCTTCGCCCCGGCCCAGCAGGACCAGCAGTGCCGCGTGTTGCGCAAGGCGCGCGTGCCCTTCCAGCACATCACGGTGCACTCCGAAAAGGGACACGACTCGTTCCTGCTGGAGCCCGAACTCTACACCCCGCACATCGCGTATTTCCTGCGGCAGGATTGATTCGTTTGGGCCGAGCGGCGCGCGCGGCGCGTTGAAACAGGTCCGACTTGTCTGACTCGTCAGATCTGTCAGACTCCGGCCCGCAAGGTTCTATCGCGTAGTGCGACGCGATGATCATGAGCGAGCTATTCGACATTGTGGACCGGATGGGGCGGGTGATCGGCCGGGCGCCGCGCGCGGCCTGCCACGGCGATCCGTCGCTCATCCACCAAGCGGTCCACGTGCAGGTCTTCGACCGGGAGGGCCGCCTGTTCCTCCAGAAGCGGTCGGCGAACAAGGACATCCAGCCGGGCCGGTGGGATTCGTCCGTCGGCGGGCACCTGCAGCCGGGCGAGGCGCCGGCGCAGGGGGCGCACCGCGAGCTGGCCGAGGAACTGGGCGTCCGCGCGCCCCGACTGGAAAAGGCCTACGAATATTTCTGGGAATCGCCGGTGGAAACGGAACTCGTCCGCGTCTTCGTCACGCTGCACGAGGGACCGTTCCGGCTGCAGGCGTCGGAAATTGACGAGGGCCGCTTCTGGCGGCTGGACGACATCGAGTCCGCGCTGCCGTCCGGCTTCGCCACGCCGCAATTCGCTTTCGAGTTCCCGCGCCTGCGCGAGTGGTGGAACCGCAAGCGGAGCGACATGACGCAGTTTACGAGGGCTTGATCATGGACTATCGGGCCGCCACAGGACTTAACATCGCCGTCATCGGGGGCGGCGTCGCCGGCCTGACGGCGGCGCTGCTGCTGCGCGAGCGGCACCGCGTCACCCTGTTCGAGAAGAACGACTATGTGGGCGGGCACACCCACACGATCGCGATCCCCGACGGGACGGATGCGGGGACGCCGGTGGATACCGGGTTCATCGTGCTCAACAACAAGACCTACCCGCTCTTCAACCGGCTGCTTCGGCGGCTGGAGTGCCCGATCCGCGACAGCGACATGTCGTTCGGTTATTTCGACGAGCGGACCGGTCTGCAATACGCCGGCACGGGATTCGGCGGGCTGTTCGCGCAGCGGCGGAACATCCTGAAGCCGGGCTACTGGGGCTTTCTGCGCGGGATCGCGCGGTTTTGCCGGGCGGCCCGCGCGGACCTCGCGGCGGGCCGGCTGGCGGGCCTGACCGTGGACCGCTACCTCGCGTCGCGCGCGATTCCGCCACGGGTCCGGGAGGCGTTCATCCTGCCGATGGCCGGCGCGATCTGGTCGTCCTCCCTCCGGGACATCGAGGGGTTCCCGGCGGAGATGCTGATCCGGTTCTGGGAAAACCACGGCCTTCTCTCGCTGGAGGACCGCCCGCAATGGCAGACGGTGCGGGGCGGAAGCCAGGCCTACGTGCGCAAGGCGCTGGAACGGATGGCGGGCTCTTTCCACGTCAACGCCGGGGTGGAGTCGGTGACGCGCTCGCCGACGGGCGTGCGCGTCCAGCCGCGCGGCCGCGCGTCGCTGGAATTCGACGCGGCTGTGCTGGCCGCGCACGCCGACGAATCGCTCCGCATGCTGGCCGATCCGTCGGCGGACGAACGGCGGCTGCTGGGCGCGTGGCGCTACCTGCCGAATCACACCGTCCTGCACAGCGACGAATCGCTGATGCCGCCCATCCGCCGGGCGTGGGCCTCCTGGAACTACCGCCGGCACGGCGGACTCGACGCCGCGAGCCCGGTCACATTGACCTACCACATGAACCGGCTGCAGGGGTTGCGCGCGGCGCGCCCCTATTTCGTCACGCTGAACAGCCCGCGCCCGCCGCGGCCCGAATCGGTCGTCCGGGAGATGCGCTACACGCACCCGCTGTACACCTTCGACGCGATGGCCACGCAGGAGGCGCTGCCGCTGTTGAACGGCGTGAACCGGACCTTCTTCTGCGGAAGCTATTTCGGCAACGGGTTCCACGAGGACGCCGTGCGGTCGGGCGCCGCCGTGGCGGAGCACTTCGGGATCGCGCTGTGAACTCCTGCATCTATCGCGGCCGCGTGACGCACGCGCGCCTGGCGCCGGAGCGGCACGCGTTCTCGTACCCGGTCTATTTCTTCGGGCTCGACCTGGACGAGCTGCCCGCGCTGCGCGGGCGCGTGCGCGGCCTGGGCTACAACCGCGCGAGCCTGTTCACTCTCCGGGACCGCGACTACCTCGACGAGGGGGCCGGATCCATCCGGCAGAAGCTGGACCGCTTTCTTAAGATGACGGCGGCCGGCGACGACGTCGCGCGGGTGTTCCTGGTCACCTCGGCCCGGTTCCTCGGCTACGTCTTCAACCCGGTCAGCTTTTACTATTGCTACGCGGCGGACGGGTCGCTGCGGTGCGCCGTCGCGGAGGTCAACAACACCTTCAAGGAGCGCCACCTCTACCTGCTCGACCGGCCGGAGTTCGCAGGCGGGATCGCCCGGTTCCACGCGCCCAAGGCGTTTCATGTGTCGCCGTTCAACGACCGGGGCGGCGAATACGCGTTTTCCCTGTCGCCGACGCACCCCCGGGTGGACGTGCGGGTGGACATCGTGCGGGACGGGCGGGTGGTGTTTAAATCGCAATTGGAGGGTAAGGCCCTGCCGCTTGACACGAAGCATCTCGCGGGCACCGTCGCACGCTTCCCGTTCTCGGCGCTGATGACGATGCCCCGGATCATGACGCAAGCGGCCCAACTCTATTTTCGGCGGAAGTTGCCGGTCTTCACCAAGCCGGCGCCTTCTAGCGGGATGACCATCCGCGCCCCGGCCTCCTCCGGCTGGGAGCGGTTCTGCGAGCGGATGCTGACCGGCGTGCTGGAGCGCGTGGAGCGCGGGACGCTGGAACTCACGCGGCCGGACGGCTCGTCGCGGACCCTGGGCGGGCGCACGCCGGGCGCGGCCGCGGCCCTGCGCATCCGCGCGCCCTCGTTTTTCGCCCGCCTCGCGCGCGACGGCGAAATCGGCCTCGGCGAGGGCTACATGCTGGGCGAATGGGATTCGCCCGACCTCACGGCGCTCATCGCGCTGCTGATCGAAAACCGCGACCGGCTCGACGACGGCGACCTGCGCATGGCGCGCCTCGGCCGGGCCTTCAACCGCGCCGCCCAACGGGCGCGCCGCAACACCGTTGCGGGAAGCCGCCGGAACATCTCGGCCCACTACGACCTGAGCAATGATTTTTTCAAGCTGTGGCTCGACCCCACGATGCTGTACTCGGCCGCCGTTTTCGAGCATCCCGGCCAGTCGCTGGAAGACGCGCAGCGCGCCAAGATGCGCAGACTCATCGAGGCCGCCCGGATCGGGCCGCGGCACCACGTGCTCGAAATCGGCTCCGGCTGGGGCGGCTTCGCGATCGAGGCCGCGCGCCGGACGGGATGCCGGGTCACGTCCATCACGATATCCAAGCGCCAGTTCGAGGAGGCCCGCGCCCGCGCGGGGGCCGCGGGGCTGGCCGACCGGATCGAATTCAAATTGCTCGACTACCGCGCGATCGAAGGCCGCTACGACCGGATCGTCTCGATCGAGATGCTCGAGGCGGTGGGCCGCGAATATTTTGCCTCCTATTTCCAGACGCTCGACCGCGCGCTCGCGCCCGACGGCGTGGCGGCGCTGCAGGTCATCACCATACCCGACCAGCGCTACGAGGCCTACAGCCGGAGCGTGGATTGGATCCAGAAGCATATTTTCCCCGGCGGCCATCTGCCCTCGCTCGGCGCGCTGGTCCGCGCGATGACGGAACACTCGGCCCTGCACGTCGAGTCGGTGGAGAACATCGGCCCGCATTATGCGCCGACGCTCCGCCGATGGCGCGAGGCCTTTGAGGCGGCCCTGCCGGCGGTCCGCGCGCTCGGCTACGACGAGATCTTCATCCGCAAATGGCGCTACTACCTCTGCTACTGCGAGGCCGCCTTCGCCACCCGCGCCCTCGACAACCTTCATCTCGTCCTGACGCGCGCGGGCAACCCGTCGCTGCGGCTGGCGTATTGAGCCCCCCCAACCCTGAAGGAGGCGGAGATGCGTCTCGCCCCCATATCGGATTGCGCCTCACCGCGCCAGCGCGATCCAACCCGCGAGGATCGCGAGCGAGACGAGCGTGACGGGGATGCCCGCGCGGGCGTGTTCGCGGAAGGTGATGGCGATGCCGCATTGTTTCGCCTGCTCGATCACGATCAGATTCGCGATGCTTCCGATCGTGAGGAGGTTGCCGGCAAAGGTGCTGGCGATCGCCAGGACGTACCACGGCTGGGGATCGCCCGGCGGCAGGAATTTGATCAACAGCATCGCGGCGGGAACGTTGCTGACCAGGTTGCTCAATACCGCGGCCACGCCGGTCAGCGTGTAGGGATCGTCGAGACGGAATCCGGCGGCGCGGGTCCGCTCAACCAGCCACGCGGGCCAGCCGGACACCTCGAATCCCCGCACGACGACGAAAAGTCCGATGAAGAGGGCGATCAGGTGCCAGTCCACCAGCCCCATCAGCGAGCGGGTGGCCATTCGCCGGCTGCACAGCAGGACGCCCGCCGCGACCAAGGCCGATAGCTCGCGCGGGATGTCGGTGAAGAAGGCGGCGACGAGCAGGCCGGTCACGGCCAGGCCCTTCCAGCTTTGGCTGCGGTCGCAGCCGGGCCACGCGCCGCGCGCGACATCGGCCGGGCCGGTCTGCGTCCACCGGCCCCGATAGAGCGCGCAGAGGATGGCATGGGCCGCGAGCAGGGACGCCGCGCTCGGTACGATGCACCAGCCCAAAAAGGGCAGGAACGGGAGGCGCCCGACCTGTCCGATCAGCATGTTCTGCGGATTCCCGATGAGGGTCGCGGCGGAGCCGATGTTGCTGGCCAGCGCGAGACCCAGCAGGAACGGCAGCGGATTGAGCCGCCGCTGCCCCAGCGACCACGCGAGTACCGGCGTAAACGCGAGACAGACGATGTCGTTCGCGAGGACCGCCGAAAGCGCGGCGCTCACGGCCATGACCAGCGCGAGAAACCGGCGCGGGCGTTCCATCGCGCCGGTGAGCCGCAACGCGATGTGCGTGTAGAATCCACCGAGCCGGAATTGCGAGGAGAGCACCATCAGCCCGAAGAGCAGCAGGAGCGTCGGGACGTCCACGGCGGCGGTCGCTTCCGCCGTATCCAGCACGCCGAACGCAATCATCGCGACCGCGCCCAGCAGCGCGATGCCGGTGCGGTCCATGGCGAGGCCGGGGATTTCCCCAAGGGCCACCCCGAGGTACGTGAGCGCGAAGACCAGCAGCGCCGGTGTAAGGATATCGGGCACGGGGAGAAGTATGATCAGCGGAGCAACCTTGTAAACCCCATGAAGGCGCTGATTTTTGGAATCACCGGCGGAATCGGAAGCGCGCTGGCGCGCCGGTTCAGACAGGACGGCCACGCCGTATTCGGGACCGCGCGCGATGGCGTACGGCTCGCCGCGCTTTCAGCCGAGCTGGGCGCGGCCACCGCGCCCGGCGACATCACGTCCGGCGCCGAGGTGGACCGCGTGGTCGCCGAAGCGGCCCAACGGCTGGGTGGCCTCGACGCGGTGGCGCTGTGCGTCGGCAGCATGCTTCTGAAGCCCGCCCATCTGACTGCGGACGAGGAGTGGTCCGCCACCCTCGCGCTCAACCTGACGGCGGCATTCCACGTGACGCGCGCGGCGGCACGCGCCATGCAGGAGAGTGGCGGCTCGGTGGCGCTGGTGTCGTCGTGCGCCGCCCGCGTGGGTTTGCCGAACCATGAAGCCATCGCGGCGGCGAAGGCGGGCGTCGAAGGGCTCGCCCGCTCCGCGGCCGCGACCTACGCGCCCCGCCGGATCCGTTTCAACGTAGTCGCGCCGGGGTTGGTGGATACGCCGCTCGCGGCGCGCATCACGAGCCATGAGGCCGCGCTGAAGGCGTCGCAGGCCCTGCACCCGCTGGGGCGCATCGGCGCGCCGGACGACGTCGCATCGGCCCTGGCGTGGCTGCTGGACCCGGCGCAGGGCTGGGTGACGGGACAGGTCATCGGCGTTGACGGGGGGCTCGCGTCGCTGCGCGGGCGGTGAGCCATGCACCGCTACTCCACATCCGTCGCCCTGCCCCACCCCGCGGACGCCGTGTTCGCCTGGCACGAAGGTCCGGACGCCCTGCCCACCCTGCTGCCGAAAATTCCGCCGGTGCGCATCCTGCAACACGAAGGCATCCGCGACGAGGCGATGGCGATTTTCGAATTCAATCTCGGCCTCACCCGCGTGCGCTGGGTGGCGATGCACGAGGGCTACGAACACGGCCGGCAGTTCCGCGACGTCCAGGTGGAGGGCCCGTTCAAGTTGTGGATTCACACGCACCGGTTCGCGCCGATGGGCGAGGCCGCGTGCCGCGCGGAAGACGTGGTGCAGTTCGAACTGCGCGGCGGCCGCGCCGTCAACATCCTGCTCGCGCCGCTGGCGCGGCTCGCGCTCGCCGCGATGTTCGCCCGGCGCCACCGCGCCCTCAAACGCGCCCTGTGCGAGGCCTTCGCACGCCACTCGTGCCCGGCATGAGGATCCGTGGTAAGACTTGCCCATGACGCCTGAGACGACCATCTGGTGGATTCGCCGCGATTTGCGGCTGGCGGACAACGAGGCGCTCCATGCGGCGGTCGCGCGCGGCGGGCCCGTCGTGCCGGTTTTCGTCTGGGCGCCGGAGGAGGAGGCGCCGTGGGCGCCGGGCGGCGCGGCGCGCTGGTGGCTGCACCGGAGTCTCGTCGCGCTGGCGCGCGCGTTGGAGGCGCGCGGCGCGCGGCTCGTCATCCGCCGCGGCCCGACGGACCGCGAGCTGGCGCGACTCGCCGCCGAAACGGGCGCGACCGCCATTTACTGGAACCGCCTCTACGAGCCCGCGATCATCGCGCGCGACACGCGGATCAAGGCGGACCTGCGCGCGCGCGGCATCGCCGCCACGTCCTTCACCGGCGCGCTGCTGCACGAGCCCGGCGCCGTCGCGACCCAGCAGGGCAAACCCTATCAGGTCTTCACGCCGTTCCACCGCGCCTGCCAGGCCATCGGCGATCCGTCAACGACGCGGCCCGCGCCGAAACGGGTGCCCGCGGGCCCGCCGATCGCGTCGCTTTCCGTGGACGATCTCGGGCTGATGCCGGGGCTGAGCTGGCCCGCCGGCCTCGCGGAGGCGTGGACCCCGGGCGAGGCGGGCGCGATGAAGCGGCTCGCCGTTTTCGAGTCCAGGGCACCGGCCTACGGGATCGGGCGCGACCGGCCGGATTGGGAGGGCACCTCGCGCCTCTCGCCTCATCTCCAATGGGGCGAGATCGGCCCGCGCCAGGTCTGGTGGGCGATTCGCAAGGCGCACCCCGGCGGCGCGGCGGAACCGTACCTGCGGCAACTGGTGTGGCGCGAATTCGCGCACCACCTCCTCTTTCATTTCCCGCACACGGCGACGGAGCCGCTGCGCGCGGAATTTGCATCGTTCCCGTGGCAGGACAACCCGAAGCGGCTGCGCGCCTGGCAGCGCGGGCAAACAGGCTATCCCATCGTTGATGCCGGGATGCGCGAATTGTGGAGGACCGGCTGGATGCACAACCGGGCCCGCATGATCGCCGCGTCGTTTCTCGTGAAGGATCTGTTGATCCCCTGGCAGGCGGGCGCGGCGTGGTTCTGGGATACGCTGGTGGACGCGAACCTCGCGAACAACACGCTGGGCTGGCAGTGGACGGCCGGGTGCGGGGCGGATGCGGCGCCCTACTTCCGCATTTTCAACCCGGAATTGCAGGGCGGGAAATTCGATCCGGACGGCGCGTACGTCAAGCGGTGGATCCCGGAACTCAGGGACGCGGACGCGGGGCGCATCCACCGCGTCGGCCCCCTAGCGCCGCGCGATCGCGCCGCCCCCGGGGGCGTCTATCCGCCTCCGATCGTGAACCACGCCGCCGCCCGGGACGAGGCGCTGGCCGCCTACGGCCGCATCAAACGAATCCAGTAAAGTACTGACGCCGGCCTAACAATCCCCTAATCTGGCGCGTCCACTCTCCGGGTGCCGACGGCTTGAAAGGGCGTTTATGGCCAGGAAGAAAATTCTTCTCATCGAGGACGACGAGGATATCCAGGAGCTGGTGACGTTTCATCTCGGCAAGGAAGGATACGCCGTGCATGTGCTCGCCGCCGGCGAGGGCGCGGTGGAGGCCGCCCGGAAACAGGCGCCCGACCTGATCCTGCTCGACCTGATGCTGCCGGGCATTGACGGCCTGCAGGTCTGCCGCAACCTTCGGAATGAGCCGCGCACGCAGCACATGCCGATCGTCATGGTGACGGCGAAGGGCGAGGAAACCGACATCGTGACCGGCCTCGAGGTCGGCGCCGACGACTACCTGACCAAGCCCTTCAGTCCCAAGGTCCTCGTGGCGCGCATCCGCAACATCATGCGCCGCAAAGCGCGGGACGCGGCGGACGATTCCACGCCCGTCACGGTCCGCGAACTGGCCATCCACCCCGGGCGGCACGAGGTGCTCCACAAGGGCAAGCGCGTGGACCTGACGTTCACCGAATTCGGCGTGCTCCAGTTCCTGGCCCGGCGCCCGGGATGGGTCTACACCCGCCAGCAGATCGTGGACGCCGTGCGCGGCGAGGACTACGCGGTGACGGACCGCTCGGTGGATGTCCAGATTGTCGGGCTGCGGCGCAAACTTGGCGACGCCGGAGACTATATCGAAACCGTGCGCGGGGTCGGCTACCGCTTCCGCGAATAATACGATGATCTGATGGGTTGCTCACAAGGCGCTAACGCGAATCCTTAAACCATCGCCCTTTCACGCCGCGCCCCGGCTGCATCCGCAGCGGGGGCGAAGGGGTGAACGAAAACAACCAAACCAGGAGGCAAAATGAAAAAGTCAGTCATGCTGGCCGCCGCGGCGGGCGCCCTCGCGTTCGTCGGATCGGCCGCGGCCGAGGAAACCAAGGCGCCCGCTTCGTGGGCGGACACGCTCAAGCTCGGGGGCGATTTCCGTTTTCGCCACGAGTACATTGACCAGGACGGCAAAGAGGAACGGCAGCGCCAGCGCATCCGCGCGCGGGTGGGCCTGACCGCCAAGCCGAGCGATGAAGTCACCATCGGCTTCCAGCTGTCGACGAGCGAAGGCGGCGACCCGGTCGCCGGGAATCAAACGCTGGACAATGGGTTCAGCCGGAAAGACGTGTTCATTGACCTGGCCTATCTCGACTGGCACCCGGGCGCGCTCGAGGGCCTGAACTTCGTCGGCGGCAAAATGCCGATGCCGTTCCATACGGTCGGCGACCTCGTCTGGGACGGCGACCTCAATCCGGAAGGCGTGGCGATCAAGGGCAAATTCGGCGGCGACGGCCTCGACCTGTTCGTGAACGCCGGCGGCTTCTGGGTGGATGAGCGTTCCTCGACGACGGACGACGCGATGCTTTACGGCGCGCAGGCGGGCGCCAAGTTGAAGCAGGACGACTTCAGCGTGCTGGGCGCGGTAGGCCTTTACCAGTACGAGAATCTCGAGGGCTATCCCACGCTGGTGGACGAGGAAGACGGCTTCGGCAACAGCACGTCGGGCGGCGAGGAGGACCCGGTCACCGGCGAAGTCTCGCCCCTGCTCTACGCGACCGGCTTTGAAATCCTCGATGCCATCGCGGAAGTCGGGTTCAACGCGGGTCTGCCCGTTTCGCTCTTCGGCAACCTCGCGATCAACAATGACGCCGACGAAGACGACACCGCCTTCCAGCTCGGCTTCAAGCTGGGCAAGACCAAGGACCCCGGTTCGTTCGACTTCGGCTACAGCTACCGCGAGGTCGAGGCGAACGCCGTCCTCGGCGCCTTCTCCGACTCCGACTTCTTGGGCGGCGGCACGGACGGCAAGGGCCACAAGGTCGCCCTGGGCTACCAGATCAACAAGATCCTCAAGGCCGGCCTGACGTACTTCATGAGCGAGATCGGCCTCGACGGCGACAGCACGGACTACGACCGCCTGCAGCTTGACCTGGCGGCGAAATTCTAACTCAACTCACACCGCCCGGACGGCCGCCGAGGCCGTCCGGGCCGTCCGGCAGCGCAACGCATCAAGGAGGCTTCCATGATCGTTCGCAGGGAAGAAGCGTGGGTATTCGATGCCGATGAATGCACGACCCTCCGCCGGTTCGTCGAGCGGGCGGAGGTGGTCAGCCTCCAAACGCTGGCGCAGTTCACCGGACTCGAAGAGGATCGGATCGAACGGTTGTTGGGCGCCGGAAACGGCGCCGCTGAAATTGAGTGGCTGCGGCCCCTCGCCGCACCGGCCCGGCCGGAAGCCACATTTTGCCGGCGCCGGACGTCCGATGACCGGCAATTCGCGTGGGAACAGGACTATTTTGAGGGTCGCGGGCCCGCCGCCCGTAGCGGCAGCCGGGCCCTCCTTAACCAAAAGGACGTATAATAAAATGGACAAGACGCATATCCGCTCCGGCCTCGCCGGAGTTCTCGCCGCCGCCCTGTCGGCCGGCTCGGCTTTTGCCGGCCCGGCCAACGTTGACGAAAACATCCCCGCCTACCAGAAGGTGGAGGGCGTTTCCGGCAACGTCAACAGCATCGGATCCGACACGCTGAACAACCTGATGGCGCTGTGGACGGAAGGCTTCCGGGCCCTCTATCCCAACGTCAATATCCAGGTGGAAGGCAAGGGGTCCTCGACCGCGCCGCCGGCGCTGATCGAAGGCACCGCGCAGCTCGGCCCGATGAGCCGTCCGATGAAGTCGTCGGAAATTGACGCGTTCGAGGCCAAGCACGGCTACAAGCCGACTGAGATCAAGGTCGCCGTGGACGCGCTGGCCGTGTTCGCGCACAAGGACAACCCGATCAAAGGCCTCACTCTGAAACAGGTGGACAGCATCTTCTCCAGCACCCGCAAGATGGGCGGCGAAGACCTCACCACCTGGGGCCAGCTCGGCCTCACCGGCGACTGGGCCAACCGACCCATCTCGCTCTACGGCCGCAACAGCGCCTCGGGCACCTACGGTTTCTTCAAGGAGCACGCGCTCGCGAAGGGCGACTACCGCGCGACGGTCAAGGAGCAGCCGGGCTCTTCATCCGTGGTGCTCGGCGTCGCGGGCGATCTCTATGCGCTCGGCTATTCGGGCATCGGCTATGCCAGCGCGGGCGTGCGCGCCCTTTCGCTCGGCGAGTCGGCCGACGCCCTGTTCGAGGCCACGCCCGAGAACGCGATCAGCGGCGACTATCCGATGGCCCGCTTCCTGTTGATCTATGTCAACAAGAAGCCCGGCCAGCCGATGGATCTCCTCACCAAGGAGTTCCTCGCGTTCGTGCTTTCCAAGGCGGGCCAGGAAGTCGTCGTCAAGGACGGCTATTTCCCGATGCCGGCCGAGGCGCTCTCGGAAGAGCTCAAGAAGCTCAACTGATGAAATAGCAGGGGCGCGGGGAGGCTGGATATTCCGGCCTCCCCGCGTCTTTATACCCCTCCCCGTGGCCGCCGAAAAATCCAAACGCTATGAAATCGCCCCGTTCACCCTCTGGGTGGACCGGGCCATGCAGCACTTCATTAAAATCGGCGGCATCAGCATCGTCACCGCGGTTTTCGCGATTTTCATATTCATCTTCTGGCAGATCCTGCCCCTCTTTTCCCGCGCCTCCGTGCGGCCCGCCGCTTCCTGGCCGGCGCCGGATGGGGACTACGTCGCCATGGGCGCCGACGAGTGGTCGGCGCTCCCGTTCCTGCTCGATCGCTCGGGCGCCGTCACGTTCCTGCGCGTGGACGAGGACGCCCAACCGGAGATCCAACGCCTCCCCCTGCCCGACAGCACGCGCGCCACGGCGCTCGCCTATCATCCCAAGCGCCACGAGATCATCGCCGGACTGGACGATGGCCGCGTGATGACGGCCACCATCGAATATGAGGCGGCCTTTGGCGACGGCGCGCGCCGGGTCACCGCCGGACTGGCTGCGCTTCCCGCCTTCCAGGTCGGAGAGGCCGGGCATCCGGTCCGATTGATTGACATGGATGGCCAGGGCGGCGACCGGCTGGCTGTCGTCGCACAGGAGATTGACGGGCAACAACGCGTCTTCGCGGCGCAAGTGGCCCAGCGCCGCAGCCTGCTCGGCGGCGGCGCATGGCGCATGGGCGCGCGCTTCGACCTGTCCGGCGAGTTGGATGGAACCGTTTCGCGCATCCTCGTCAATCAGCGCGCCGACAGCGTCCTGATCGCCAACACCGCGGGCGCGCTTCAGTATTTCGTGATCGAGGACGGGCGGCTGGCGCTGCGGCAGACCTGGCGGCCCTTTCCCGACGACCCCGGCGCGGAACTGGCCGTCGTTGACTATCTTTTCGGCGACGACTCCATCGTCGTGGCCAACGAACGCGGCGAAAACCGGATCTATAGCCTCTACGAACAGGGCGGGCAGGGTCGCCTCTTCGGATGCACCAAACGGTTTACCGCGCTCGACGGCAAACCGATCGCCTACAGCAAGAGTCTGCGCAACAAGGCCTTCCTTCTGGCATCCGGGCGCCAGGCCTCGCTCCGTTTCTCCACCACCGAAACGATCCGATGGACCGGCGCGCTGGATTTCGAGCCCCGCCTCGCCTTCGTCGGCCTGAAGTACGACGGCCTTTGGTTCCTCGACACGGCCAATCGCCTGCACCTCTACGCGCTGAACGACCCGCACCCCGAGGCGAGTTTCAAGGCATTCTTCGGCAAGATCTGGTATGAGGGCGCGCCCGGGCCGAAGTACGAGTGGCAGAGCACCGGCGCCTCGGATGACTTCGAGCCGAAACTCTCCATGGTCCCGCTGCTCATCGGCACGCTCAAGGGCACGCTCTACGCGATGCTGTTCTCCGTGCCGCTCGCCCTGCTCGCCGCGCTCTACACCTCGCAGTTCGCGCACCCCGACTTCAAGCGCTTCATCAAGCCGACGATGGAAATCATGGCCTCGCTGCCCTCCGTGATCCTCGGCTTTCTCGCCGCGCTCTGGCTCGCGCCCCTCGTCGAACAGCACGTGCCTTCCTTCCTCCTCATGCTGTTCATCCTGCCCGTCACCGCCGCGGCGTTCGGCGCGATTTGGAACCGCATGCCGTACCGCGTCCGCCGCCACATCCGCCAGGGCCACGAATTCATCTTCATCGTCCCGCTGCTCGCGCTCGGCGCCTGGGCGGCGTGGCAGCTCGGACCGGCGCTCGAATCGGTCTGGTTCGTCGCGCGCGACCTGGGCACCGGCGCCTCGACCGCCGATTTCCGTTTGTGGTGGGTGCAGGCCACCGGGCTGCCGTTCGAGCAGCGCAACTCGCTCGTGGTCGGATTCATGATGGGCTTCGCGGTCATCCCCATCGTCTTCACGATCACCGAGGACGCGCTCTCCAACGTTCCGCCCGCGTTCCGATCGGCCTCCCTCGCCCTCGGCGCCAGCCGCTGGCAGACCGCGATGCGCGTCATCCTGCCCACCGCCTCGGCCGGCATCTTCTCGGCCATCATGATCGGTTTCGGGCGCGCGGTGGGCGAAACGATGATCGTGCTCATGGCCACCGGCAACACGCCGATCATGGACTTCAACATCTTCTCCGGCATGCGCACGCTCTCGGCCAACATCGCCGTCGAACTGCCCGAGGCGCCCCACCACGGCACCCTCTACCGCGCCCTCTTCCTCGGCGCCATGCTGCTCTTCCTGATGACCTTCTTCGTCAACACCCTGGCGGAACTGCTCCGCCACCACCTGCGCGAGAAGTACAAGGCCGTATGACGCCATGAAGCGCCCCCACCACAAGCTCGGCAACAACCGGCCGGCCGGCGAAACCGGGGTCTGGCTCACGTCCATGGGCCTCGCCATCGGCTTGTTCATGGTCATCGGTTTGCTCGCGCTGATCGTCGCCAACGGATTGAACGTGTTCTGGCCGAAGCCGGTTGTCCGGATTGACCTCAAACCCGGCAGCGCCTCCATCCAGCGCGACCAGCGCGTCACCGGCGGCATCGTCACCCGTACCCGCGACCGCATGGTCCCGCAGGAGGCCGGCAAGGCGGTGGAACGCGAGTGGCATATCCAGGTCGGCAACAAGGACGTCTATGGCCAGGGTTTTCGCTACATCGCGTTCAACGACGCCGCGGCGAAGGAATACCCCGCCGACGCGATAGTCGTCGAACGCACCGAGTACGGCCACGCCATCGGCCTCCCGGTCGCGCTGGACCTGCCGGACGGCCGCCGGTTTGAGGCGGGCGCCGGCGCGTTCGACGACGAACTGCGCGCCGCGATGAAGCACATCCGCGGCCTGCGCGGCGAATTGCGCCGTGTGGAGAAAAAAGAGATCGGCAAGATCAACCACTTCATGACGCAGTTGCGCCTGAATCCGGACGAACGCGAGTCCCCGCGCGGCCGGCGGCGCCAGGCCGAGCTCCAGCAGCGCTACGACGTGCTCGCCGCCGAGGCCACGCGCATCCGCGCCGAGCTCGGCCGGGGTCGCCTGCACCTGCGCCTGTTCACCGGCGAGGACCGCGCGCTGCCGCTGGGCGACGTGGTCTATTTCCACTACCCCAATCGGATGACCGCCCCCGCGAAACTGGGTTTCTTTTTCCACGGCCTCGCCGCCTTCGTTTCCGATGAACCGCGCGAGGCGAACACGGAGGGCGGTATCTTCCCCGCGATCTTCGGCACGTTCGTCATGACGCTCCTGATGAGCCTCGCCGTCATGCCCTTCGGCGTCCTCGCCGCCATCTACCTGCGCGAATACGCCAAGCAGGGCTGGTTCACGCGCTCCGTGCGCATCTCGGTGAACAACCTCGCCGGCGTGCCCTCCATCGTGTTCGGGGTCTTCGGCCTCGGCTTCTTCGTCTATTTCACCGGCGGCACGGTGGACCAGCTCTTCTTCTCCAAATCGCTCCCCACCCCGACCTTCGGAACCGGCGGCATCATCTGGGCCGCCCTCACGCTGGCGCTCATGGCCGTGCCCGTCGTCATCGTCTCCACCGAGGAGGCCCTCGCCGCCGTGCCCCGCGGCACGCGCGAAGGTTCGCTCGCGCTCGGCGCCTCGAAGTGGCAGACCATCCACCGCGTCGTCATGCCCGCCGCCGCCCCCGGCATCATGACCGGCCTCGTGCTCGCCATGGCGCGCGGCGCGGGCGAGGTCGCCCCGCTCATGCTCGTCGGCGTTGTGAAACTCGCGCCGACCCTGCCCGTGGACGGCATCTTCCCGTTCATCCACCTCGACCGGAAATTCATGCACCTCGGCTTCCACATCTACGACCTCGGCTTCCAGTCGCCCGACTCCGACGCCGCGCGCCCCATGGTCTTCGCCACCACGCTCTTCCTGATCGCCCTCGTCGTCCTGTTGAACTTCGGCGCCATCGTCATCCGCGAACGCCTGCGCCGCAAATACGCCACCGGAGCCTTCTAGCGAGGAGCCCTGCCCATGAACGCCACCCTTGAAGCCCCGCCCGCCGAAGACATCGTCATTGAGGTCAAGGACATCAGCTTCTTCTACGGCGCCCACCAGGCCCTCTTCAACCTGAACATGCGCATCCCGCGCCGCCAGTGCACCGCCTTCATCGGGCCCTCCGGCTGCGGCAAGTCCACCTTCCTCCGCTGCATCAACCGCATGAACGACCTCATTGACGGCGTCCGGATGGATGGCTCGCTCGTGCTCGACGGCATGGAGCTGAACTCGCCGCACGTGGATGTCATCGCGCTGCGCCGCCGCGTCGGCATGGTCTTCCAGAAGTCGAACCCGTTCCCGAAATCCATCTACGAAAACGTCATCTACGGCCTGCGCATCGCCGGCGTCAACAACCGCTCCGTGCTCGACGAAACCGTCGAGCGCTGCCTGCGCAAATCCGCCCTGTGGGACGAGGTCAAGGACCGCCTGCACGACTCCGCGCTCCAGCTTTCCGGCGGCCAGATGCAGCGCCTCTGCATCGCGCGCAGCATCGCCGTGAACCCCGAGGTGATCCTGATGGACGAGCCCTGCTCCGCGCTCGACCCGCGCGCCACCTCGCGCGTCGAGGACCTCATCGCCGAGCTGCGCCAGGAATACACCATCGTCATCGTCACCCACAACATGCAGCAGGCCGCCCGCGTTTCCGACTGGACGGCCTTCTTCTATGAAGGGAAACTGATCGAGTTCGGCGCGACCGATCACCTGTTCCAGAAGCCCGCCAACCAGCAGACCCAGGACTACATCACCGGACGATTCGGGTAACACGCAACACCCCGCCCGGACGGGAGGAGCACGACCATGGCCGTACACTTCATGCGCGAACTGGACAACCTCAAGAAATTGAGCCTCACAATGGCCGCGATGGTTGAGGACAACCTGCGCCTCGCCGTCAAATCCGCCCTCGATCGCGACGAGCCGATGGCCCGCAAGGTCATCGAGGGGGATCACGACATTGACCGGCAGGAGGTCGCTGTCGAGGAGGAATGCCTCAAGATCCTCGCGCTTTACCAGCCCGTGGCCCACGATCTCCGCTTTGTCGTCGCGATGATCAAGATCAACCACGACCTCGAGCGCATCGGCGACCTGGCGGTCAACATCGGGGAGCGGGCCGTGACGCTGGCGCAACGCCCCCCGATGAAACGAGACTTCCAGATCCAGCAGATGTCGGAAACCGTCCAGGGCATGGTGAGCCGCAGCCTCGACGCCCTCATCAACCTCGATGCCAAGCTGGCGCGCGAAATCTGGATGACCGACGACGAGGCGGATCGCCGCAACCGCGAACTGCTCGCCGCCGTGGAGGAGGAGATCCAGCGCGAACCGGCTCAACTGCAGAGCCTGCTCGCCCTGACCTCCGTCTCGCGCACGCTGGAGCGGATCGGCGACCACGCGACCAACATCGCGAAGGACGTGATCTACATGATCGAGGGCGACATCGTCCGCCACCGCGGACGCTTTCTTCGCGAAAAACGGGCCGAGATGTGATCAGTGGCCGGTGACCGGCGGCCGGTCATGGCGCCAGCACAATCTTCCCCCGCGTGTGCCCCGTCTGGATGAGCCGGTGCGCTTCGGCGGCCCGCTCCAGGGGGAGGATCGCGGACACATGCGTGGCGAGGAGGCCGGCGTCGGCCAGCGCGGCCAGCCGCTTGAGCTGGGCCCCGTTGGGCGCGACGAATACGTAGCGCACGCGAATCCCCCCCGCGTTGAGCGACTCCGGACGCGGCGCGAGGATCGTCACCAGCGTGCCGCCCCGGCGGACCGTCGCGATCGTCCTCACCTGCACATCCTCGCCGACCGTGTCGTAGGCCACGTCCAATCCGCCCGGGGCCAGCGCCCCGACGGCCGCCACGAAGTCGGTGCGTGTATAGTCAATCACCTCGTCCGCCCCGAGGCCGCGCACGTAATCGTGGTTGCGCGCGCTGGCGGTGGCGAGCACGCGCGCGCCCTTCCACTTCGCCAGCTGAATCGCGAATCCACCGACGCCGCCGGCCCCGGCATGGATCAGGATCGTCTGGCCGCGCGTCAGGCCGGCGGCGTCGAACAGCGACTGCCACGCGGTCAGCGCGGCGAGCGGGATCGAGGCGGCCTCCTGGTAGGACAACGCCGCGGGCTTGCGCGCGACATTCTTCTCCGACACGACGACGTATTCCGCGTAGCAACCGTCCTTGATGACCGGCTTGCGCGCGTACGCATACACCGCGTCGCCCTTGCGGAATCGCCTGCACCCCGGCCCGAGGGCCGCGACCGCGCCGGCGACATCCCATCCGGGTACGATCGGGAATTGGTGCGGCAACCGCGTCTTCAACAGGCCTTCTCGGATTTTCCAGTCAACCGGATTCACGCCCGCCGCGCGCACTCGGATCAGCACCTCGCCGCGGCCCGGATCGGGCCGGGCCATTTCCCGGAGCGCCAAGACCGACGCGTCCCCAAAATCATCCATTGCGATGGCCTTCATGCGGACATCCTACCGCCCCCTTCCCCCGCTCGCAAGCAGGTCACATTTCGCGTCGTACGCGGTCCGCCCCTGCACTAGAGTGTCGGCATGTCCGCGATCTGGGGATGGATAAAAGACATGGGTTGGTCCGGCCTCCTGGCCGCGCGGAATCGCCGCGTGCTGGGCCGGTTCGTCCGGGACGACAGGGCCGCGCAGAACGCCGCGGACATCTTCAAGGGCGAGTGGATCGGGTCGTTTCCCCCCGCGCTGGGCGTCCAGGCCGGATCGCGGCCGCTGTACGAGGACCCCCGGATCGCGTGGATGTTGCAGCGGGTGGATGCGCGCGGCAGGCGCGTGCTGGAACTCGGCCCGATGGAAGGCGGCCACACCTGCCAGCTCCTGCGGGCGGGAGCGGCCTCCGTCACTGCGGTCGAGTCCAACACGCGCTCGTACCTCAAATGCCTTGTGGCCAGGGAGCTCCTCGCGATGGATCGCGCCCGCTTTGTGTGCGCGGATTTCGTCGCGTGGATGGATTCGCATCCGGAGTCGTACGACGTGTGCCTCGCCAGCGGCGTGCTCTACCACATGACCGAACCCTTGAAATTGCTCGACCAGATTTGCGGCCGGGCGCCCGCCGTGTTCCTGTGGACGCACTATTACGACGCGGCGCGAATCCGGGGGAACCGGGCCCAGTCGCATTTATTCGGCCCCGCGCGGGAAATCGAGTGGCGTGGCTTCAAGGCCGCGGCGCGCTCGCGCCGTTACGGCGCGCAGAAATGGAATCCGCTCCACCTCGGCGGCCGGGCGCCCTTCAGCTATTGGCTCCCGCGCGAGGCCATCCTCGACGCCCTGCGTTTCTACGGCATGACGCGGATCGAGCTCGGCCCCGAGGACCCGGACCATCCGGCGGGACCCGCGTTCTCGCTGGTCGCCTTCCGGGAACAAGCGCAACGCGCCGGTTGACATGAACCCATCATTGGAAAATCGGCCCGGCGCCCCGATCCTCTGCATCGCCCCGACGCCCGCCGTTCAGCGGACGCTTTTCTTCCGGGCCTACCGGCCGGGCGAAGTGAATCGCGCCGAAGCCGTCCGGGTCAGCCCTGCGGGCAAGGGGATCAACGTCGCCCTTGCGCTCGCGCGGATGGGCGCACCCGTCCGGCTGGTCGGGTTCATCGGCGGCGGCACGGGGGACTTTATCGCGGATGCCGTGCGGGCGATCGGAATAGAGGCCCACTGGCTCGCCTGTCCCGAGCCGACGCGGCAATGCCATACGATCCTCGAAACCGACACGGGGCGAGTCACCGAGCTGGTCGAAGAGGCCGCCCCCGTCCCGATGGCGTTGTGGTCGGATCTTTGCGCGGCCGTCGTCCAGCGTCTGCCGGGGGCGTGCTGGCTTGCGGCGAGCGGGACGCCGCCGCCGGGGGCCCCGCCCGATTTTCTCGCGCGGCTTTGCCGCGCGGCGGGCGAGGCCGGCGTGCGCGCCTGTGTGGACTCGCACGGCGCGCCGCTGCTGGCGTGTCTGGGCGCGCGGCCCGCGATGATCAAGCTGAACCGCGAGGAACTGGTCCGGACCTGCGGCGAGGCGTCGGTGGATCGCGCGGCCGCGAGCCTGATCCGGGGCGGCGCCGAACAGGTGGTCGTGACCGACGGTCCGCGCGGCGCGACGGCCTATACGGGCGCGGGCTCGCTCCACGTCCCCGCCCCCGGCGTGCGCGCGCTGAATCCGATCGGCAGCGGCGACAGCTTCACGGCCGGTCTGCTCCTGGCGCTCGCCGCCGGGCAATCGCTGGGTGACGCCCTGCGCTGCGCCAACGCCTGCGGCGCAGCCAACGCGGAAACGGAAACACCCGCCGACCTCTCCCCCGCCCGCGTGCGCGACCTGATGCGCGCCGTTGTTGATCCGCTTGCGGAAGCCGGGCCTCAGAAATGACCCGCCGCCACGTTAATCCTCCCATCGGCAAAGGGGGCAAAGGGGTCAGCAAAGGGGTCACAGCAAAGGGGTCAGTCCGCACAGCAAAGGCAAAGGGGTCAGTCCGCACATAGTTGCAGAATGTTCAGCAAAGTCACAGCAAAGGGGTCAGTCCGCACATAGTTGCAGAATGGGTTTGACGGGTGGGTGGGGTGACGAGGATGCTGTGAGGCATGCCGAGAAGCGTTCGAATGGAGTATGCGGGGGCGGTGTACCACGTGATATGCCGCGGGGATCGGCGCGAGGCGATCTTTCGCGACGGGGAAGATTGCCGGTGCTTCCTGGATACGCTGGCCGAGGCGTGCGCGAGGACGGGGTTCCGCATCCACGCCTACGTGCTGATGGGGAATCACTATCACCTGCTGCTGGAGACGCCGGAGGCGAATCTGGTGGCGGGGATGAAGTGGTTCCAGGGGACGTATACGCAGCGATTCAACCGCCGCCATCAGCTGAACGGGCACCTGTTCCAGGGCCGATACAAGGCGATCCCGGTGTCGGTGGACGACGCGGGTTATTTCCGCACGCTGAGCCACTATATCCATCTAAATCCCGCGCGGGCGCGGATGCTGGATGCGGAGAAGCCGGCGTTGGCGGAGTATCCGTGGAGCAGCTTCCCGCGTTTTGTGCGGGAGGCCGTGCTGCCGGAGTGGCTAGTTCGCCAACGGGTGTTCGAAAGCCACGAACTGTCCGACGAGGACCGGAGCAGCCGCCGACGGTATGGCATGCTGCTGGAGCGACGCGCAGCCGAAATGATGCGGGGAAGTGAACCCGATGAGCTGGTGGAGGAATGGAAGGCGCTGCGCAGGGGCTGGTATGTGGGGGACGATTCGTTTCGAGATCAATTGCTGGGGCTGGCGGACCGGCGGGCGAGCGGTCACAAGCGGGCGTCGTATCGCGACGAGGGACTCCAACTGC
>CAYMCD010000027.1:0-30928 GCA_964388845.1 uncultured Verrucomicrobiota bacterium
TTGACGGCGCCAACGGCATGACGACGTCCGACTACGCCAAGAAGTACGGCGCGTCGTTCTATTGAGATCGTGTTCACCGCAAGGTGCAGAAAAATCATCCCGGTGCTTGGCATCGGGATGATTTTTTTCGCCCCGGCCCCTTCGCGCGCCGCGGCCGATGCCGGCTATACGCTCGCGTCCGACCTCTACGAAATGGGCGACTGGGTCCGCGCCCGGCGCGAGGCGCTCCGCGCGCTGGCGGCGCAGCCGGCGCACGAGGCGGCGCTGCTGCTCGCCGCGGATTGCGCGCTCCGGCTGGATCCGCGCTCGGAATCGGCGCGGCGAATCCTCGACCATCTCGCCGCCGAGGCCGCGGACCCGGACGCCCGCGCGCAGGCGGCCTACCTCGCCGGCCGCGCGCACTGGGCGAATCGCGACCTCCCCGCGGCGTGGAGCGCCTATGCGCGGGCCTTTCGCGGCGCGCCGGATCGAGGCCTTTTTATTCGCGGTGGCTGCGCGCTGTTCCTGTTGCGCCGGCTCGACCCGACCCTCGGGTCGGACGATCCGGCCCTGCTCCAGCAGCTCGCCTCGTGCCGGAATCTCTGGCGCTTCGAGCTGCGCGACGAGGTGCGGGTGGACCCCACGCCCGCGCGCGAAAAACGCGCCGGGCCCGCGGAATGGATCGTCGGCTTCTACCGCGCGCAGATCCGCCCCGCCATCGGACATCGCTGTTCGCTCGACCCGCATTGCTCCGAGTATTTCCTCCAGGCGAGCCGGGCGCACGGCTCGCTCGGCGTCCCGCTGGTCGGCGATCGGCTCGTCCGCGAGCCCGGCGTGGTGCAGGCCGCCGACGAACCCGTCGTGCGGCGCGGCGTGACCACCTACCGCGATCCGCTCTCGGAACACACCGATTGGATGAAGGATGAAAACTAGAGGCTATCCCAAAACCGCTTTTCGATGCCGGCCGGAGCTGTTTTGCCGGTTGGCAAGGCGGGAGTGCGGGAGGCGTGCCCGACGCGGCCCGTGCCCGAGCTCCCAACGCAGCCAGGCGGCAAAACAGCCCGGTCCCGCTGCGGGATGCGGCGGCGCATCCCGCCGGGCGGTGTTGCGCCTCCTCGACGGTGCGCTGGGGCATCGCCGTCGTCGGCGCGCCTGGCCCGGCGGGCGCGACGCTCGCACCAGCGCAAAAATGGGTTATGGGATAGCCTCTAGATTATCGAGTCGGAAGTGTCTCGCCCTGTTCCGGATGGGGCGCGTGTGTCCCCCGTACGTTTGCAGGAAATCAATGAACCGGGGGACTGGATCAGGCCCCCGCGTGTACCTCCGTGCCCTTCCGCGGGCTATTTTCCTCATGCTTGCCGTCGCCGTACGGGCGGAGGAGGCTGGGCTTCAACTCGCGAACGAACTGACCGCGCAGGACGATCACGCCGGCGCGGCGGTCGAGTTCCACCGGCTCGCGCTGCGGGCGCCCGACGCCGCGGGGCGCGCCGCCTTTTTCTGGTCCGCCGCGCATGCGTGGTGGCGGGCCGACGAGCCCGGCCGCGCCGAGCGCCTGCTCGACCGGGCGGAGGATGCGCTGGGCGGCTACTCCGCGGAGATCGCGTTGCTGCGCGGCGAGGCCGCCGCGCTGGACCGCCGGCCCGCGGAGGCGGCGTTCTTCTTCGAGTCCGCCGCGCGCGCGCTCGATGGCGACGGCGCCGCCTACGCACGACGCCGGCAGGCCGCTGCCCTGCTGGAGACGCGCGATGCGCCCGCCGCGCTGCGCGCCGTGGAGGCCGAGGGACAGCCGGCCGTCCGCATGGTCGAGGCCTACGCATCGGGGCGTGACAAGCGGCCCGCGTTCGGCGGCTGGCTCGGGCTCGCGCCAGGGCTGGGCTATGCCTACGCCGGCGAATACGCGAACGCGCTGCGCTCCCTGATCCTCAACGGCCTCTTCATCTGGGGCTTGGTGGAAACCGCCGGGGACGAGGAGTGGGGCGCGTTCGCCGCGCTCACGTTCTTCGAGATCACCTGGTATTCGGGCAGCATCTACGGCGGCATTGACGCGAGCCATCGCCACAACCGCCGCCGGCTCGACCGGGCGGCGGCGGAACTCACCGCCGGCTTCGGCCTCCAGTCCGATCCCGAGGCGCTCCCGGCGCTGCGCCTGCGGTACCGCTGGTAATATTTCCAACCGCCGAATCGCCGTGCGGCCGGGAACCGCGCCCCCGCGTGTGGGGCGGGGCACCCTCGCCCCGCCAAGTAGAACGATCCGCGAGGGCGCGTGCGCTCCCCGGTCAGGGAGACAAAACTATGGAGAACCACTCTAGTAGTGTCTCCCCGGCGATCAGGGATCTGTGGCGCGAGGCGCTGCCGCGCGCCATGCCAGCAGACCGCGGTACCACGCGTACCACACGTCGTAGAGATTCGCCGTGTAAATCAGAAGGAGCAGGGCGCCGGTCTTCAGGATGGGGATGAACGCGGCCCGCGCGCGGTCGGGATCCAGGCCACCCGCCACCGCGTCCCACGCGGCGCGCGCGGCGTCGGCCCCGTGCCGGGCCAGCATGGCAACAAAGAGGATGGAAGCGAGCAGGCCCGCCCCGGCATAGAGCGTTCCGGCGGCGGCGCGTCTTTGCGTGAACTGGCCGAGGCCGGGGAAGATCGCGGCGGAATAGAGGATTGGCGTCTTGCGTGGCCTCTCCTTCGGTGGCACGGCTGGCGCGGTGAAGAACATGGCCGATAGTATAACGATTTGGGTCTCGCGGGGGAATCATGCCGCCGAGGGGAGAGAAGGATCCCGTCCGGATCACACCGCCGGGACGGGCAGCTCGCGGCGCATGTCGGCGGGCCGGCCGAGCATCGAGTAGGGGCCGGTCCAGTCGAGGACCACGTCCGCCTCCTCGCCGCGCCGGTCGCGGGGGTCTTCGAAGAAAACCAGTTTGCCGTGCGGTGTGCGGCCGCGCCACTTGCCCTTGTGGGTGTCTTCGACCAGGACGGAGACCGTCGCGCCGCGCAGCGCGCGATTTTTTTCGTCGAGGATGCCGGTCTGCAGATCCTCGATCATCCGCCAGCGCTCCCGTTTTTCGGCCTCCGGCACGTCGTCGGGCATCCGGCGCGCGGCGACGGTCTTGGGGCGTTCCGAGTACATGGAGAGGTGGACCTTGTCGAGGCGCAGCTCTTCGACGAGCCGGAGCGTGTCCATGAATTGCCCGCGCGTCTCGCCGGGAAAGCCGACGATGAGATCGGTGTGGATCGCCGCGTCCGGCATGAACGCGCGGATGCGGGCGATGAGATCGCGGTAATGCCGGGCCGTGTATCCGCGCCGCATGTGTTCGAGGACGTTGTCGTTTCCGGCCTGGATGGGCACCTCGATCTGCGGGCAGCATTTGGGCTCGGACGCGACGGCCTCGAGGATCGCGTCGGTCATATAGTTCGGGTGGCTCGTGAGGAACCGGACGCGGCGGATGCCGTCCACGCGCGCGACCTCGCGCAGGAGGGCGGCGAGTCCGGTCCCGTCGCCGAAATCGGTCCCGTAGCGGTCCACGATCTGGCCGAGCAGCATGACTTCGCGCACGCCCTGCGCGGCCAGCGAGCGCGTCTCGGCGAGGATGTCGGCCATCGGGCGGCTGCGCTCCGCCCCGCGCCGGTAGGGGATCACGCAGAACGAGCAGGCGTGGGAACAGCCCAGCACGACGGGCACATGCGCGGTCACTTGTCCCCGCAGGCGCGCGGGGAGGGGCAGGTCCCCGTCCTGCACGGCGTCCCGCAGCGCGCGCTCGCGCGACTCCTCCGCGCGCAGGTCCGGAAGCGCGCCGCGCGACTGGAGGAAATCGAGCAGCGGAGCGGTCTCGGAGGGGGGCATGAAGACGTCCACGAACGGGAAGCGCGCCTTCAGCGCCGGCGCCTCCTTCAGGCCGACCATGCAGCCCATCAGCGCGACGGCGAGATCGGGCCGCGCCTGTTTGACCGCCTTGAGCGCGCCGAGCCGGCCGACCGCCTTGTCCTCCGCCTGCTGGCGGACGACGCAGGTGTTCAGGACCAGCACGGCCGCGTGTTCCGCCCGGTCCACGGCGCGGTAGCCGGCGAATTCGAGCTGCTGCGCGAGGCGGCGCGAATCCGCCTCGTTCATCTGGCAGCCGATCGTCCAGATATGATAGGTGCGCGAGGCGTTCATCCGGGGGCAGACCGTACACGAATCCGCGCCCTTTTCAATCCGGACAACTTGCGCGGGCCGGGGGTCTTGTGCGCCCGTGAATCGCGGAACCCTGTCCTCCCGTCCGCCGGTTCGGCGGTGATCTCCAGCAGGGTCGGGGCGGGGGTGTTTGCGGCGCCGGGCTATCAGCCGGCGGCGGTGCCCTCCGCGTTTCCGATCCTGCTGCCCTGGGCCCCGGGCGGCGTGGTGTCCCTGTGCGGCGCGCAGTTGATGTGCGGAGCCGGCCGCGCTGGGCGTCGCGTTCGGCGTTTAGGCCACGGCCCGGGTCTGCCGTTTCCACTGGGCGCGGCGCCCTGGCCGGCGCGGATGCGCCGAATCGCCACCTTTTCCCCTTTCCCCTTGACTCGCCGTGGGGTCTTTCCTAGCTTTGCCCCCCTTGTGTCCGGGCAGGCGCGAGCCGGTCCGGCGTCCGTGCGGGCGTCTTTCCTTGGGGCCCGGGTGACTAGGCTGGCGGGGGTGTGATATCCTCCGCTGAACCGGGATTGCCCGATGGTGTAACGGCAGCACACGGCCCTTTGGAGGCCAGAGTCTAGGTTCGAATCCTAGTCGGGCAACCATCCCGCGTGGCGCGGGATTGTGCGAAGAGAGAAACGTGAAGCTACTGTCAGGCAATTCGCATCCGGCTCTGGCCAAGGCGATCGCCGATTATATCGGCGAACCGCTCGGGGGCGTGCAGATCAGCCGCTTCCCGGACGGGGAGATCTTTGTCAAAATAGTGGAGAATATCCGAGGGCAGGATGTGTTCATCGTCCAGCCGACGTGCATGCCGCCGAACGAGAGCATCATGGAGTTGCTCATCCTCATTGACGCGGCGAAACGCGCGTCGGCGGCGCGGATCACGCCGGTGATTCCCTTCTACGGCTACGGGCGGCAGGATCGCAAGGACCAGCCGCGCGTGCCGATCACGGCGAAGCTGGTGGCCAACCTGCTGGTCGCGGCGGGGGCGGACCGGCTGATCGCGATGGATTTTCATGCGCAGCAGATCCAGGGATTCTTTGACATCCCGGTGGACCACCTGTTCGCCGCGCCGGTGATCGTGAAGCACCTGCGCCAGCGGAATCTCCAGGACCTGGTGGTGGTGTCCCCGGATCCGGGCGGCCTGAAAATGGCCTACGCCTACGCGAACATGCTGGGCGCGGGGCTGGCCATCGTCGGCAAGCAGCGCAAGAGCGCGACGGAGGTCGAGGCGATCAGCGTGGTGGGCGAGGTCGAGGGGCGCAACGCGCTGCTGGTGGACGACCTGACGACCACGGCCGGCACGCTGACCAGCGCCGCGGGGCTGCTCAAACAGCGCGGGGCGAAGTCGGTGATGGCCGCGGTGACCCACTGCATGCTGACGGATCTGGGCGTCGAGCGGCTGAAAAAATCGGCCATCACGGAGCTGATCACGACCGACAGCGTGCCGCCGAGGTCGTTTGACGGGTTCAAGGTGACGGTGTTGAGCATCGCCGAGTTGCTGGGTGAAGGCATCCTGCGGGTGCACAACAACCAGTCGGTGACGTCATTGTTCAGGGTGTAGTTAGAGGCGAGTGCGAGAGCCCCTCGGGGGCGTGGAGAGATGATATGGCAACGGCAATCAAAGTGGTGGCGGAGGTGCGCGCGACCGCGGGGTCCAGCGCGGGGCGGCGCTTGCGCCGGGCCGGCAACTTCCCGGGCGTGGTGTACGGGGTGGGCAAGACTCCGGTCAGCATCCAGCTCAACGAGAAAATCTTCAAGCAGGCCCTGCACGGCCATGCGAGCGAGCATGTGATGATGGACCTGGATATTCCGGGCGTGGAGACCAAGAAGGTGCTGCTGCAGGAAGTCCAGCACCACCCGATCACGGGGCAGATCGTCCACGCGGATTTCCACGAGATCTCGCTGACCGAGAAGCTGCGCATCGAAATCCCGCTCCACCTGGTGGGCGATCCGGTCGGCGTCACGCAGCATGGCGGCGTGCTCGAAACGCTGCTGCGCGCGATCGAGGTCGAGTGTTTGCCGACCGATATCGTCGAGTCGTTCGACGTGGACGTGTCCGCGCTGGGCATCGGCGACAGTTTGTCGGCGGGCCGCGTCCCGCTGGACCCGGCGAAATTCACGCTGGTCACCCCGGCCGATTTCGCGATCGCATCCGTTTCCGCGCCGCGCGAGGAAGAGGCGGAGGCCCCGGCGGCGACCGCTGCGGCGGAGCCCGAAGTCATCAAGGAGAAGAAGGAAGAGGGCGAGGAAGCGCCCGCCGAGGCGGGCAAGAAGCCCGAGGCCGCGAAGAAGGAGGAGAAAGCCGCCGCTCCGGCCAAGGGCGCGGCCCCGGCCAAGGAGGCGAAGAAGTAAACCCGGGCGGGGATCCGCGGTGGATGTTTCGCTAGCCGCACATACCGCCAACCGCGAACATGAAACTGATCGTCGGATTGGGGAACCCCGGCCGCGCGTATGCGCACACCCGCCACAACGTCGGGTTCGACGTGGTGGACGAGTTGGCCCGGCGGATGGGAATCGGATTCCGGCGGAGCTGGCGCTTCCCCGCGGATCTTGCGGAAGGCGAGCTGTCGGGCGAGCGGGCGGTGCTGGCGAAGCCCCGCACGTTCATGAACCGCAGCGGCGAGGCGGCCGGCCCGCTGATGCGGAAGAAGGGATTGCAGCCGGCCGAGGTGGTGGTGGTGGTGGACGACGTGGACCTGCCGGTGGGCCGATTGCGGCTGCGCGCGGCGGGCAGCGCGGGCGGCCACAACGGCCTGAAATCGCTGATTGCGCACATGGGTTCGGACCGGTTCCCGCGGGTGCGGGTCGGGATCGGGCGCGATCCGGCGGGCGAGACGACGGGCCATGTGTTGGGCCGCTTCGCGCCGGAGGAGCAGCTGGCGATGCGCGAGGCGATCGCGCGCGCGGCCGACGCGGTGGCCGCGGCGCTGCGCGACGGGTGGGACCGCGCGATGAACGAGTTCAATGCGGAGTCGGGGACACGAGGGAGCGACGCGCGAGGAGCGCGCGCGGGTGACGAGTGAGAGGAAATGCGTATGAACAAATATGAGGCGATGATTATTTTCCCGGAATCCTTGAAGGAAGAGGCGCTCGACGGCGCGCTCGACCGGGTTGTGGCCGAGATCGAGAAGATCGGCGGCAAGGTGGAGGCCAAGACCCGCCTGGGCCGGCGCGCCTTCGCGCGCCCGATGGACAAGCAGACGAGCGGACAATACATGGTGGTGACGTTCCAGCTCGCCGGCGAAAAACTCGCGGCCCTGCAGGCCCGCCTGAAACTGAACGAGGAAGTGTTCCGCGCCCAGTTCGTGCGCGCGCCGGAGGTCGTCGCCGCGGCGGCGAAATAACATGGCCGCGCTGAACAAGGTGATGTTGATCGGACGCCTGACGCGCGATCCCGAAAAGCGGGCCACCCCCTCGGGGATGGCCGTGGCCGAGCTCGGCATGGCGATCAACCGCCGGTACAAGGCCAGCAGCGGCGAAGACCGCGAGGAGACCTGCTACGTCAACGTCACCGCGTGGGGGAAAACCGCCGAGTTGTGCGCGGAGTTCCTGCGGAAAGGGTCGCCGCTGTTCGTCGAGGGTCGCTTGAAACTCGACGAGTGGGAAAAAGACGGGCAGAAACGCAGCAAGCTCGGCGTCGTCGCCGAGCGGATCCAGTTCCTCGAAAGCGGCAACCGCGCCCGGCGCGGCGAGTATGCCGACGCCCCCGAGGAATCCGCGCCGCCGCGGTCCGGCGGAACCACCGCCGCGCCCGCCGCGCGCGATGACGCCACGCCGGCCGAGGCGGGCGACGACCTGCCATTCTAACGATTATAGGAGAGAGGACACATGGCCATTCGACCAAAGAAGAAGAAGGACGACCGCCGCAACCGCGACCCGATGAACGAGCTGCAGCCGCTGCTCAAGAAGGGCGCCAAGTATCTCGAGGGAGTCACCGCCATTGATTACAAGGACAGCGAGCTGCTCCGGAAATTCATGACGGAGCGGGGCAAGATCATGCCGCGCCGGATCACCGGCACCACAGCCAAGCAGCAGCGCCAGGTCCAGACGGCCATCCGCCGCGCCCGCGTGATGGGGTTGCTGCCCTGAGCAGGAGGAGACGCACATGTCAACCGAAGTCATTTTAATGGAAGATGTGGACGGGCTCGGGCTGACCGGCGACCTGGTCAAGGTCTCCGACGGCTATGCCCGGAACTACCTGCTGCCGCGCAACATCGCGGCGCCGGTCACAGAGGCGACCCGCCGCCGCGTGGAGAAACGCCGCGCCGCCGCCGAGGCCGCGCGCGCCCAGCGCCGCGCCCAAGCGGTCGAACTGGCCGCCAAGCTCGCCACGCCGCTGACGATCGCCGTCAGGGTGGGCGGAGAGGGCCGCATGTTCGGGTCCGTGACCGCGCAGGATATCGCCGCCGCCCTCGAAAAGCGGGGCCATGGGGTGGAGAAGCAGAAGATCGTCCTGCCCCATCCGATCAAGGAATTGGGCGCGTCCACGGTCGTCGTCCGCCTGATGACCGACGTGCACGCCGATCTCCACGTCAACATCGTCGCGGAGTAATCCGATGGCCGCGCCGGAATCCCCGGCATCCCCGGGCCGCGCCGATCGCATCCCCCCCCACAGCGAGGATGCGGAGCGGGGCATTCTCGGCTCCATGATGGTGGATGCCAGCCGGGCGGTGGACCTCGCCATCGAGCGCGAGATCCGCCGCGAGTCGTTCTACATCCCGGCCCACCAGCAGATTTTCCAGGTCATCGTTGACCTGCACGACAACGGCCGCCCGGTGGACCTGCTCACGGTCGGCCAGCGCATGCGCGACCTCAACATCCTCGACGGGCTCGGCGGCATGCCGTTCCTCGAGGGGTTGATGGACGCCACGCCGACCTCCGCCGCGCTGGACTACTACATTGATATCGTCCGCCAGAAATACATCCTGCGCCGCGTGATTGACGCCTCGCGCGAGGCGGTGGATGCCTGCTACCGCGCGGAGGAAACCGCGGACCTCATCCTCGACCGCTCGGAACAGAACCTGTTCGACATCGCGGACAACCAGCGCCGCACCGTCGTGCCGTGGAAGGACGCCATCAACGAGACGATGGAGCACATCGAGGCGATCTTCCAGAACAAGAGCGGCGTCACCGGCGTGCCGACGGGCTATGCGGACATAGATCGCCTGACCGGCGGGTTCCAGCCGTCCGACATGGTGATTATCGCGGCGCGCCCGTCCATGGGCAAGACGTCGCTCGCGATGAACATCGCGGAGTACGTGGCGATGGGCGAGGTCAGCGACCACAAGGCGCGCCCCGTCGCCATTTTTAGCCTGGAAATGCCGCGCGAGGCGCTCGTCAAGCGCATGCTCTGCTCGCGGGCGGATATCGCGTCGGACCGGCTCCGGAAGGGGATGCTGACGGGCGACATGCACAGGCGCCTGTGCCAGGCCGCGGCCGACCTGCAACGGGCCAGTCTGTACGTGGACGACTCCGCGGGGCTGGAGGTCGTCGAGCTCCGGGCCCGCGCGCGCCGGCTGAAGAAGCAATACGGAATCCAGCTCGTCGTGATTGATTACCTCCAGATGTTGAACTACTCGCTGAAATCCGGCGAGGGCCGCCAGCGCGAAACCGCCGCCATATCGGCCTCGCTGAAGGCGATGGCCAAGGAACTCAAGATCCCGGTCGTCGTCTTGAGCCAGCTGAGCCGCGCGCCCGAGACGCGCGACAAGACGGCGGTCCCGAAACTTTCCGACCTGCGCGACTCGGGCTCGATCGAGCAGGACGCCGACGTGGTCATGCTGCTGCGGCGCCCTTGCAAGTACAAGGATGACTCCGAGTCCGGCGACAAGACGCTTGCCATCGTGGATGTCGCCAAGCATCGTAATGGCCCGACCGGTGAGATCCGATTGAACTTTATTGACGAAACCACGCGTTTCCAGAACCGGCTCGAAACCGACCAGGCCGCCGGCGGTTTCCGGCCGAGCACGGGAGACGTGTGAACGCCCGCGCGCCGTGGGGGGCGATCGTTGCCGCCGCGCTTGCGCTACTGGCCCACGCGGCGCAGGCCCAGCCCGCGACCGTGCGCGAGGTCCGCTTCGAGCGGCGCGGCGGCGGACTGGTCGAGGAAAGTTTCGTGCGCTCCTACACGACGGTCCGGGTCGGCCAGGAGTTGACCCGGGCGGCCCTCTCGCGCGATGTGCGCGCGCTCAATCAATCCGGCCGGTTTGCCTACGTCGCGACCGTCGTGAATGAGGCGCCCGACGGCGTGTCCGTGACCTACGTGGTGCGAAGCAAGCCGCGGATCAGCCTGGTCCGGATCGAGGGGGCGGACGAGATCGGCAATGCCAAGGTCCGCGAATGGCTCGAACTGGGGCCGGGCGATCTGGTGGACGACGCGACCCTTGCCTTCAAGGCCACCAAGGTGCGCGAATCCTATGCCAAGCGCTACTATCCCCACGCCGAACTGAAGTGGACAATCCGCGAAGAGGAAGCGACCGGCACGGCGGAGGTGCTCATCCGCGTGGAGGAGGGCCGCCGCGCGCGGGTCGGCCGCATCCGGTTTGACGGCGAACTTTCGGACCCGGGGCGCGGCGCGCGGGCGATGCGCGCGATCCTGCCGTGGTTCTTCGACCGGCCCCCGGTGATCGCGCACGACCTGCGCAAGGCGATGAAACAGCGCCAGTCCAATTTCTGGTCGTGGCTATCGGGGGCCGGCGCCTACAGGCCGGAGGAACTGGACGCGGACCTCGAGACGGTCCGCCGCATCCTCCTGGACCGGGGCTTCCTCGACGCGAGCGTCGGCGACCCGCGTATCGAGCCCCTCGGGACGGACGGCGGGCGGATCGAGGTGACGATCCCGGTGCGGCCGGGCGCGCGCTACAGGCTCGGCGATGTCCGCGTGCGGGGCCCGCTCCGGTTCCCGGTGGACGAGGTGCAGCGCGCCGTCACGAACCGGCCCAACGATCTCGCCAGCCTGGCCGCAATCGAACGCGCGCAGAAGGCCGTGGAGGATTTCTACGGGAGCCGCGGCCACATCCGCCCGGAGGTCCGTCAGCAGATCCGTCCGCGCGCGGGCGACCCGGTCGTGGACCTCGACCTCGCGGTCATCACGGAGGGCCCCCAGGCCCGCGTGCGCGATGTGAAGATCCGCGGCAACACCAAGACGCGGGACAAGGTCATCCGCCGCGAGGCGACCGTCTATCCGGGCGAGGTCTACAACCAGGTCAAGGCCCGCACGAGCGAACTGCGGTTGCGCAACCTGGGCTATTTCGACTATGTGGCGGCGGTGCCGGAGGATACCGGGGACCCCGGTCTGTTCGATCTCGCCCTTGAGGTCGAGGAGCGGCGGACGGGCCAGTTCCTGGCCGGCGCCGGCTTTTCGAGCATAGACAAGTTGTTCGGTTTCGTCGAATTGTCGCAAGGCAACTTCGATCTGTCCAGCTGGCCGCCGACCGGCGGCGGCCAGAAACTCCGCCTGCGCGGGACCGCCGGCACCAAGCGCAACGACCTTGACCTTTCGTTCACCGAACCCTGGTTCCTGGACCGGAAACTCGCGCTGACGCTCAACCTGTACCGGCGCAACAGGAGCTATTTCAGCAGCCTCTACGACCAGCGAAACACCGGCGGCGATATCGGGATCGGCTTTCCCCTCGGGGCGTTCACACGCCTGAATTTGACCTATGGCCTGGAGGAAGTCCGGATTTACGACGTGGACGATGGCGCCACCGACTTCTTCAAGGCCCAGGAGGGCGATTTCCTCAAGAGTTCCCTCAATGCAACCGTTGCGCGCGATACGCGCGACAGCTCGTTCATCCCGACCCGCGGAACCCGGGCGAGCCTCGGCGGCATGTGGGCCGGTGGCCCGCTCGGTGGAGATGTGGATGTCTACAACCTCGAGGCGCAGGTGTCGTCTTTCTGGACCGTCTGGTTCGATCATGTATTCAACATCCGGGCGTGGTCGTCCGTGGCGGAGGCGCATGGCGATTTGGACGACGTGCCAATCTTTGAGCGGTTGTTCCTGGGCGGCGCGCGGACGCTGCGCGGATTCAAGTATCGCCAAGTCGGCCCGAAGGACGAAAACGACGAGCCGATCGGAGGCCGCACGGCCTGGTCGGCCACCGCCGAATACACGATACCGGTTTTTGAACGACTTCGCTTCGCGACGTTCTATGATATCGGATACGTGAACGCCGATGCGTATGATTGGGATTTCTCGACGTATAATTCAGATTGGGGCATCGGGATCCGGCTCGATTTTCCCGGGTTCCCCCTTCGGCTCGATTATGCCTGGCCCCTGGAGCAGGATCCGGGCGAAGATCGTAAATCGGGCCGGTTCCAGTTCACCATCGGGTACTCGTTTTAGTTCACCAGGAAAGGAGTCCGCATGAATCGCAGGATGAAGATCGGCCGGTGGATCGCCGCGGCGGGAATCGCGGCGGCTTGTGGCGCGCCCTGGACGGCCCGCGCCCAGCTGGCGGAGAAGGACCAGGTCGCGTTCGTTGACATGAACAGGGTGTTCAACGAGTTCTACAAGACCAAGCTCGCCGAGGGCCAGCTCAAGGAGCAGGAGACCGAATACAAGTCCGAGTTGAAAAAGATGGCGGACGAATTCAAGGAACTCCAGGACGCCTTCAAGGCGGCCCGCGAGGAATCCGAGGACCGCGTGTTGAGCGAGGAGGCGCGAAACGTCCGGCGCGCCGCCGCCGAGGAAAAACTCGTCGAACTGCGCGAAATGGAGGGCAAGATCCGGCGCTTTGAGGAGACCCGCCGCCGCCAGATCGCCGACCAGATGAAGCGGGTGCGCGACAAGCTGGTCGTGGAAATCAAGGAAACGCTGGCTGGCTACGCGAAAACGCAGGATTATCTCGCGGTCATCGAAGTCTCCGGCGACAACCTCAATGGCGTTCCGAACGTGCTGTATTACAACACCGAGCGCGATATCACCTCGCCGCTGATCGAGCTGCTCAACACCGGCAAGAAGTAGGCCCCATGCCCATGACCGTCAGCGAGATCGCCGCGCGCCTGGACGCCGATCTGGCGGGTCCGGGCGGGGCGGAGATCCGCGCGGTGGCCGGCGTCCGCGACGCGGAGAACGGCGAGATCGCCTTCGTGTCGCAGACCCGCTATGCGGCGGATGCCGCCCGCACGCGCGCCTCCGCGCTGATCGTCGGGCGCGAGTGGACGCAGCCCGCGCCGTGCCCGCTGCTCAAGGTGGACAAGCCCGATGCGGCCTTTGCGCTCGTCGCGCGATGGTTCGCTTTGCCGGACCCGGCGTATCCGCCGGGTGTTCATCCGACCGCGGTGGTGAGCCCCGGGGCGGAGCTGGGCGCGGACGTGCACGTCGGCCCGCTCGCGGTCATAGAGGCGGGCGCCGCCATCGGCCACCGGACGATCGTCTCCGCGCAGAGTTATATCGGCCCTGGCGTCCGAATCGGCGCGGATTGCCGGATTTTTCCGCAGGTCTCGATCCGCGAATATTGCGTCCTCGGCGACCGCGTCTGGATTCACAACGGCGCGGTGATCGGCAGCGACGGCTTCGGCTATGACGTGGACAAGCAGGGGGTACGCACGAAGCAGCCGCAAATCGGAATCGTCGTCATCGGCGACGATGTCGAAATCGGCGCCAACGCGACCATAGACCGCGCCCGCTTCGGCAAGACGCGGATCGGCCGGGGCGTGAAGATAGACAACCTGGTGCAAGTTGCGCACAACGTGAACATCGGGGACCATTCGGTCCTCGTGGCGCAGGTCGGCATCGCGGGCAGCACCACGATCGGCGAGAAATCGGTTTTTGCGGGACAGGCCGGCGCCGTCGGCCACATCACCATCGGGCCGGGCACGGTTGTCGGCGCCCAATCGGGCGTTCTGACCGATGTGCCCGCGGGCGCCTACGTCCTTGGTTTCCCCGCGGTGCCCCAAAAGCAGGCCGCCCGCCAGTATGCCGCGATCGCCCGCCTGCCCGAACTCCGCGATCGTCTGCTCGCGCTTCAGAAGCGCGTGGAAAAACTCGCCGAGCGCCTGGGCTGAAGTCGAGCCCCGCGCGGGCATTGCGAGTCCGCGGCGGCGAATTGGGCGCGGGCACCGTGCCGTTCAGCCGCCGGCGCGCCTCCACGCACAGCTCCGCGGACGGAAGTGCGGCGCTGGCGTGAGTAGCAGGCGACCATTAAAGCAATTGGTATGAAGCCTGCTCAATAATTTGATCGGATTGGACCGATTTATCCGATATGCATGGTCCAAAGCGCGTTGCGAAAGATTCATTTGATTTCACCTGAGTCAATATGACGCTTTCGCGGGCGGATAGGAGTGACAATTATGCAGCTGGACAAACTAACGATCAAGTCGCAGGAGGCGATTCAGGCGGCGCAGCGGGTGGCCGATGAGCGGCGGCATGCGGAGGTGGAGGCCGACCATCTCGGGCTGGCGCTGTTGGACCAGTCAGAGGGCGTGGTGCGTCCGCTGCTGGCGCGGCTGGGGGCGAAGGCGGATATATTGCGCGGGCAGCTCGACGCGGAGCTGGCGAAGCGGCCGAAGGTCGAGGGCGTAACCGAGCGGTATCCGGCGCGCGGGTTCCGCGAGCTGTTGCAGCAAGCGCTCGCGCTGGCGGGCTCGATGAAGGACGACTACGTCAGCACGGAGCATCTTTTCCTGGCCTCGTTGGACGTGAAGGACTCGGCCTTCGCGAAGTTGGCGAAGGCGGCGGGCGTGACGAAGGACGCCGCGCTGAAGGCCTTGCAGGCGGTGCGTGGGAGCCAGCGGGTGACGGACCAGAACCCGGAGGACAAATACGAGGCGCTGAAGAAGTACGGGCGCGACCTGACCGAGGCCGCGCGGCAGGGCAAACTCGATCCGGTCATCGGCCGCGACCAGGAGATCCGGCGCGTGGTGCAGGTGCTTTCGCGCCGCACGAAGAACAACCCCGTGCTGATCGGCGAGCCGGGCGTGGGCAAGACCGCGATCGCGGAGGGGCTCGCGCAGCGCATCATCGCGGGCGATGTGCCGGAGAGTCTGAAGAACAAGCGCATCGTGTCCATGGACCTCGGCGCGATGCTGGCGGGCGCGAAGTACCGCGGCGAGTTCGAGGACCGGTTCAAGGCGTTCATCAAGGAGGTCATTGACGCGGCGGGCGGCATCGTGCTGTTCATAGACGAGCTGCACACGCTGGTCGGCGCGGGCAGGGCCGAGGGCGCGGTGGACGCGTCGAACATGATCAAGCCGCCGCTCGCGCGCGGCGAGTTGCGCTGCGTCGGCGCGACGACGCTGGACGAATACCGCAAGCACATTGAAAAAGACCCCGCGCTGGAGCGGCGGTTCCAGCCGATCGTGGTCAGCGAGCCGACCGTGGAGGACACGATCGGCATCCTGCGCGGCCTGCGCGAGCGCTACGAGGCGCATCACGGCGTGCGCATCCAGGACGCGGCGCTCGTCGCGGCGGCCACGCTGTCGCACCGCTATATCAGCGACCGGTTCCTGCCGGACAAGGCCATTGATCTCGTGGACGAGGCGGCGAGCCGGCTGCGCATGGAGATTGACAGCATGCCGGTCGAGATTGACGAAGTGCGGCGCCGCCTGCTGCAACTCGACATCGAACGCGAGGCGCTGCGCAAGGAGAAGGACGATGCGTCACGCGAGCGGCTGCAGAAACTCGACGCGGAGCGCGCGCGGCTCAAGGAGGAAAGCGCGGGCATGATGCTGCACTGGGAGAAGGAGAAGGAGCTGATCGGCCAGCTCCGTTCGCTGACCCAGGCGCTGGACCTGTTGCGCGGCGAGGAGGAGGCCGCGAAGCGGAACAACGACCTCGGCAAGGCGGCGGAGATTCTCTACGGCAGGATTCCCAGCGTCGAAAAGCAGATGAAGGAAGGGCAGGCGAAACTCGCGGAACTCCAGAAGGACCGCAAGATGTTGAAAGAGGAGGTTGACCCCGAGGATATCGCGTCGGTCGTCGCGCTGTGGACGCGCATCCCGGTGAGTCGTCTGCTGGAGACCGAGAAGCAGAAGCTGCTCCACATGGAGGACCGGCTGCGCGAGCGTGTGGTCGGCCAGGAGGAGGCCGTGTCGGCGGTCGCCCGCGCGGTGCGGCGCTCGCGGTCGGGTTTGCAGGACCCGAACCGTCCGCTTGGTTCGTTTATTTTTCTCGGACCGACCGGCGTGGGAAAGACCGAGCTCGCCCGCGCGCTGGCGGAGTTCCTGTTCGACGACGAGCACGCGATGGTGCGGATTGACATGTCGGAATTCATGGAGAAACACTCCGTGAGCCGGTTGATCGGCGCGCCTCCGGGCTACGTCGGCTACGACGAGGGCGGCTACCTGACGGAGCATGTACGGCGCAAGCCGTATTCGGTGATCCTGTTCGACGAGCTCGAGAAGGCGCATCCGGACGTGTTCAACGTGTTGCTGCAGATTCTTGACGACGGGCGGCTCACGGACGGGCAGGGGCGCACGGTGGATTTCCGCAACGCGCTGATCGTCATGACGTCGAACCTCGGCGGCGCGCTCATCCAGGAAACGCTGGAAAAGCACCCGAACCTAAGGGACGACGAGCCGGCGTATGAGCAGATGGAGGCGCGCGTGCACGATACGCTGCGCAAGGCGTTTCGGCCGGAGTTCCTGAACCGGATCGACGAGACGATCATTTTCCACAGCCTGTCGCGCGATCAGATCGGACGGATTGTGGACATCCAGTTGCAGCGGCTGCGCAAGCACCTCGCGGAGCAAAAGATCGAGCTGGAACTGACCGAAACCGCGAAGCAGATGCTTGCCGCGGAAGGCTACGACCCTGTTTTCGGCGCGCGCCCGTTGAAGCGTGTCATCCAGCGCAAGGTGCTCGATGCGCTGGCGATGGAATTGCTGGATGGCCGCATTGCGCCCGGGAGCCGCGTGGTTGCGGATACGGGGCCCGCAAAGGACGGCGGGCTTGTCTTCCGCGTGCAAACGTGAGGCCCGCTACGGCTGCTGCAGGCAATTCGGCCAGTTTGGCGAGTTCGGGGTGCAGGGTGGGGGCTGCGGCGGGGGATCGGCAGGGGGCTGCGGCTTGGGCGAGGAGGTTCGTTCGCGGCGCGCCCTGGGCTCCACCGGGGCGACAACGGGACGGAAGTCCGTTTGTCCCTTGGCCACCTCCTGTTTGTACAACGGCCAGAGGGGCGCGCCCTTTTCGCCCGAGCCGGGATATGGCATGACCTGCGGCACGGGCGCGCGCAAGGCGCCGAGGGCCCGGTCGATCTCAAGATCCGCTGCGACGCCATTGGGCGTCCGCACATTCCCCGCTGGGGCGGTGGACGTCAACCCGATGGCGGCGAGTGCGCCCAGAATAATTTTGATGTGTGATTTAGTACACATACGCCACGCTCATTCCCATGCCGGTCCGGTCGTATGACAGGCCCGGGATTGTCGAATCCTCTTCCGAATCCGCGTATCGCACACGAACCAGCACCGTGCGTCCGAACCACCGGTATAGGGAGGCGCTCCACTCCTGCCGTTCCGTTTCGCGGCGGACCGGCCCCGCGAAGTGGCGATACGTGTCCTCCGCATATTCGTAGGCCAGGTCGAGCCGGAGCCCGCGGAACAGCGGGACGTCGAGCCGCGCGCCGAAAACAGGTCCGTCAAAATCGTAATTCCGGCCCTCGGCGCGGTTTTCCTGGTATGCGGCCGATGCGGTGAACCACGCGGCGCCGCCGGCGAAATGGATCGTCTGCTGGAACCCGCCGGCGTGGACATCAGCGTCGCGGGAGGAAAATGCCGCGTCGAAGCCGTCATTCTCGAACCGGTCGTTTGTGTAGCGGTAATACATGCGGGTGACGGCATTGGTGAGAAATCCGAGTTGCAGGCCGAGCGTCGCGCCGTCGGACTCGCTGTAGTCGGGTCCGCCGTCGAACCGGACCTCCTGGTGAAACGACTTCAGCGTGCCGACCGCCGGGGTGCGCCCGAGCTCGCCGCTGTATTGCAGCGTCGCGCCCGCGCTGCCCTGCCAGAGGTCGCTCGCGGCGTCGCGGTTGCGCACGTATTGCGCGCCATAGCCGGAGAAGAAGATGGAGGCCAGCAGCTGGGGACGGCGCACGAGGTTGACCTCGGCCGATACATATTCCGTCAACCGGTCGTTCCGGCTGTCCTGGTGGGGTTCGCCGGGCGCGCCCGGAATCCGGTAGTCATCGTGTGCATAGCCCACCTCTGCATATAAGCCGATGCGGCGTGGTTCCCCTTGCGGCTGGCGGGCGACCCGCTGGCGGGTGAGCGCGTCCATGTAACGGCCCGCTTGCGCCGCATATTCGCTGCCCGGCGCGCGCTCGATGACGAGCAGGAAGTGGCGCCGGGCGTCCTCCGCGTAGCGCATTCGATAAAGCGTCTCGCCCGAGTGGTAGAGCAACGCCACGTGGTCGGGCGCCAGGGACAGCGCTTCGATGTAAACGCGCAGCGCGTCGTTGAACCGCCCGAGCCGGTCGTAGCTCATCGCGAGATAGCGAAGCACGAGCAGGTGGTGGGGATTGGTTTCGCGCAGCCGCAGCAATTCGGTCGCGGCCGTTTCATACTGTCCGGCCTGGAACGCCTTCGCGGCGACGGTATCAGTGAAGCGTATCGGCTCTTCAGCCGCGGCCCATGACGCGGTCCAGCCCGCGAGGAAAAGCGCTGTGAGACGCGCGCGCATGTGGGATCATTGGATCGGGCGGGGCGGATCCACGATGTCGTCGTTCGGATTCTCGATCATTCGGCCCACCGCGCTGCCGCCGGCCTCTTCGTCGGGATTCGGCTGCCCCACCAGATCCACGCTCACGTCCAGGCGCGGGGCGCCGACGCCACCATGGTCATCCGGCGACGGGGGCCGGCCACCGGGTGTGCCGTCATTGCGAGCCTCCACCACTTTCGGCGCCCTGGGTCCTTTGCCGGGAACCCAACCGCCACCCTTTCCGTATTCGCTGTCGGGATCCACGCTCGCAACCCAGTCGGGGGAACGCCACGGGGTTGGGCCCGTGTTTTGACTGCCGTCGCGCCGGGTCGTGGTCACGGTATGAAGATAATCGCCTTCGCTCGTTCGCGTCGCCCGGTGCGTGGTGGTGGTTTCCGGTCCGACGTCGGATTGTTCCGCGGAAACAATGCCGCCGTTGCTGTCGCGCGTGATCTGGTCGAACTGGACGACGTTTCCGTCGTTGTCGTGTCTCTTCGTCGTCTCGGTCGTGGTGCCGTCCGCGTTGGTCCTGGTTTCGTGCTGCACGTTGTCACTGGCGCGGCCCGCGCCCGCCCTGGAGAGCAGGGCGCCGGGGTCCCGTTCAATCACGCTGCCGTAGCTGCGTGTCTGATCGCTCTGCCGGTCCTGGTTGGATGCACCTGTCAGGCCGCGCAGTTGATCTATCAGCGCCGCCGTCTCGGAATCGTCATTGCGCGGACCCAATTTATTGGCATCGAAGCCGTTTCTTTCGCGCGCCTCATCCGCGTTCAACTGGTCCAGCCCGAGCGACGCCCGTTCGATTTCGGGGACGGTCACCGCCTCGGGAATCGCATCGCGCCGGTGCCTGTCGCCGTCCGCCCCGCCGGGCCGCCGCGGATCATCGGTCGCCGCCGCGGGCGGAACGATGGACTGCTGACCGGCGGGAAACTGCTGAACCGGCGGGGTCTGGCCCTGGACCTGGTTGGGGTTCTGCTGGCCCTGTTGCATCTGGTTCGGGGAGACGCTGCGCGGGGCGCCGACGATCCGCGCCGCCTCGGGATCCAGCCGGGCCGGCTCGCCCGGCGCTGCGCCCGCGCCCGCCAGAAGGCCCGCCAACACGCTCGCGAATAGTGTTCGTTTGTCCATGTCGCCCCTCCGCGCGGATTCGGGCGCGCCGGTATGCCGTCGCCCTTCATGCGCCGCCCGGTAGCATGGCGGGGCGCGCGACCATGTCAAGCGGCCGCCGCATTTCTGCTTTCGGGCCGTCAGCCAACCGGTATGATGCCCGCATGGACACCATCCTGTCCGGGATCATGATCATCGGTATTTTTTACATGGTGTACTACATCACCGACGGACTGTGACGCGGGAGACGCCGATGACGGTTCCAGAAGAGATTCCAGTGACCCTCCGCGGGTTGGTTCCCACGCCGACCGGGGTCGGGGTGTTTCTCGGCCACGGATCCAAGTGCATCGCGATTTTCGTGGACCAGTCCGTCGGCATGGCGATCACGATTTCGCTGCGGAAAATCAAGCCGCCGCGCCCGCTCACCCACGACCTGGTTGGCAGCATCTTCGCGGGCCTCGGCGTCCGGGTGCAGAAGGTCGTGGTCAACGACCTCAAGGACGACACGTATTTTGCGCGCCTCTTCCTCGCTCAGGAGAGCGAGCTGGGGAAAAGCATGTTGGAGATTGACGCGAGGCCCAGCGACTCGATCGCCATCGCGGTCCAGCACCAGAGCCCGATTTTTGTCGCGCGCCATGTGTGGGATCAGGCCCAGGACATGACCTGGGCGCTCGAACAGGCCCAGGCGAAAGAGGAAAAGGCGGACGACGATTCGACGCCGGACGCGTGAAGCGGGGCGCGGCATGTCGCGATTCCGGCCCGGCCGGTCGCCTAAAAACGTGCGCCATCCAGACCTCCACGTTGGTCTGCGGCGCAGCGGTGTGGCGCCGCGAGAAATCCGCCAATGAACGGTCGCGCGCCGCGGATTAAATGATTCAAGCGGCTCGCTCCGGTCGGCAGAACATTGCCGAGGATCGCCGTGCCGCCGCAACTTCTTCGCTAGAGCATTTCTCAAGAGTTTTTCATGATCTCCGGGGAGCACACGCGCCCCGGTCAGGGAGACAAAACTTTTGAGCGCCACTCTAACCGAGCTTCGCCCGCTTTGCGCGGCGCGGCCGGCTGAATGGGAGCGGAAAAATGACCCGACGGAACGGACTGATCCGACCAGCCAAATTCCGGTCTGTCCGGTTTGCGGCCGGCCCATGGCGCTTCGCACCGCAACAACCGGGCCGAATGCGGGCGCGTCGCTTTGGGGCTGTTCGGGTTGTCCGGAGTGCCGGGGCCGCTCGCCGGTGTGATTTTTGCTGGCGGGGGGCGGGCGTCGCGCCTATCGTGTGCCGCCATGAAAGTCCTTGTCACCGGCGGCGCGGGCTATATCGGCAGCGTGACCACGGAGCGGTTGCTCAACCAGGGCCACGACGTGGTCGTGTTCGACAATTTCGAGCGCGGGCACCGCGAAGCGGTGGATGCGCGCGCGCGCGTGATCGAGGGCGACTTGCGCCGCCGCGACGACATCGTCGCGGCGATGCGCGCGGTGAAACCGTCCGCCGTGCTTCACTTCGCCGCGTTCGCGCTGGTCGGCGAGTCCATGGAGGACCCGCTGCTCTATTTCCGCAACAACGTGGTCGGCGGCGTGAACCTCGCCGAGGCCATGAAGGCGGCCGATGTGCCGACCATCATCTTCTCCTCCACCTGCGCGACGTACGGGATTCCGGAAAAAATGCCGATGACCGAGGATATTCCGCAGCGCCCCGCGAACCCGTACGGCGAGTCGAAGCTGCTGTTCGAGAAAATCCTGCGCTGGCGGGATGAACGCGAGGGGACCCGCTCGGTTTTCCTCCGGTACTTCAACGCCGCCGGCGCGACGGAGAAATTCGGCGAGCACCACGACCCCGAGACGCACCTGATCCCGAACGTCCTGTTCGCCGCGCAGGGGCGCAACGAAAAAGTTCTCATCCTGGGCGACGACTACGAAACGCCGGACGGCACCTGTGTCCGCGATTACATCCACATTGAGGATCTCGCTCAGGCGCACATCCTCGCGCTCGAGAAGGACGTCCGCGGCCCGTTCAACCTGGGCAACGGCGGCGGCTATTCCGTGAAGGAGGTCGTGGACACCGCCCGCGCGGTGACCGGCCGGCCGATCCGCGCCGATGTCGCGCCGCGCCGGCCCGGCGATCCGCCGCGCCTGATCGCCGATGCGACGAAGGCGCACGCGGTGCTCGGGTGGAAGCCGAAATACACCGACCTGCGCGCCATCCTGGAGCACGCCTGGAAGTGGCACCAGGCCCATCCGAACGGGTATGCAAAATGAACCCCGCGGTCGAGCTGGTCTCGACCGGGGCCGAGCTGCTCTCCGGCCGCACCGTCAACACGCACGCGCAGGCCCTCGCGCGCCATCTGGCCGACCTGGGCCTGCCGCTCCTCCGGGACACCACGGTTTCCGATGACCCGGCCGCCATCCGCGACGCCCTCGCCGGCGCGCTGGATCGCGCCCCGATCGTGGTGGTCAGCGGCGGGCTCGGCCCGACGTCCGACGACGTGACCCGCGACGCCGTGGGGGGCGTGATCGGGCGCGCGATCGTGATGCACGAGCCGACGCGGGACGCGATCCGCGACCGCTACGCAAGGACCGGCCGCGTGTGGAGCCCATGGGTCGCGCGGCATGCCCTCGTGGTGGACGGGGCGGAGGTGCTGGCAAACCGCGCCGGCCTCGCGCCGGGCGAGTGCATCGAATGGGACGGCCGGACGATCTTTCTCCTGCCCGGCCCGCCCGATGAATTCGAGGCGGTGCTGGCGGACCACGTCGTGCCGCGTCTCCGCGCGCGCGCCGGCGCGCCGCCGCTGCAACAGCTCTTCCAGGTCACCGGCATCGGGGAATCCGATATTATCCGCATCCTGCCCGAAGCGGAATTCCCGGGGCCCGGCGTCGCGGTCGCCTATTGCGCCTGCCCGGGCCGGATCGAAATCCGGTTGACGGCGCCCGCCGGCGCGGGCGACGCGCTCGCCCGCGCCTCCGCGCTGGCCCGCGCGCGGCTCGGGGATCACATCTACGCCGAGTCGCGCGCGGAACTCGAAGCCGTGGTCGTCGCCGCGTTGCGCGCCCGCGGGCGCACGGTGGCCGTGGCGGAATCGTGCACCGGCGGACTGGTCGGGCATCGGCTGACGAATGTCCCGGGCAGTTCGGAGGTTTTCCCCGGCGGTGTGGTGGCCTATTCCAACGATGCCAAGGTCCGGGACCTGGGCGTCACCCGGGAGCACCTTGCGCGGCACGGCGCCGTGAGCGCGGAGGTCGCCCGCGCGATGGCCGACGGGGTCCGCGCGCGGTTCGGCTCGGATTATGCGATCGGCATCACCGGAATCGCCGGGCCCGGTGGCGGGAGCGCGGAAAAGCCGGTGGGCCTGGTCTTCATCGCAATATCCGGCGCGGGCGGGGGGTCCGTACGCGAGCATCGTCTGGCCGGACCGCGCGCGACCATCAAACAGGCCGGCGCCCATGCCGCGCTCGACCAGCTGCGAAGGGCGCTCGCCGCGCGGCTGGATTGACATCGCGGACCGCCTCGCTACTGTATTCCCGCTGTGGAGAATTCAAGGGGATCGGATTCCACGCGCCGGAGCGATCCCGACCAGCAGCGCCCGACTTACACCATTCCGCACACCGCATCGCTGAAAGGAAACTGACATGCCGCCGAAAGCCCCCGCCAAGGACGCCGCCAAGGACGAAAAGAAAATTCCCGCCGCGCTCAGCGCCGTTCTGGCGCAAATCCAGAAGGAATTCGGCGACGGCGCGATCATGCGCCTCGGCGACGAGGACCACGCGGTCTCCGTGCCGGCGATCTCCACCGGCGCGCTGACGCTCGACATCGCTGTCGGCGTGGGCGGCGTCCCCCGCGGGCGCGTGATCGAGGTCTTCGGCCCCGAGTCCTCGGGCAAGACGACGCTTGTCCTCCACATCATCGCGAATGCCCAGAAGTCCGGCGGCCTCGCGGCGTTCATAGACGCTGAACACGCGCTCGACCCGGGCTACGCCAGGAAGATCGGCGTCAACCTCGACGAGCTGCTCGTCTCCCAGCCCGACTCCGGCGAGGAGGCGCTGCAAATCGCCGAGACCCTCGTGAAGAGCAACTCGCTTGACGTCGTGGTGATTGATTCCGTCGCCGCGCTCGCGCCGAAGGCGGAACTCGAAGGCGCAATCGGCGACTCGCACGTGGGCCTGCAGGCCCGCCTGATGTCGCAGGCGCTGCGCAAGCTCACCGGCGCGATCAACAAGTCGAAGACCTGCTGCATCTTCACCAACCAGATTCGCGAGAAGATCGGCGTGATGTTCGGCAACCCCGAGACGACGCCCGGCGGGCGCGCGCTCAAGTTTTACGCCTCGGTCCGGCTCGACGTGCGCCGCATCGGCGCGCTGAAAGAACCGACCGGCAAGGTCTTCGGCAACCGGACGAAGGTCAAGGTCGTGAAGAACAAGGTCGCGCCTCCTTTCACGGAGGCCGAGTTCGACATCCTCTACGCCGAGGGTATTTCGTGGACCGGCTCCGTCGTGGACGCCGCGATCCAGTACGGCCTGCTCGAAAAGCGCGGTTCCTGGCTCTCGATGGACGGCGTCCAGCTCGGCCAGGGCCGCGATGCGGTGCGCGACAACCTGAAGACCGATCTTGCGATGCAGAAGACCCTGGTCGAGAAGGTCCAGGCCAAGGCCCGCGAGCTGCACCACGGCGCCGCCGCGGCGCCCGCGGATGCCGAGGAGTAGGGCCGCCCGTTCTGCGGAAGCGATCCGGTCTTCTGGCGCTCATCGGAATTGGAGCGCGGGACGGGAATCGGGATCGAATGTCCAGGGACGATCCCGATGCCCCGCGGCCGCTTCCCCCGTCTCGCGCGCCGCGCCGGGCTGGACGCATGTGCGCCGGGCGGCTACGCTGGCCGCATGAAAGCTGATGCGTTGATCAAGCGGGCGTGCGAGTTGTGCCGGCCCTATCGCGTATCCAAGGGCCGGCGATTCCGCCTCGGCGATTATGACCCGGCGGATACCGGCGAACTGAGGATGGGGGACAAGGCCGACGCGAAGGCGGCGCTGGAATCCGGCATTGCCTTGATGGCGGACCTGCAGGACCGGCTCTATGCGCAGGACCGGTGGTCGCTGCTCCTCATCTTCCAGGCGATGGACGCGGCGGGAAAGGACGGCGTGATCAAGCACGTCATGTCGGGAATCAACCCGCAGGGGTGCCAGGTCTCTGCGTTCAAGGCCCCCTCGGCCGAGGAGTTGGACCACGATTTCCTCTGGCGCTGCCAGAAGCGGCTGCCCGAGCGCGGGCGCATCGGCATTTTCAACCGCTCGTATTACGAGGAGGTCCTGGTCGTCCGCGTGCACCCGGAATTGCTCGCGCACCAGAAATTGCCGGCGGAACTGGCGGGCCGGGGCCTCTGGAAACACCGGTTCAAGGACATCCGCGCGTTCGAGCGCTACCTCGCGCGGAATGGGACGGTTGTCCGCAAATTCTTCCTGCATGTCTCGAAGGACGAACAGAAGAAACGATTCCTGGAGCGCATCAACACGCCGGAGAAAAACTGGAAATTCTCCGCCGGCGACGTGAAGGAGCGCGGACATTGGAAGGACTACATGGCGGCGTACGAGGACATGATCCGGGAGACCGCAGCGCCCGCGGCGCCGTGGTACGTCGTGCCCGCGGACAATAAGTGGTACACCCGCATGGTCGTCGCGGCGGCGGTCATCGAGGCGTTGAACGGGATGGACCTGCGATATCCCGCCGTCGGCGCGGAAAAGCGCCGCGAGCTGGCCGCGGCGCGGCGCGCGCTGCGCGTGGAATAGGGCCGGGCGCCCGCGGCGGTCAGAATTCCGTGAACCGGAAGAAGATGGAACCGACCAGGCCGCTCAGATCGCCGTGCTCGAGCCCGTCAATGTCGCTCCCGTACGGATCCGCGTGGCGGTAGCCGGCGCCGAGGCCGAATTCCGAGCGCTGCGTGATGTTGATCACCATGTTGAGTTGCGATTCCAGGATCAACAGTTCGATCTTCTCGTCGCCGCCGCTGCCGGCGCGGTCCAGGCGGATCTGTCCGCCGCCGACGATGCCGCCCACGGTGAAATGCAGCAGTTTGCCCGCGTAGAGCCGGTATTCGAGCGAGAGTCCGCCGTAAACAATGTCGAAGTCCTCGGGGTTGTTGTAGCCGTTCGGGGCGACTTCCGTTTCGGAAAGCAGCGCATAGCCCGCGAGCCCCACGGCGAGCTGGTCGTTGAGGATGCCGCCGATCTGCAGGCCGCCGAAGAAGGCGTCGTCGCCGCCCAGCTCGGAAAACTTCGTTTCAAAACGGGTGAAAAGATTCCACGAGTCGTCCTCGTCGAACAGGGTCTCGTCCTGGGCGCGCGCGGGGAGGGCGAGGCAGGCGGCTAGCAGGGCGATGAACACGGGACGCATGGCGGTCTCCTTGATGCCCGATACCATACCGCAGCGGCCCCGGATTGAACAGGGCAGATCGCGCGACCTCATCACCGGATCTGTCCGGCGCCCCGGATCACGTACTTGTAGGTGGTCAGCTCCTCGAGCCCCATGGGGCCGCGCGCATGGAGCTTGTCCGTGCTGATTCCGATCTCGGCGCCCAGGCCGAACTCGGCCCCGTCGGTGAAGCGCGTGGAGGCGTTCACATAAACGGTGGCGGAATCCACCTGCTCGGTGAACTCGCGCTGGGCCATGGAATCCGACGCGAGGATCGCGTCGGAATGGTGGGACCCGTGCCGGTTGATGTGGTCAATGGCCGCCTGGAGGCCGGGCACCACCTTGATGCCCATGATCAGATCGAGGTATTCGGTGTCCCAGTCCGCCTCGGTTGCGGCCTTCAGGTCGGAGACGATCGCGCGCGCCGCCTCGTCGCCGCGCAGCTCAACCTGCCGCGCGCGCAGCGTCCTGGCCAGTTCGGGCAGAAACGCCACCGCGATGGATTGATCCACCAGCACGTGCTCCGCGGCGTTGCACACGCCGGGCCGCTGGCATTTGGCGTTTTCGATGACCTTCAGCGCCATGGCGGGATCGGCCGATGCGTGGACATAGACGTAGCATACGCCCTTGTAATGCTTGATGACCGGCACACGGGCGTGTTCCGCGACGGCGCGGATCAGGCCTTCGCCGCCGCGGGGGATGGCCAGGTCCACGCGGCCCTCGAGCTGAACGAGTTCGCGGATCGCCTCGCGGTCGGTCGTCCCCACCACCTGGATCGAGTGGTCGGGCAGGCCCTTCTTCCTGCCTCCGTCCTGCAGCGCGTCGGCGACGGCCTGGTTCGAGCGCCGGGCCTCCTTGCCGCCCCGCAGGATGACCGCGTTGCCGGTCTTCATGCAGAGGATGGACGAGTCCGCCGTCACGTTGGGGCGCGATTCGTAGATGATCGCGATGACGCCGATGGGCACGCGGACCTTGACGATTTCAAGCCCGTTCGGTCGCAGCCATTTGCTGATCTTCTGTCCAACGGGATCCTTCAGGCCGACGACGTCGCGGATGCCCTTGGTCATGGCGTCCATGCGGCCGTCCGTCAGCGACAACCGGTCCAGTATCGCGCCCGAAAGACCCGCCGCCCGGGCGGCTTCCACGTCGAGCGCGTTGGCTTCCTTGACCGCGGCGCGCCGCGCGTCCAGCTCCTCCGCCATCGCCTCGAGGATGCTGTTCTTGCGCCGGGCCGAGAGTTGCGCCAGCTTGCGCGCCGCCCCCACCGCCCGATCCCCCATCGCGATCATCTCTTCATGAAGGTTCATATGTGTGCCTAAATTGCCCGAAAAACACGCCAAACACGCGAATCATTTCGCGAGGGCTATCCGTTTGCATTCGACCTTGGGGAAGTGCCCGAAGTTAACGAGCAGGCCGAGCTTGTATCCCGTTGTGTCTAAATAGTTCAACGTAGCCCTTGAGGTTCTGCTCACTCTGGCGAGCCGGGTGCCGAGCAGCCGGCTTGCCACGGATGAGCAGTAAACTCAAAGGCTTGGTGTGCGCCCAACATGTATGTGAACTGGTGGGGTTGAAGTCCCCTCATGGAGGATCAGGGTAGCAAACGAGTAGCCGAAGGCAAATGCGGAACCGCAATGCGGAACCGCAATGCGGAACCGCGAGGGAACGTCTGGAGGAAGCCGTAGAGCAAAGCTGCGGGGCGACGAACACCTCACTCCACGACCCCTCACTCCACTGATTGTACATTGTCAAGACGTGACCCCTTGCGCATTTCTGCACAAGGACCCCTCCGCCCTCTGAACCCTCCGCCCTTGTAGGAAAGCGCGAAAATCAGGGCGCGGGCTTGAAGTAGAGGCGGCGCAGCGGCCCTTGGTCGCGGTAGGTGCGGTTCGGTTGCCAGCCCGCGTGACGCAAGGCGCGGTCGGCTGCGGGATGATCGGGCGCCGTCACCCAGGCGGGTCCGGGCCGTTCGCGCAACTGGTCGAGCGTTAGGCCCGGCGGCACGCGGCGGGCGTAGAGTCGGAAGCGCGGGTCGGGATGGATATACCGCGCTTCGGTGAAGGAGCCTTGCAAATAGTACAGGGGATGGTCTCGGGTCAGCGCTGCTACCTGTTCAATTTCGGCGCGTTGCGAGTAGGAGCTGTGTGTGCCCTGCGCATACAGATAGAGGGCTGGCGTGGTGGCCACGGCCAACCCGGCGGCGGTGATCCACAGCGCGTTTTCGTGCCACCCCGCCCGCGCGACATAGCCCGCTTTGAGGGCCAGCACGAACAGTAGCAGGCCTGGGCCCAGCGACCACGCGGCCGGCCAGCCGAGGCGCGCCGGGTAATCGAAGCCCGCGCGCGTCAGCCACGGTTCAGGCAGAAAACCCAGGCATGAAACGGCCAAAGCGGTAATTAGTAGCAGGGCGGTGTGGGCGCGTGCCCATACGCGGGACGGGGCGGGATTCAGTAAAACGCTCGCGGCCAAGAGTCCCACAGCGGGCAGGATAGGCAGGATGTAGCGTTGCTGTTTGGCCCCCGGGAGGGAGAGCACGATAAATATCCAGATAAACCACAGCAGGGCCGGTCGCAAACGCGGATCGGCGCGGCCCCGTCGAACCAAACCGGCGACCAGCCACAGGGTCCACGGAAACACCAGGCCCAGCAGGCCGAGGTAGTACCAGGGTGGCTGGCCGCGCTCGCGTTTCGCGGAAAACTCGGTTCGCCAGAGCGTCACGGCGTCGGGCACGGTTTGCCAGACGTAGACGTACCAGGGCAGGGTCATCGCGAGGGCCAGTCCAAGCGCGCCCGCGAGGCCTGCCCAGGGGCGTCGTCCCGTCGGCTGCCAGGCGCACAGCAGGATCATGGGTGCGCCGCCCAGCAGCAGGGCCATCGGTCCTTTGCTGAGCAGACCCGCTCCCAGGAAGATCCCGGCCAGCGCCCAGCCCCATCGATGGCGGGTTGTATGCGTGCCCTGCGGCTGCAGCCCCCATAATGCGGCGGCCATGGACAATGTGCAGAAGGCGAGCAGGTAGGTGTCGTAGGTGGCCATACGCACGTTGCGCAGGAAAAACAGGTTGGTGCCGGTGACGACGGCAGCCGCGAAACCAAAGCGTGTGCTCACCAGGGTGCGGCCCATCCACAGTACGCCCAGCAGGGTCAGCCAGCCCAGCGCGGCGGCGAGCAGGCGCGCGCGGTACACCAGGGCATCCACCGGCGCATCCGCGGGCAACCCGGCCCAGGCCAGTAGATTCATCCACGCCACCAGGGGCGGCTTGATGATGCGGGGCTGCCCGTTCCAGAAGGGGACGCGCCAGGCCTGCGCATCGTCAGCCAGCCGCATCCACGTTTCCTGGCTGGAGGCCACGGCCCGCACTTCCATGTGGAACAGGCAGTCGGCATCGCCCAAGCCGACCCACAACGGGGGCACGGTGAGCAGCACCAGCGCGATCACGCGCAGCCAGAATCCGGATGGGGTCAATAGACGGTCATTCCGAGGGGTCAGATAGCATGAAAGGCGGTTAGAGCTCCGTAGATGCGGCATAATGCCCATCAAGCTAAGGAGGCGCGGCCAAGGTGGCCCGCCACGAAGCCCGGAGGTAACCGCCATGAAGCACGTAGGTATTGATTACCATAAAAGGTACTCGGTTGTCTGCATCATCGACGACACCGGGAGCATAGTGACCGAGGAACGCATTGACCACGCATTCCCGGAGCGCTTCGGCCAGCTCCTCGGCGCCCACGCGCCCTGCCAGGCCGCATTCGAAGCCACGATGAACTGGGGCTGAGCTATCGACAGGCCAAACGGGTGTGGTGCCGTTACTGGGTCAGTCTCTGGCGACCCGCTTCGACCATCTTCATTCCGAGAGTGATATCGGAAGCACTTTCGAAAACTGTCGGAAGTCGTCGTCAGTCGTGAGTATCGAAAGTCGATTTCGTATAGCCACCGCACAGATCAGGAAATCAGTATTCGAGCCTTGAATCCCGTTCTTCCGGCAGAGGTTGAAGAACTTCGCCGCCATCACGTAGTCATCTGCCACAACCGGAATATCTGGAAACGCTGACAAATGACCAGATAGGTCCTCGAACTGTCGTTCGTCTTTGATACCGGAGAGCAACTCCTGGCGAATGGGGCCAATGATCTGGGCGCGATGACCCGCGATTAATTCGGCGAGCTGATGCCGCGCGCGTGGATCAGGACCGGAGGCCTTGCGGAGCGCCAACGACCAGATACTGGTGTCTACCAGCACTTTCACGCGCGCGCCCGCTGAAGTTTGTAACTGTAGTCCTCGCGGTAGTCTACTTTGCCAAATAGTGATGTAATCTTCTGCTGTTCAAGATGTTGAATATACTCGGTCAGGGCCTGTGTGACCGCAGACTTCTTTGTCCGGTGCCCCCCAAGTCTCGTGGCTTTGGTGATCAACCTGTCGTCAATCTGTAGATTCGTGGCCATGGTCTAGTCTCCAATCTACACATACTATCACACACTTCAATGTGTGCGTCAAGATGTCCGTCTGCAGGTCGAACGTCAGCCTTCACCTTCCGGTGACCCGCCGCGGGTCACCGGTAAGGTGCGAGGCATGGTTCGGGCTTTGATTCATCCGTGGGTGTGCGCTTCGACGTACGAGCGCAGGACAGAGGTGGACCCCATTCCTTGGACCAAAAGTCGCTGAAAATAAGTTAGCTTTTC
>CAYMCD010000028.1:0-30342 GCA_964388845.1 uncultured Verrucomicrobiota bacterium
TGGATGGAGAACATCCGCGACTGGTGCATCTCGCGCCAGATCTGGTGGGGCCACCAGATCCCGATTTTCTACTGCGACGACTGCGGCCACCAGTGGGCGGATCGAGGCCGGCCGAAAATGTGCCCGCCATGCGGGTCCGCGAAGATCCGGCAGGACGAAGACGTGCTCGACACGTGGTTCTCGTCGTGGCTCTGGCCGTTCAGCGTGTTCAACTGGCCCGAACGGAACGCCGACCTGAAGTTCTACTATCCGACGAATTCACTCTCGACCGCGTCGGAGATCATCTTCTTCTGGGTCGCCCGCATGATCATGGCGGGCTACGAGTTCATGGGCGACCTGCCGTTCACGGAGGTCTACATCCACGGCACGGTGCGCGACAACCAGGGCCGCAAGATGTCGAAGAGCCTCGGCAATTCGATTGACCCGCTGGACATCATCAACGAATTCAGCGCCGACGCGCTGCGGTTCAGCCTGTTGATGCTGACGGCGACGGGGCAGGATGTCTACGTGTCGAAGGACAAGTTCGAGGTGGGCCGGAATTTCGGCACGAAGATATGGAACGCCGCGCGGTTCATGCAGATGCACAAGCTGGAGCAACCGCTCGATGTGCGCGCGCTGAAGCTCAATCCGGAAAACTGGTCGGCGGACGACTGGCATATCGTCGCGAAGGCCGAGGACGCGGCGAAGGCGGCGCTGGAGTGCCTGGAGCGCTTCCGGTTCAACGACTACGCGCACGTGCTGTACGAGTTCCTCTGGCACGAGTTCTGCGATTGGTATGTGGAGTGCGCGAAGGAGGTGCTCTACGGGAAGGACGAGGCGCGCCGCCGCGAGGTGCTGTCGCTCATGCACCATGTGTTCGATCGCGCGCTGCGGCTGCTGCATCCGCTGATGCCGTTCCTCACCGAGGAGCTGTGGCACGGCATGGGGTACGGGCTTGACGGCGAGACGATCATGACCGCGCCGTGGCCGAAGGCGGACAACCTGACGTTGCGGGGCCTCGCGCAGCCGCACGTCGAGTATGTGGATTTGAAGCACGACCTGATCCGCAAGGCGCGGCAGTTGCGCGCGGACTACGAGGTGCCGCCGGGCGAAAAGGTGGATCTCGTGATCAAGCCGGTGCACGCGGAAGCGGCGGCGCAATTGCGGGCGGACGCCAATGTGATCAGCCTGTTGGTGAAGGCGGGCACGCTGAACGTGGACCCGGCCTTCGAGCCGTCGCGGGCGATGCCGAGCGCGTTGAACGCGCTGGGGTCGGTCTATCTGTCGTTCGGCGCGGTGGACGTGGAGGCGGAGCGCGCGAAGCTGGCGGGCCAGTTGGAGGCGGTGACGCAGGAGCTGGAGCGCACCGAAGCGAGGCTGAACAATCCGGGTTTCGTGCAGAAGGCGAAACTGGAAGTCGTGAACCAGGCCCGGGCGCGGTGCGAGGAGCTGGCCGGCAAACGCGAGAAATTGACGGCCATGCTGGCGGGTTTGGGTTAAACCCGTCCGGTAGCATGCATCCAGAATCGGAATCGGGATCGAAATCGAAATCGGGATCGAAATTGCATGATGAACCTTGTGACCGCCCCCGACGGCGAATTCGATGCCGGCGCCTGGGGAATACGGCCCATTGATTTCGGACGGGGATGAGAGAACTGCTATGAACGAACCATTCGGAACCATTTTGGCCGGCGACCCCGGCGTGTTGCAGCGTTCGTGGGAGCGGATGCAGCTGCAGGCGGTGGACTGGGACCTGTCCGACACGGCGGCGGCGGCCCCGCACGCGCGGCAGCATACCATCGCCCGGCCGGTTTCGGTTTCGGGTCCCGGCACGTTCCTCGGGAAGGCGACGAGCACGCTGTCGCTCGCGCCGACGGATCTGGATGGATGGTGGATTGAGCGGACCGATCTGCACGATTGTCTGCCGGTCCGGGTATCGGTCCGCAACGTGTGGACGACGGGCGAGATCGTCAGCAACATCGTCCTGCGCAGCGGGCCGCCCCAGAACTACGTCCGGATGGTGGAGCACATCATCGCGCTGAAGGTGGGCACGCGGATTGACAATCTGCTGATCCGCTGCACGTCCGGCGACCCGCCGCTGTTCAAGCGCGGCAGCCTGGACCTGGTTGAAGCGCTGGAGTCCGCGGGCGAGGTGGAGACGGACCGGCCGGTGCAGTATTGGACGGTGAGGGAGCGCGCCACGGTGGGCCTGCCGAACGGCAGTTTCCTCGTGTTCGAGCCGGACGACGGCGCGCGGCGCCTGCTGGTGGATTGCGCGATCAATTTCCCGACCGCCATCGGCGCGCAGCGCATCAAGTTCCCGCTGAACTACGAACATTTCCGGCGCGGCGCCGAGGCGCGGACCAACGCGCCGCACTCGCGGATGCTCTGGGCGAAGACGCTGGGCCAGGTTTTCGCCGATGTGCGGAATCTCGGGTACAACAAGGAAAACGTGCTGGTCCACGGACGCAAGCGCTACATCAACGAGCCGCGCCTGCTGCACGAGGGCAAATCGCTGGAGGCCGTCTGGCACCGCGCCGTGCTCGACCTCTTCGCCGCCGTCGCGCTGCTGGAGGAGGGCCGCTTCGTGGGCCGCATCACCTCGTATTGCGCCGGCCACTTCCTCGACTGCTACGCCATGCGCCTGCTTTACAAAAAGGCGCTGTTGAAACCGCTGGCGGCTTGAAGGCGTTACGCGTTATTCTCCGGCCATGCCGGTTCATAACGCTGACATCGCCGCCGCCTTCGAGGAGGTCGCGGACCTGTTGGAGATCAAGGGGGACAACCCGTTCCGCGTGCGCGCCTATCGCAACGCGGCGCGCGTTATCGGCGAGCTCGGCGACGAATTGCGCGACCGGGTGGAGCGCGGGGAGGACCTGACGCGGATCGCCGGCATTGGCCCGGATCTCGCGCGGAAGATCGGCCAGCTGGTGATCACCGGACGGATCGCGCAGCTGGAGGAACTGCGCGCCGAGATGCCGCCGGGTTTGCTCGACATGCTGCGCCTGCCGGGGCTCGGCCCGAAGCGCGTCAAGATCCTGCACCACGATCTGGAGATCAAGGACCTCGTCCAGCTGGCCGCCGCCGCGCGCGGGGGGAGGATCCGCGAGATCAAGGGATTCGGCGAGAAGATCGAGGCGGGCATCCTGAAGGCGATTGAAACCCGGCAGGCGGAAGGCAAGCGGTTCCGCCGCGCCTCGATTGCGATCTACGCCGAGTCCCTGCTGCGGCACCTGCGCGCCGTTCCCGGCGTCCAGCAGGTCGCGCTGGCGGGCAGCTACCGGCGCGCCCGCGAAACGATCGGCGATCTCGACCTCCTGGTCGAGGCCGCGGATTCCGCCGCGGTGATGCAGGCGGTTGTGGGCTACGACGAAGTCCAGCAGGTCCTCGCGAATGGGGAAACGAAATCGAGCGTGCTGCTGCGCTCCGGCCTGCAAGTGGACGTGCGCGTGGTGCCGGCCGAAAGCTTCGGCGCGGCGCTGCAATATTTTACGGGCAGCAAGGAGCACAACGTTGCCGTGCGCAAAATCGCGCAGGCGAAGGGCCTCAAGGTCAACGAATACGGGGTCCTGCGGGGCGATGAGCCGGTCGCCGGGCGAACCGAGAAGGACGTGTATGCCGCGCTCGGGATGGCCGTCCCGCCGCCGGAACTGCGCGAGGACCGCGGCGAGGTGGAGCGCGCCGCGCGGGGCCCGCTGCCGCGTCTCGTCGAGGCGGGCGATCTCCGGGGCGACCTGCACAACCACTCGACGTGGTCCGACGGCGCGAACACCATGGCCGAAATGGCGGACGCGGCGCGGGCGCGCGGATACGAATATCTCGCGATGTGCGATCATTCCAAGCGGCTGACCGTCGCGAACGGCTTGGATGAGAAACGGCTGGCGAAGCAGATCCGGGAGATCGAGAAGCTCAACGAGGGCTTCAAGGGATTCCGCCTGCTCAAGGGCATCGAGTGCGACATTCTCGAAGACGGTTCGCTGGATTTGGACGACGCGATGCTCGCCGAGCTCGACCTCGTGGTGGTGTCGGTCCACAGCAAGTTCAACCTGTCGCGCGAGCAGCAGACGGCGCGGGTGCTCAAGGCGCTCGACAGCCGGTACGCGACGATCCTGGCCCATCCCACCGGGCGCCTGATCCTGGAGCGCGCGCCGTACGACATAGACATCCCGCGCGTGATCGCGCACGCGAAGCAGCGCGGATGTTTCCTCGAATTGAACGCCAACCCGATGCGGCTCGACCTGAACGACGCGCATTGCCGGATGGCGAAGGAGGCCGGTGTGCTGATCGCCGTTGATGTTGACGGGCACCAGACGGGAGACCTGGAGAACATCCGGTTCGGCATCGGCCAGGCCCGCCGCGGCTGGCTGGAGAAGGCGGATGTGTTGAACACGCGGCCGCTCGCGGAGTTGATGAAGCTGCTGGAGTCCGCGCGGAACGCGTGAAAAGGAGCAGGACATGCTGGCTGCGGTGATATTTGATTTCGACGGCGTGATCGTGGACACCGAGCGCCTCCACTACGAGGCGTTGAATCAGATCCTGGAGCCGATGGGCCTGGGGTTTCCGTGGCATATCTATGTCCGGGACCTGATCGGCTTCGACGACCGGGGCGCTTTCGAGGCGGTGTTGAAGAAGGCGCGCCAGCCCTTTTCGCCGGCGGAGATCCAACAGCTGGTCGAGCGGAAGGCCATCACCTTCCAGCACAGGGTCGGCGTGGAGCCGCCCGACCCGTTCCCCGGCTCGGTGGAGTTGATCCGGCGACTTGCCGGCCGGCTGCCGCTCGGGTTGTGCAGCGGGGCGCTGCGCTCGGATATCGCGCCCGTTTTCAGCGCGCTGGGCCTCGACGGCGCGTTCGATGTGCTCGTCACGGCCGACGATGTCCGCTATTCCAAGCCGGATCCCGCCTGCTATCGGCTCGCGGTCCGGAAACTCGGCCAGCGCCACGGGATCGAACTGAACCCGGCCCATTGCCTCGCGATCGAAGACACGCCGGCGGGCATCCAGGCCGCCCGGGGGGCGCGTCTGCGCGTGCTGGCGTTGACCAACAGTTATGACGGCGCTTACCTCGATCAGGCGGACCACGTCCGCGATACCCTGGTGGGGCTCGACCTGGATGAGTTGCGGAGCATGACGGAAAGTCACGAATGACGAATGGCGGAATGGCGGATCGCGCGTATATTTGCCCGTCTATCGAGTTCATTTATTCATGCCGCACGTCGTCACAGCGCCCTGCATCGGCTGCAAGAACACCGTCTGCGTGACGGTGTGTCCGGTGAACTGTTTCCATGAGGACGAGCGGATGCTCGTCATTGATCCCGTGGAGTGCATTGACTGCGGCGCGTGCGTTCCCGAATGCCCGGCGAAGGCCATTTTCCCGGCGGGGCGGGTGCCGGCCCAGTGGAAGTCCTTCATCCAGTTGAATGCGGATCGGGCGCCGCTCCTGCCGATCATCACGCAACAGAAACAGCCGCTGTCCTGAATCGCCGCCCGGCCTTCCGTCAGGAGTCGCGTTTGGCGTGCGCGCGCGCCCCGGGCGGCCCTCCGGTCTGTGGGGGGCGTGGCGTCACTCGGCGCCGGGGAGGGGCGAATCCGTGATGCGGGCGCGCAGGGCGAGGAGGCCCGGCGTGTATTCCAGCGCCAGCCCCGCGTCCAGGGCTTCCAGGGCTTCGGCCACGCGGCCGGCCTCGAGGTGGATGCCGGCGATCAACTCGTAGGCCTGCGCATCGGCGGTCCGCTGCGTCAGGGCGAGCAGTGTCCGCAGGGCGTCCGCCGGGTGTCCCGCGCGCAGCAGAGTCCGGGCCTTTTCCACCGCGTAATAGGGGCTTGCGGGATGGGCCTCGATCAGCGCGTTCCAGAAGCGCAGGGCCTCGTCATCCCGGCCCATCGCGCTCCACATTTCCGCCAGCGCCGGCCGGGCGGCGTCATCGTCCGCCTGTTGACGTTCGGCGAACCATGTGAGTTGCGCCATCGCGTCGTTTGTCCGGCCAAGGGCGAGGAGGGTGGAGAAATACTCGCGCCGCAAATCCGGCTGGGCCGGATCCAGCGCGATGCTTGCCCGAAACAGCTCCGCGGCCGCGTCCGTCTTGCCGCCCAGGTGGGAGAGGAACCCCTGCACGCCCAGCCGGACGGCTTCCTCCGTGCACCGGCCGCGGAGGTGATCCAGGAAATCAATGGCCGCCGCGCGCCCGCGGAGCGCCTCCAGCGCGGCGGCGGCCCGGACATAGCTGCGCCGGTCGGGGTCGCGCTGGAAGACCCGGCTGAACAACCGGGCCGCCGATCCATAATTCCGCATGGCCTGCTGCCGTCGGGCAGCGGACTCCATCTGATCCGTGATGCGCGGGGTGGGGGCCGCTCCGGACGCCGGCAGGTCCGGTTCCGGGCCGCCGTCTTCCCCATGCCGGCACGGCATGATTCCCTCGGCGGCCATGTCGAATTCCTCGGGGGTCGGGGCGCCGGGCGCGGGGGACATGGCCGCCAGGAGCGAAGGGCTCTCCTCGCAGCGGATCGTCCGGTTGAGCATCCGCGCGAAGAGCAGGCGCGGCGCCAGGTGGGCGCGAAGCGCGGGGTCCCGCCACGCGGCCGCCCACGCCTGTTCCGCCGCCGCCCAGCGACCGGCCCGTGCGAGTTCGTCGCCCATCTCGCGCGCGGCGCCGGTCCCGGTCCACCGTTCGAGAAAAGGCGCCGCCCGTTCCGGATGGGGCGATTCCGAGAGGGCGACGAACGCCGATCGGATCAGAACCTGTCGCTGCCCGATCGGTTGGGAAAGGGCCCGATCGAACCACGCGGCGGCGCCGTCCCAGTCGCCCGCGGCGCTGCCGGCCCAGCCGAGGTCGCGGTAGAGGGCGGGGCGCCAGCGCGCCACGTCCGGGTCATCGGGATGCAATTCGGCGGCGGTGTCGAGCGCCTCCAGGGCCAGCTGCAGGCGGCCCTGGAGCATGGCGACGCGGCCCAACTGTTTCCACGCTTCGGCATAGGCCGGGTCCGTCTCGACGGCATGCCGGGCGAACTCCAGCGCGGCGCGGTGATTGGTCGTGGCCAGCTCGACGCGGGATCGGTGCACCCACCGGATCGTTGATTCGCGCGGGGGCGCGTCCGGCGCGCCGCGGGCGATCGCGCCCGCGAGCAGCAGGGCCGGCGCCAGGGCGCCCATGAAGCGGATGGTGAGGCGCGTCATGTTTCAATGCCTCGCGGCCCGGCGGACCCCGGCCGGGAGATAGGTGGTGCCGTCCGTCATCCAGAAAATGCGGGAGGCGGGCATTTCGCGTTGCAACCGCGAGAGCATCTCGCCGCCCGCGAGCGGGTCGGCTTGCAGCAGGAGCAGATCGCCGTCCCGCCCCAGGCGCCGCGTCTCGACGAGGGCCCCGGCCTGGCGCGCGTCGGCGTAATGGAGGATGGTGTATCCGCGCTGGCGCAGCGGTTCGGCGAGCGGGAGGCCGTCCGGATCGAGCGCGATGCAGCGGATGAGCCCTCGCGCGGCGGTATTGGTCAGCCGGGCCGCCAGGCGGTCTGCGTAGGCGGGGGGATCCGCGTTGGCAAGGCCGCCGCGGACCCATGGAATGACCCGGACGCCCTCCGCCGCCGCGGCGAGCAGCTCGCTGCGCATGGCCGGCGTGAAGGCGGGCGCCTCATCGGTGGAGAACCACGGCGCGAGCCAGTGGCTGGATTCGATGCGCAGCGCCGCGGGGAGGGATCGGAAAGAATCCGCCTCGACCAGGAGTCCGTTGAATTTGCCGGCGCTGAACGCGCGCACGGCGACCGGGTGGGTGGAGGCCTCGATGCCCAGCCGCCCGCGCGTGGTGAACTGGGTCAACGGGAGCGGCCTGCCGGCCCCGATCCAGAGGCGGTTTCCCCGGACCTTGACCTGGATTTCGCCGGGGACCGGCGCGCCTTCGCCGGCCGGATGGAACGCGAGGGTCTGCATCGTGCGGCCGATCCGTTCCTGCGCGCGGAGCCCGGTGTCGTCGAAGTGCAGGCGGAGGTAGCGCGTCGGGCCGGCGTACCGGAGGTAGAAATCCACCGCGCCGCCCGGCGGCCGGTCGAAGCGGGCCGTGAATTCGGCGTCGGACCAATCCGAGCTGCCGCGCAGCCAGGCGCGCGCGCCCGGCGCGAGCGTCAGGCTGTCGCCGGTGAAGGCGGCCTCGCCGGAGACGGACCAGTTCGCCTCCCCGCCGAGGTGGGCCACCGGCTCGCCGTCCGGCTCCGCCTTCGCCAGCGTGTCGAGCAGTTTGTCGGCCGACCAGTCGCCGCGCACGCGCAGGCGCGTCAATTGAAGCGGATCGCTCTCCGGGCTGTTGAACGCGTCGTCCGCCCGGGAGAAGGCCAGGCGGTGGTGCGCCCCCACCGCGGCGCGGAGCACCTCTCCGGCGTCGGGTGCGGCGTCCGCCGAGAGGCCCACGTCGGCGTAGGGGAACAGGAAGGACGCGACGGGACGGCGGGCGGCGCGGCCGAGGATGCGGGCCGCCTCGGCGATATCGGCTTCGACCCGCGCGCGGTATTCCTCCGCCGTTTCCCCGCGGGTTCCGATCCACATGCGGTGCGCGAGGAAGTGGCCGCGCTTCCGGCCGGCGATCGGGATGGAGGAGAGAGCCGCGTGCCCCATGCTGGCGACGGACCAGTGCGGGTCCTTGAGGAATTTTCGCGCGTCCGACGCCTTGACATAGAAACTGCCCCATCCGCGGGTGAGGCTGGTCGGGATGCACAGGGTGGCCACCTGCCCGAACTGGCGGAGCAGCGGCGTGGCGGAAACGAGGCTGTCCTTGCGCCCGCCCTCGAACAGGATCAGCAGCGCGCGTTCGGGCAGCGGGGAGCGTCCGTCGAGGAAGGCCTCGACATCCTCCGGCGTGATCGTCTTGTAGCCCGCCTCGCGGAGCGCGTTGAGGTGGGTGGCGAGTTGCGTGGAACTGACATAATCCGGCCCGCCCCGCCGCGTGACGCCGGCGTAGGAGATTGCGTGGAATCCCTGCCAGGCGTTCCACTGGCCCGGGTCATAATCGGGCTCGGGTATGGGGCGGGTCAGGCTGCGCGCCAGCAGGAACACGAGCGCGACGAGCGCCGCCCACTGCAGCAGGTTGAACAGCTTCTTCACGGCGGATCAGTCCCGTGTGCCCCACCGGTTGTGATTCACCGTGAGGATGGCCAGCGGCAGTTGCCAGACGAGCACGAACATGTAGAAGAAGCAGAACGGGATGCCGTAGAACCAGAGCCGGGAGCGGCGCGCCAGCAGGTACACGGCGCTCATCATGCAGCTCATCAGCAGGATTCCCAGCATGTACATCACGGGCGTGCCCCGCTCGAACAGGGGCACGTACAGCAGGGCCCGCGCCACCACCAGCGGGGCCAGGATCGGCAGCGCGACGCCGGCGTAGAAGGAAAGCGACGCGAGGGGGGGGCGCTTCCACATGAACAGACATGCGCGGAGGCTTTCCCTGAACCACGAGCGCTTCCACCGCATCTGCTGCGTCAGGAACATCCGGTAGCCCTCGGGGACCATCGTGGTGCAGCGCGCCCGCGCGTCGTAGATGACCTTGTGGCCCCGCCGCAGGACGAAATTCGACAGCGAGCGGTCGTCGCCGAACGTTGTGGCCGGCGCCCCGAGCCAGCGCTGGTGCAGCCAGGGTTCAACCACGGACAGGAACACGGTCCGCCGGTACGCCGCGAACGGGCCGGACAGGCAGGTGACGGCATCGAAGACGCTTTCGGCCGCCTTCATCACGCGGAAACTGATGAAATAGCGGACGGCCTGCATGCGGGTCAGCAGGTTGGTCCACGCATTCTCGACGTCGCAGTGCCCGGTGACGGCCGCCACCTCCGGGTCCGCGAAACCGTCCACGATGCGGCGGATCGCGTCGGGGTGGAAGAAGCTGTCCGAATCGGACAGCACGAGGATCTCGCCGGTCGCGAGCTGGACCCCCGCGGCGAGGGCGCCGCGCTTGCCCATGGGGCGCTCGAGGCTGACGACCACGAGTTCAGGGTACCGCCGCTGGACCCGTTGCATGCTGGCGAAGGTCGCGTCGCGGCTGCCGTCGTTGACCGCGATCACCTGGAGTTTCTCCCGCGGATACGCCACCTCGAGCGCCTGGACCAGGGTCCGCTCGATGAAGACCTCCTCGTTGTAGGCGGGAAAGATCACGGAGACGGTCGGCAGCTCGCCGGACCGGACGGGCGGGGGGCGATAGAATGCCGCGAACAGGAAGCGCGTCACCAGGTAACCGCCGACGACCAGGCTGTAGAGGAAGACCGGCACGTCGAACCAGAAATAGTACAGGTTCTCCACCTTGATCGCGAGGATGGCGAGGATCGTGGCGAGCAGGCCGACGCTCGCCAGCACCCGCAGATACTGCCAGGTGGTGCGTGCGAGCCGCATGCTGATCGGCTGGATGAACTGGACGCCGAGCGCGCGGCCGGCTTCGTCCCGGCGGCGGACCTCGCCCTCGAAGGTGTACGACCCGTGCGCATATTCCTCCGGCATCACGCCCTCGGGGATCGAGAAGTTCACGCGGATCCGGGTCTCCGTCGGCGGCGCATCCAGCTCCTCGATCAGCAGACCGCCGTCGGAGATGTCGCGCACCACGCCGGTATAGACGCGCTTGTCCCGGCCCTCGCCGACGTGGATGGTGACGGGAAAATTCCCGACGTAGCGCGTGTCCTTCCGGCGATCGGAGTATTCGGGGCGCGACTTGGTCCGGCGGCGCCGGTCCATGCGGGGCACGGGATAGTTTGCGTTTTCCGGGAACATGGCCGTTGCTTCGCGTCAGAATCCGGATTTCCGCCTAAAAAAACGAGCGCTATTGTCGCGCGCCCTGCGCCGGCGTCGCCGCGCCTTTCCCATAGTTGGCGACCGATTCGACGGTCAGGTGGATCCGCGTGAACAGGGCCACGAGCTCGGGGTCGAAATGCGTCCCGGCGCACCGCTCGATTTCGCGGACGGCCTCCTCGCGCGACATCGCCTTGCGGTACACGCGGTCCGACCGCATGGCGTCGTAGGCGTCTATGATGGCGAAGATGCGGGCGCCCATGCAGATGTCCCGCCCCTTGAGCCCGAGGGGATAGCCGGTGCCGTCGAAGCGCTCGTGGTGCGCGCGAACGATTTCCGCGACCCGGTCGAGATGCCGGCTGGCGCACAGCAGGTTGTACCCCACCTCGGGGTGTTTTTCCATCGCCGCGCGCTCCTCGGCCGTCAGCGGCCCGGGCTTGAGCAGGATGGCGTCGGGGATGCACATCTTGCCGATGTCGTGCAGCAGCGCGCCGCGCGCGATGTCGTCAATCTCGTTGATGGACAGGCCCAATTCGCGGGCCATGATGACCGCGAGGTCGCGCACCCGCGTGCTGTGGTGGGCGGTGTTGCGTTCGCGCGCGTCCAACAGCGCGGCCATGGCTTCGAGCGTGAAATCGTAGGAGGCCTTCACCTGGTTGAGCGCCTCCCGCAGCGCGGCGCTTTTTTCGCGGACCAGCTCCTCGAGGTGGTTGTTGTAGCGTTCGTTTTCGCGCTTGAGCCGCCGGTATTCGAGGGCGCGGTCCACGATGGCCATCAACGCGTCGGGCAGGACGGGCTTCTCGATGAAGTCGTACGCGCCGCGGCGCAGGCTCACCACGGCGTTTTCCAGCGTCGCGTGGCCCGTGATCACGATCTTGATCATGCCCTCGTCAATCGAGCGCAGCTCGTCCAGCAGGTCGAGCCCGCTTTTGCCGGGCAGGTTCAGGTCCGTCAGGATCAGGTCGAAATGCCCGGGTTTTTCGTGGATTGCCGCTATGGCGGCGGCGGCCGTGGTCTCCACCTGCACGTCGTAGGCGTGTTTGCGCAGGATGCGGGAGAGCAGCGCGCCGACCATCGGCTCGTCATCCACAACCAGCACGTGGCCCCGCGTGCGGGCTACGTCCGCGTCCGGCCTCGGGATCCGGTCGCCCGGCGCCTCCTCGCGGCCGGGGAGCGCCTGGAAGACGCTGACCCGCGCCCGGCCCTGCTTCTTGGCCTCGTACAGGGCCTGGTCGGCCTGTGCGATCAGCATGTCGCTGGTCATGTCGGCCGGCGCGCTGACGCTGCTGGCGACGCCGATGGACGAGGTGATCTGCAGGCCGAGCCCCCGGTCGGCGCAGAAGACGTGCCGACTCATCGCGCTGAGCAGGCGCTCGCCGAAGGCGATGCAGTCCGCGGTCCCCGCCTGCGCCAGGACCACCACGACCTCGTCGCCGCCGTACCGCCCCACGATGTCCGATTCGCGCGCGACCTGCCGCACGAGCGTCGAGAATTCGCGCAGGATCTGGTCCCCGGTCAGGTGGCCGTGCGTGTCGTTGAGGCTCTTGAAGTGGTCGAGATCCAGCACGGCGATGCCGACCGGCCAGTTGTAACGCCGGCTCATCACCCAGGTCCGCTGGTATTCTTCCTCGAGGCCGCGCCGGTTGTAGAGGCCGGTCAGGCTGTCCCGGACCGACAGCTCGCGCATGCGCGCCAGCGCGGTGAGGACGGTGGAGAGCTGGTTGGCGGCGTGATACAGGAAGGAGGCGTCGCGCGAGGAGTAGGCGTCTTCCGCCACGGCCGCCAGCGTCAGCATCCCGCGGACCTCGCCGCGGGCGATGATCGGGACGCTGAAGCTGCTGCCGACCGCCTGGGCGCCGTTCGGATCGAGATTGGACGAATCGAACAGGACGCGCAGGCCGGCGGGGGGCGCCTGCGCGCCGCTCAGGGCCTCGTAGCGGCGGACGATCTCCATTTCCGCGTTGATCATGAAATCGTGGGAGACGGGCAGCAGGGCGTGCATGTGGAGCACGGGCTCGTCCCCCTCCATGTTCAGGATGCCGGCCACGGCGCATGGGAGCAGGTTGCCCAACCCGACGCTGAGGGTCCGCAGCGCCTGGTCCAGATTCTCCGCCGTCAGCGCCGATTCGCTGAAGCTGCGCAGCAGCGAGAGCTGGGCCTGGATGCGGTCCAGGCTGTGGCTGGCCGACATTTCGACCAGTTCCTTCTTCTCGACCGCCTCCTCCAGGACGCCGCGCAGGAGGGTCTGGTTGTTGATCGGCTTGGTCAGGATCCGGGTCACCCCGAACCGCCGCGCGTGCTCGATGGATTCCGTGTCCGCGTAGCCGGTGACGATGATGATCCCCATCCACGGCCACACGCTGCGGGCCTGCTCCAGAAAGGCCGAGCCGCCCATGTCGCTCATCCGGAGATCCACGACGGCCACGTCGAAGTCCCTGTGCAGGAGGACCCGCAGCCCTTCCCGGCCGTCGTTGGCCGTTTCCACCACGCACCCGTGCCGGTTCAGGACCGTGCTCAACAGGTTGCGGATCGGCTCCTCATCGTCGAGGACCAGCACCCGGATGTTCCGCAGGTTCCGCTGGGTCGAGGGGTCAATCGTCTCTGCCGGGGTCTTCATGGCCGGCCGGCGTCCGTTGACCGGACCGCGCGGCGCGGAGTCCCTCGCGGCGATGCGTTTGACCCGGCGTGGATAGGCATTTCGCCGGATGTATTAGCCGAATTTTCCGACGCAATCAATGCGAATGCTTGGAGCCGTCCCCGCGGGGCTTGGAATCGGCGCGGCCATCTGATACAGTCTCCCGCACAAAGGCACAAAGGGAGAACCGGTATGGCCGTACTCGGCATCAAGCCTGTCCGTCAGTGTGCGGGATGCGCGTTGAATCTCGGGAAGACCTGCGCAATCTTTCATCATCCTTCCCTGAAGTGGAAGGATCGCCGCTGCGAGGGGTACAACAATCCGATGTACATCCAGCACTACGAAAAAACCCTCAAGCCGGAAGGGGCCCGGGCGCGCAAGGCGACCCGCGTGGAGCAGGCCAAGAAGGCGCGCGGCGCGCCCCATCGCGACGGCGTGCACAAGCTGGTCGGGCGCCGCTGAATCCGGCTGGACCCGATATTTGCGTTCGCCCGGCGCGCGGATGCGGTACTCTGACGGCATGTCCGCCCCTTCCCAGCTCGGCCCCCGCGCCCTCGGGGGCGCCCCGCTCGTGGTCGGCGTGGCCGCCCGGCCGGAAACGCTGCGCGCGGACCCCGCGCGGCTGGGCGCCGCCTGCGACGTGCTCGAGGTGCGCCTCGATCTGATCGGCGCGGAGGCCGAGCGCTGGTTGCGCGAGGCGCCCGCGCCGGCGCGCCGCGATCCGCCGGTGCTCCTGACGCTGCGTTCGGTTCGGGAGGGCGGGCGTTACGAGGGGTCGGAGGCCGAACGGGCGGCGCGCTACGCCGCCCTGTTGCCCCTGGCGGATGCCGTGGATGTGGAGCTGGAGTCGGCCGACCTCGCCGCCGCGTGCGCCGCCGCGCGCGCCCTGCGCCGCTGCGCGATCGGTTCGTTCCACGATTTCTCCGGCACGCCGCCCGCCGCCCGTCTCCGCGCGCTGCTGGAGCGGGGCCGGCGCGCGGGCGCCGACCTCGTCAAGATCGCCGCGTGGACCGCATCCGACGCGGACATCGCGCGCCTGGAGGAGCTGCTCGCGGCGGCCCGCGCGGAGGGCCCGCTCGCGGTGATGGGCATGGGCCCGCTCGGCGCCGTTTCGCGCATGCGCCTGGCGGCCGCGGGATCCAGCCTGGTCTACGGGTTCCTTGACGATCCGACCGCGCTGGGGCAGCCGTCCGGCGCCGACCTCGTCCGGGCGTTATCGGACGCTTTTCCGGCCTACCGCGCCGCGCGCGCCGCCCGCGGCGCGGGGCCCGGTTGAGTTCAGGTTTCGCCGCCGCCCCGGCCGACCCGCCGGTTGTCCGCCTCGTCCTTCGTGTGGTAGCCCGTGTCCTGGCGCTGGAGGTTGACCTTGTTCTTGTCGCTGTAATAGGCGAACAGGTCGTCCGCGGTCATGCCGAGGATTTCGGCCACTGAGATCAGGAAGTGGAACAGGTCCACCACCTCCACGCGGGCGTTCTGCGGATCGAATTTCTGATAGCGCGCCCACCACTTCCACGGAATGCTGTCGGTCAGTTCCGCGATTTCCTGGGACATCGCGCGGCAGTAGTTGAGCACCCACTTCTGCTGCTCCTCCTCGGTCATGTGCGCGGATTCCCGCACCCCGATGCGAGCGTTCAGCGCCGCCTGCATCCGAAACATTTCCCGCAGCATATCCGATTCCGGCATGGAACATCTCCCTGGGCTCGATCCTTGCGCGCGCAGCATAGGCCCCGGACGGGGGGGCGTCAATTGAGGTCTGGCGTATCGGCGGTATTTTGGTAAACAGGAGGCTGGCATCGGAGGAATCATGGAAAACGTGGTGATACTGGGCACCGGCGCGGCCGGGCTCACCGCCGCCATTTATACGGCGCGCGCCAATTTGAACCCGCTCGTGCTGGATGGCCTGCAACCCGGCGGACAGCTGACTACCACCACGGAAGTGGAGAATTTCCCGGGCTTTCCGGAGGGCATAGACGGGACCGAACTCATGAACCGGATGCGCGCCCAGGCCGAGCGGTTCGGCGCGCGGTTCCAGTTCAACCTCGTCGAGAAGGCGGATCTCGGCCGCATGGCGCTGACCCTCGACGACAAGAAAACGATTGAGACCCGCGCGCTCGTTATTGCGACCGGCGCGAGCGCGAAATATATCGGGCTGCCCAACGAGCAGAAATTGATCGGCCGCGGCGTCACCTCGTGCGCGACCTGCGACGGGGCCTTCTACCGCGACGTCCCCGTGGCCGTCGTCGGCGGCGGCGACTCGGCGATGGAGGAGGCGAATTTCCTGACCCGTTTCGCGTCCACGGTGTACCTCATCCACCGCCGCGACGAGTTCCGCGCGTCGAAGATCATGGCGCAGCGCGCGCTGGCGAACCCGAAGGTCAAGGTCGTGTGGAATTCCGTGGTCGAGGACGTGCTCGACGTCGCCGCCAACCAGGTCACCGCCCTGAAGCTCCGCGATGTCAAGACGGGGCGGGAGAGCGAGCTTCCGGTCAAGGCGTTGTTCGTCGCGATCGGACATCAACCGAACACGGCCCCGTTCAAGGGCCAGCTCGAGATGGACGAACGCGGCTACCTGCTGACCCAGAACACCCGGACCCGCGTGCCCGGCGTGTTCGCCGCGGGGGATGTGCAGGACCCCGCCTACCGGCAGGCGATCACGGCCGCCGGCGCCGGGTGCATGGCCGCCCTCGAGGCGGAGCGCTACCTGGAGGCCCTGGGGCACTGAATGGGCGCATCGGTCCAGCCGGCGGCAGCGGGGCGCATGGCGGGGTGGACGACCTATCGGCGGATCCTCCGCTACGCCCGGCCGTATGCGGGGCGCATCGCGCTGGGCGTCTTTTTCGGCGTCGTGTTCGGCGGCTCGACCACGGGCGCGCTCGTCGCGCTGCGGCAGACGCTCGAGAAGGTGTTCAACCCCGGCGCGTATTCGCTCTCGGCCGTGATCGGGGTGGCCGTGCTGCTTCCGGTTTTCGGGCTGGCCCGCGGGCTGGGCGACTATTTCAGCACCTACCTGCTCGAATGGGTCGGCAACCGGGTCGTCCTGGATCTCCGCGTCGCGCTGTTCCGGCACCTGCAGGACCTTTCGCTTTCGTTCTACGGCCACAGCCGGACCGGCGACCTCATCTCCCGCACGACCAACGACACCCAGCTCGTCGAGCGGGCGGTCTCCACCGTGTTGAGCGACCTGGCCAAGCAGCCCTTCACCCTGATGGGCATGATCGGCCTGCTGCTCTACCTCGATTGGCGCCTCGCCTTCATCAGCCTGGTGGTGTTCCCGGTCTGCATCCTGCCGGTCGCGATGTTCGGCCGGAAGGTCCGCCGCTCCGCCCGCGAGGGCCAGGAATGGATGGCGGACCTGGTCAGTATTCTGGAGGAAAACGTCACCGGGGCCCGCATCGTGAAGGCTTTCGGCATGGAGCCGCACGAGATCGCGCGGTTCCTGCAGCGCTGTCGCGGCGTCTTCTCCCGGGCGATGCGCGTGACCCGCGCGCGCGCCTCGGTCGAGCCGGTCATCGTCTTCATCTCGCTCGTCGGTTTCGGGCTCATCCTGCTGTATGCGCGCTGGCGGCAGATGAGCTTCGCCGAATTCTTCACGTTCGGGGCGGCGCTCGTCGCGATGTACGAGCCGGTCAAGAAACTGAGCAAGATCCACCTGGGCATCCAGCAGAGCTCCGCGGCCGCCGACCGCATCTTCGAGGTGCTGGACGAGCCGGTGCGCGTGACCGAGAAACTGGGCGCCCGCGTCTTGGCCGGACCCGTCGCCCGCATCGCGTTCGACGGGGTCCACTTCGCCTACGAAGACCGGCCCGTCCTGCAGGATATCGCCTTCGAGGCGCGCCGCGGCGCCTGCGTCGCGCTCGTCGGCAGCTCGGGGTCGGGCAAGACGACCCTGGTCAGCCTGCTGCCGCGCTTCTACGACGTCACCGAAGGCCGCATCCTTGTCAACGGGACGGATATCCGGGAGCTGACGCTCGAGTCGCTGCGCCGCCAGATCGGGCTCGTCACGCAGGAGACGATCCTGTTCAACGACACGGTCGCCCAGAACATCGCCTACGGCCTGCCCGGCGCGGATCGCATGGCGATCGAGAACGCCGCCCGCCGCGCCAATGCCCACGACTTCATCCTCGCGCTGCCGCAGGGGTATGACACCGTCATCGGCGAGCGCGGCAGCCGGCTGTCCGGCGGCCAGCGCCAGCGCCTTGCGATCGCCCGCGCGCTGCTGCGCGACGCCCCCATCCTGATCCTGGACGAGGCGACCAGCGCGCTCGACACCGAGAGCGAGCGGCTGGTCCAGGATGCGCTCGACACCCTGATGACCGGCCGCACCGTCTTCGCCATCGCGCACCGGCTCTCCACCATCCAGCACGCGGACCTGATCCTCGTGCTGGAGCAGGGCCGCATCGTCGAGCGCGGCGCCCACCGCGACCTGCTCGCGGCGGATGGCGTCTACCGGCGACTGTACGACATGCAATTCCGCGATGCCCCCGCGTCGGTTTGAGCCCCCCACCCACACCCGGACGCGCAACCCCCAAGGCCCGACGGCCCCACTCCCGGCGCCCACCTCCCGCACCCCCGCATCCATGAAATCCCACGGCGGGGAACGCGGGTTCAACGCGCCGGCCCGGCGCGGGTTCGTGAACATCACGCCGCGGGGCGGGGCCTGCCCGCGCGCCAAGCGCGCGCCGGTCAAGATGGTCGGGGCGTAGCGCGCGCCCGCCAGACCGTCAGGTCCCGGTCGGCCCGCGGCCCCGGCAGCAGGGCGCTGGCGGCATAGCCGACCAGCAGCGTCACCGCCAGCGAGAGCGGGAAATAGTAGATCCAGTGGATCTCCGTCCGGTGCTGCACCCACAGGTTGACGGCCACGGCAAGCCCCGCGCCGGCCAGCCACGGCGCGAACCGCGCGCGCGTCGTGAGCATGCCGAGAAGGAAGAGCGCGAGGATCGGCGCGTTGAAGAGGCTGATCAGGCTGGTGTACGCCTTGATCAGGTGGCCGAAGCTCGACACGTAGAAGGCCACCCCGGTGGCCAGGACGCCGAGCGCCAGCGTGAGCGCGCGCGCGAGGCGCAGCTCGCGCGCCGGCGCCGCCGGGCGCGCGCGCATCGGCCGGATGAAATCGTGGATCAGGACGGTCGAGATGCAGCTGATGCCCGAATCCATGCTGGACATCGCCGCGGCGAACAGCGCGGTGATCAACAGGCCGGACACGCCGTCCGGGAGCGCGTGGATGACGTAGTGCGGCAGGAGCTGGTCGCGGGCGAGTCCGTCGGGCAGCCGTTCCGGAAAGGCCTGGTGATAGGCGAACAGGCCGAGGCCGATGAACAGCAGCGCGGCGATGATGACGAAATCCACCGCGGCATTGAAAACGAGCGCCTTGCCGACGCCGCGCAGGGTCGGGACGGCCATCATGCGCTGCACCGTGGTCTGGTCGGCGCCGTAGTCCTGCAGCAACTGGAAGAAGTACGTCAACCCGACGACGGCGCCGCTCATCGCGTGGAGGTTGAACTCCCAGTCCACGACGTGGAGCCGGCCGGTGTCGGCGGCGAGGCGCAGGATGCCCGCCGCGCCGCCGGGCACGCGCTGGAGCAGTGTCGCCAGCAGCCAGCCGATGCCGCCGATCATGATCACGAACTGGATGACATCCGTCCAAATGTCCGCGGCGAGCCCGCCCAGCGTCGTGTAGGCGGTGGAGAGCAGGCCCATGCCGAGGAGGCAGAACGCCAGCGGGATGCCGGTCACAACCGACAGCGCCAGGGAGGGGGCGTAGATGACCGTGCCCAGCCAGCCGAGCCGCGCCAGCACGAAGAGGGCCGAAACCGAGTGCCGCGCGGCCCGGCCGAACCGGCGGAAAATGTACTCGTACGAGGTCGTCACCCGCAGGCGCACATAGAACGGATAGAACAGCAGGATCAGGACCGGCGCGACGAGCGGGCTGACAAGGCTCACGACGAGGAAGGAGACGTTCTCCTCGTAGGCCGTCGCCGGCAGCGCCATGAACGTGATGGCGCTGGTGAGCGAGGCGTACATGCTCATCGCCACGACGAGCCAGGGCATTCGGCGGCCCGCCAGGAAGAAGTCCTCCGTCGTGTGCTGGCGGCGCGCGAAGCGGAGGCCCACCGCGATCATCGCGCCGAGGTAGATCAGCAGGATGGCGTAGTTGAGCGGGCTGAAGGCGGCCGGGTTTTCCATCCGGTCATTCTGGAGAGGTCGGGGCCCCGCGATCAATGGCGAAAGTCATGACTTGCCGCCGGTGGTCGCTGATCGGGGCGCTGCGCAGGCGGTACCGGTGCACCGTGACGTCGGGGGACACCCACGCGTGGTCGAGCGCGTAGGCGGGCAGCGGGAGCGGCCAGGTGTACGGCCAGCCGCGCCCGGCGACTTCATAGGCGTGCCGGAGCCGGGCGCGGATCGGCTGGAGGGAGCGGGCGTCCCGCGGCGTGTTGAAGTCGCCGGCGATGACCAGCGGGACCGCCGCGTCGCGCCCGCCAATCCAACGGGCCAGCGGATCGAGGACCGTTTGCCGGTTCAGCAGGGGGTGCGAAAGGAGATCGCATGCGACCAGGTCGAGCGGGCCGTCGGGCAGCGCGATGCGCGCCCACCAGGCGCGGGCGCTCGGCAGCGTGATGGTCCCCTGCGGTTCGAGATCGAACCGGGAGAGCAGCGTCATCCCCTGGTCGTGGAAGACATACGGCAGACCCAGTTCGGCGAGGCTCCAATCCGCCCAGTATTCGCCGGGCGGCGATTCCGAAAGGAGCACGATATCCGGCCGGTCCCTGCGCAGGTGGCTGAAAACCGGATAATAGCCGAACGGAACGTGCGCGACATTCCAGTGGACGATGCGGATCGCGCCGGCCGGGGGCGCGCGATCCGGGCGATTCCAGCGCGTGTCCCGGCACAGTGTCTTCCACGCGGCGAGCAGGGTCAGCGCGACGACCGGGAACGTTCTCCAGCGCCGCAGCGAGTGCCGGCTCAAGAACAGGTCGAACAAGCCGCCGGCGAGGACCAGCGGGGAGGGGATGAAGTAGAGCCATATCCACAGGGTATCGCGTTCGCCCAGAATCCAACCGGCGAGCCACGCGGCGCCCAGCAGCGGGACGAGGGCCCGCCGGACAAATCGGGTTGGACGCGGCAGGCCCATCAGGCGTCCTGAGCGGGCGAAAGCGTCGCGGTGTGCCGGAGGGTCGGGCTTCCGGGTCCCCGTCCCGTCCGGATCCGGAATGCCGCGCGCTGCACATTCCACCCGGGCGATACCCACAGGTTGTCGTGGCTGAACAGCGGGAGCGGCGCGCGGCGCGAGTAGGGCCAGCCGTATCCACCGGCTTCAAAGGCGGGCCGCAACCGGTCCCGCAGCGGCGCCAACCGCGCGTCGGTCCGGTTGAGGCCGAACGATCCGGCCAGCAGGTACGGCCCGTCCGCGCGATGCGCATCCATGAAGGCGACGAGCCCGGCGGCGTCTTCGCGCGACGGGCGCTCCGCGTGAACCGCCAGCAGCGGAATCCGGCGTCCGAGCGGCGCCCGGATCGCGGCGTGGAGCGCGCGACCCCCCGACACGGCCGGGGGCGTGCGCCGTTCCACGGGGTATCGGGAAAGCAGGATGATCCCGTCCTGGATGACGGAATTATGCAGGCGCATCCGCCAGCGCAGACCGTCCGCCGCCCGGTCGCTCTTGCGATAATTGAAGAGCACCACCACATGCGGGCGGTCCGGCCGGATGGCGGAGAGGGCGTCTTCAATCGCCAGCCGGTCCGCGAGATCCCATTGCGTCACCCGCAGGGGCCAGTCGTCCAGGGGGCGGGTCTCGCGCGTCAGGGCCAGGTCGCGCGCCAATCCGGCGCCGATGAGCAGCGACAGCAGGGCCATCAGGATGCGCTGGGTCGGCCGGGCCCGCCGCGCCAGCGCGATCCACCAGCCGATCGCCGCCGCGGCGGCGATCGGAAAGGGCGTGCCGCGGGACCAGTCCGGCGCCTCCGCGGACAGCATCGGCCACCAGCCGGCGGCCCCCCAAAAGGCCGCGAGGACCAGGCCGGCCGAAAACAGGCGGCGCGGGATCGAACGCGTCATAGGAGGTTGGCGGCGAGCTCGGCGACTTCGGACCGGACGCCGCGGCCCAGTACGATGTGCGCGGCCACGCCGTGCGGGCGGAATTTCTCGACGACCGACGACAAGCCGTTCGACATGCTGTCGAGGAAGGGGTTGTCTATCTGGTAGATATCCCCGGTCAGGACAATCTTCGTGCCCGGCCCGACGCGCGTGAGCACGGTCTTGGCCTCCAGCGGCGTCAGGTTCTGGGCCTCGTCCACCACGATGAACTGGTTGGGGATGCTGCGGCCGCGGATGTAGGTGAGCGGCTCGATGCCGATCCGGTCGTCCTCCTCGCGCGCGCCGTCCCTGTTCTTTTTCCAGATGCGCCCGCCGGAGGAGAGGAAGTCCAGCGCGTCGTAGATGGGCTGCATCCAGGGGGTGAGCTTCTCCTCGAGCGTGCCGGGCAGGTAGCCGATGTCCTTGCCCATCGGCACCGTCGGGCGGCAGATGAGCATGCGGCGGTAGCGCTTTTCGTGCATCGTCTTGAACACCGCCGCCGCCACGGCGAGGAGCGTCTTTCCGGTGCCGGCCTTGCCGATGATGGTGACGACCTTCACGTTGTCGTTGAGCAGCGCGTCCATTGCATAGTGCTGCTCCTTGTTCCGCGGCTGGACCGGTTTCACCTCGTCCGGCGCCGGGATCAGCGGGACGAGCAGTTTCGATTCCCCGTCGTAGCGCACGAGCACGGTGTGGTTCGGGTCGGTGTCCAGCCGGAGCAGCACGTATTGGTTGGGGGAGAGCCGGGCGTCCTCCGGCGGCGCGGCGCGGCCCTCGTGCCGGAACGCCTCCAGGAGGGCCGCCGGCGCGGTCAGCTCCGTGTGGCCCGTGTAGAGCTCGTTCACGTCCACCCGGTCGCTCTCGTAATCCTCCGCGTCGAGGCCGAGCGCGTCAGCCTTGAGGCGCAGGTTGATATCCTTCGACACGACAATGCAGCGCGGCTCGTCGGGCTTGCGCAGTTGCATCGCGAGCTCGAGGATCTGGTCGTCGGCCGTCAGCCCGTTCTTGTAGGTCGCGCCGGGGAATGCGATGCGGAGCGTGCCGCCGTGGGGCAGCTCCACGCCCTTGTTCAGCTTGCCGTGCTGCCGCAGGTCGTCGAGCAGGCGGGAGACATGGCGCGCGTTGCGCCCGAGCTCGCTCTGGTCCTTCTTGAAATGGTCAATTTCCTCGATGACCTTCAGCGGGATGATGATGTGGTTGTCCTTGAACCGCTGGATCGCGGTGGCCTCGTGCAGCAGGACGTTGGTGTCGAGGATGAAATTTTTCTTCATGCGCGTCGGGCGACCTCCTTGTCGGGTCAGAGCCAGTTCTTGCGGCGAAGGAACCAGTAGATCAGTCCGGTGATGACGACGTTCAGCCCGAGGATGTACGCGTACGCCCAGGGCCAGTCGGGCCCCTGCTCGTTGGGGAAATGCCGGATGTTCATCCCGTAAAAGCTGGAGATCGCGACGATCGGCAGCGAGAGCGTGGCCAGCACGGTCAGGACCTTCACGACTTGGTTGGTCTGGTTCTGCTGCAGGTTGAGCTGCACGGTCATCAGGTTCGTCAGCGTGTCGCGATAGCCGTCGGCCTGGGCGCCCAGGCGGACCAGGGTGTCGTGCAGGTCGCGGAAATACGGCAACAGGTGCGCCCGGATGATCTTGAACTCGCCCCGCGCGATCCGCGCGATGACCTCGCGCTGCGGGCCGATGAGGGTCCTCAACCGGGCCACCTCGCCCTTGATCCGCAGCACGCTGCCGAGGAAATCCTGCGACTTCGCGCTCAACACGTCGCGCTCCAGTTCGGCGATTTCCCCCGACAGCCGTTCCGTGGCCGGGTTGTAGTTGTCCAGCAGGACGTCCAGCAGCGTATAGGTCAGCCGGTCCGGGGCCCGCGCGACCGCCGCGGAGTTCTTCAGCACGCGGTCAATCGTCAGCGACACGCTGCGCATCGGCCGGTCGTGGTACGTGACGAGGAAGTTCTTCCCGATGAAGACGTTCAGCTCGTTGGTCTCGAAGCGGTGCTCCAGGGAGGAATAGTCAACCGCGTGCATCACGAGGAACAGATAGCCCTCATATTCCTCGACCTTCGGCTGCTCGGAAGGAGAGACGCAATCCTCCACGGCGAGCGGATGGAAGTTGAACATGCCCTCGAGCAGGATCTTGTTCTCCTCCGGCGCCGCCTGCTCGATGTCCACCCAGATCTGCGCGTCCTCGTCAATCAACATGACCTTGAGGAAGTCGAGCCCGAGGTCCTGGCCGACCAACTTGCCCTGGCTGAAAACAAAAGACCGGATCATTTCGGCGCCTGTCCGCGGGGTGCGGATTCATCCGCGCCAGACTGCGCGGGGCCGGCGCGGTTGGCAAGGTCATTTTGGTTCGGATCGGGTTCGGGACGCACCTCGGTGTAGGGCCGGTGGCGCTGCTTGAAGTCGCGGAACCTGCGCAGCGGTCCGCGCAGGTGGGGGAACCGCTTGTGCATCCAGGCGGAGGCGCGGCGGAAGGCGCGGACATGCGGCGCCAGCAGGACGACGCCGATCGCGACCAGCAGCAGGCCCGGCACCAGCGGCACGAATCCCATCAGCAGGCCCAGCAGGATGAGGCCCCATCCCGCGATCTGGCGGACGATGCGTCGGGGGGGCTTCATGGTGGATTGTCCGCGGTCAAACCAGCCAGCGCGCCGCCGCGACGCCGGCGAACAGGGCGCACAGCCCGACCAGGTTCTGGCCCGCGAGGTTCAACAGGGCCAGCCCCCATTCCGCCCCCCGCAGCAGCGCGCCCGTGTCGTGGGCGAAGGAGGAAAATGTCGTGAACGAGCCGAGGAACCCGGCCAGCGCGGCCACCCGCAGCCCGCCCAGCGCCGCCTGCCGCTGTTCGAACATCGCCCAAAGCAAACCGAACAGGAAACACCCGATTGCGTTGACGGCAAACGTGCCCCAGGGGAACGAGGGACCGGTCCACCGCTGGATCGCGGTGGAGAGGCCGTAGCGCGCCAGCGTTCCGAAGGCCCCCGCGAGTGCCAGGGCGATCCACTTCATGCGCGCGGCCCCCGCGGGCCATCCAACAGCCCGGCAAACGCCTCGGCGAGCCCGTCCGCAAGGGCGCGCAAGCCCGGCAGCGCCGTCGCGCCGTCGCGCCGGAGCTCATCCGCCGTCCGGCCGGCGCGTGGCAAGTCGGCCGCGCAGTGCGCGCAGAGCGCCGCTAGGCCGTCCGCCTCCAGCTCCACGTGAAACAGCAGGCCATAGGCCGCCCGCCCGACGCGGAAGGCCTGGACCGGATACAGATCGGAGGAGGCGAGGACGACCGCGTCCGGGGGCGGAACGATCCCCTCGCCGTGCCACTCCAGGACCGACGGGTTCCTCGGCCAGCGGCGAAAGAGCGGGTCGCCGGCCGCCTCGGGGGTCAGGCGGATGGGCGTTAGCCCGATTTCAGGCGCGGGCCCGGGCCCCACGGCGCCGCCCATCGCGGCGGCCAGCAGCTGGCTGCCCAGGCAGATGCCCAGATAGGGCGCGCCCCGATGCACCGACTCGCGAATGAATTCCCGTTCGGCTTGCAGCCAATCCAGCGGGTCGTTGACCGACATGGGCCCGCCCATCACCAGCAGGGCGTCCGCCGGCTGGTCCGGCAGCCCGTCGCGCGGGACCAGCCGCGATTCGACCCGGCAGCCGTGCGACGCGAGCAGGGATGCGAAGGTGCCCGGCCCCTCGAACGGCACGTGTTGAAGGCAGATGACCCGTTTCACAGACTGATGTAGCGGAAGCCGCACCGGAGGGCCTCCGTCCGGTCGAAGAAAGACTTCACATCCACCAGCACCGGCGTGCGGCATTTCTTGCGCAGGCCAGCCGGCGTCAGGGCGCGGAAGGCGTCGTGGCCGTTGATGAGCACGATCGCGTCGAGATCGCGCGCCTGCCGGGGCAGGGTCGTCTCCAGGTTGAAGTGTCTCCGGATCTGGTCCGGCGTGCCCATCGGCTCCCACGTGGTCACGCGGCACCCGAACCCCTTCAGATACGCCACCACGTCCTCCGCGCGGGTGTTGCGGAAATCGGGCACGTTTTCCTTGAACGTCATCCCCAGCACCCAGATGTTCGCGTTCTTCGGCAGCCGGCCCGCCGCCACCATCTCGCGGACGGCCAGCTCGCCGACATACGCGCCCATCGTGTCGTTGATGCGCCGGCCCGCGAGAATCACCTCGGGATGGTACCCCAGCGTCAGCGCGCGGTGCGTGAGGTAGTAGGGGTCCACCCCGATGCAGTGCCCGCCGACGAGCCCCGGATGGTACTTGTGGAAATTCCACTTGGTCGCCGAGGCCGCGATCACGTCGCGCGTGTGGATGCCGATCCGGGCAAAAATCTTCGACAGCTCGTTCATCAGCGCGATGTTCAGGTCGCGCTGCACGTTCTCGATCACCTTGGCCGCCTCCGCCGTCTTGATGTTCGCCGCGCGGTGGATCCCGGCCTTGATGATGGACCCATACACCGCCGCGCACCGGTCCAGCGCCTTCGCGTCGTGCCCGCTGACGACCTTCACGATGGTCGTCACCGTGTGCTTCCGGTCGCCCGGATTCACGCGTTCGGGCGAGTAACCGAGCTGGAAATCACCGAGCTTCAGCCCGGATTCGCGTTCGAGGATCGGCAGGCAGACGTCCTCCGTCACGCCGGGATAGACGGTGCTTTCATACACCACCATCATGCCGCGCTTCAGGATGCGCCCGACCGTGGCGGAGGATTTCTCGAGCGGCTCCAGGTCCGGTTCCTTCGCCGCGTTCACCGGCGTCGGCACCGCGACGACCACGAAGGTGCAGCGCGCCAGATCCCGCGGGTCGCCGGTGAAGCGCAGGTTTCGTCCGCGCAGGTCGGAGGGGCGCGTCTCGCCCGTGTGGTCGCGGCCCGCCCTGAGTTCGGCGATCCGGGCCGGCTTGGCGTCGAAACCGACCACCTCGTATCGCTTGCTGAACGCCACCGCCAGCGGGAGCCCGACGTAGCCCAGCCCCACCAGCCCGATGATTTCCTGTTTTGGTCTCATGCGATCCAATCCGCTCCTGTTCCGGTTCAACCCGACCAACGTACAATTCCGCCCGCCCCGCGGAAATATATTTCCGAGCCGCCTCCGCGGCGGGACGCAGCCGGCGCAAGGCCGGTGGGGGCGGCCGGTATACCGGGGAACGTCCCGGGAAAAATCCCTTGTCAACCGTTCCGGAATGGTTTCATGTACCCGCATGAAGGTTGCATGGCGGCATCACCACACGGACGCGCGGGGTTCCAACCGGACCTGACGGAGTGGTGTTGTCGGTTGCAGCCCCGGTTTTGAAAACCGGGGTTTTTTTGTTTGTGCCGGCATCGTCGGCGCAAACGACCGCAGCGACGTTCCGCGATTCGGGACGAAGCCGGGCGGCGACGAGGCGGGCGGCGGACGAAGATGCTGGCAAAACGAATCATACCGTGCCTGGATATCGCGGGCGGCCGCGTTGTCAAAGGGATCAAGTTCGTGGAACTGCGCGACGCCGGGGACCCGGTCGCCGCCGCACGGGCCTATGAGGCGCAGGGCGCCGACGAACTGACCTTCCTCGACATCACGGCCTCGCACGAGGCGCGGGCCACGATTGAGGACGTGGTTCGGGCGGTCGCGGCCCAGGTCTTCATGCCGCTGACGGTCGGCGGCGGGATCCGCGCGGCCGCCGACATCCGGCGCATGCTGCTGGCCGGAGCCGACAAGGTGTCGGTCAACACGGCGGCGGTGAACAACCCGGACCTGATCCGCGAGGGCGCGGAGCAGTTCGGCGGCCAGTGCATCGTGCTCGCGATTGACGCGCGGCGCCGCGCGGACGGATCGGGATGGGAGGTGTTCACGCACGGCGGGCGGAAACCCGCGGGCCTCGACGCGGTGAAGTGGGCGGTGGACGGCGCGCGCCGCGGGGCGGGGGAAATCCTGCTGACAAGCATGGACGCGGACGGCACGAAGAACGGCTACGACCTCGAACTGACCCGCGCGGTGTCGGAAGCGGTGAACGTGCCGGTCATCGCCTCCGGCGGCGCGGGCGCCTTGCAGCACCTCGTCGAGGCGGTGACGGAGGGGAAGGCGGATGCCGTGCTCGCGGCGTCCATTTTTCATTTCGGCGAATTCACGATCGCGCAGGCGAAGCAGTTCATGAAGGCGCGGGGCGTGACGGTGCGGGAGTAGGGGAATGCGGAAGGAAAAGAAAGGAAGAGGGATGGGATGAGCAAGGAGCTGGAGGAGGGCGGCGAGCTGCGGCTGGATTTCAACAAGCTGGAGAAGGCGGTGGGCCAGTCGAAGGGCATCATTCCCGTCGCGATCCAGCACGCGGATACGCGCGAGGTGATCCTGTTGGCGTACACGAACGAACGCGCGTTCCGCAAATCGCTGGAGACGCGCTCGCTCGTGCTGTGGAGCACGTCGCGCAACGAACTGTGGGAGAAGGGCATGACGTCCGGCGAAACGTTCGATCTCGTCGAGGCCCGCGTGAACTGCGAACAGAATTCGCTGCTCTACCTCGTGCGCCCGCGCCGCGGCAACATCTGCCACACCCAAAACCGGGCGGGCCGGCCGCGGAACTGCTACTATCGCCGCATCGCTTTCGAAACGCTGAAGCTGGAAAATTTGGACCCTTGATGCGGAAGTAATCAGTGACCCGTGTTCAGTGACCGGTGGCCAGTCACCGATTACCGAACACTGACCGCTGAACACTGACTACTGACTACCGAACACCGAATATGCACTGCTCACCTGACAAGGCGACGTTCCTCGAGAAGGCGAAACGCGGCAACCTGGTGCCCGTGTGGCGCGAGCTGCTGGCGGATCAGGAGACGCCGGTCGCGGCGTACGAAAAGATGCGGCGCTTCCTGGCGCCGCGCGGCGGGCCGGCGCACACCTTCCTGCTCGAAAGCGTCGAGGGCGGGGAGCACATCGCGCGCTATTCGTTCATCGGCGGCGGGCCGCGCGCCGTCTTCACCAGCCGGGGCGCGCAGTGCGAGATCGCGCACGCGGACGGCCGCGTCGAGCGCACGGAAGCCGCCGATCCGCTCGCCGTGCTGCGCGCGCACATGGCGGAATTCCGCCCCGTGCCCGATCCGGCGTTGCCGCGCTTCTACGGCGGCGCCGTGGGCTATATCGGGTACGACGCCATCGCGCGCTTCGAGCCGCGGGTCGGCCTGGCGGAACGCGCCGTGCTGGATTGGCCCGACATCCTGATGGCCGTCACGGACACGCTGTTGATCTTCGATCACACCCGCCACACCCTCAAGGTGGTGGCCAACGTGCATACCGGCGGCGGCGCCTCCGCCGCGTACGACGCGGCGGTCCGGCAGCTCGACGCGCTGTGCGCGGCGCTGGCCGCGCCGCTGCCGCACCAGCTCGTGGACGTGGCGGCCCGCCCGGAACCCCCGCCGGCGCGGTCGAACCTCACGCGCGAGGCGTTCGGCGACGCCGTGCGGAAGGCCAAGGAGTACATCCGCGCGGGCGACATCATCCAGGTGGTGCTCTCCCAGCGCTTTGAGGTGGACTACAGCGGCGACCCGCTCGACGTGTACCGGGCGATCCGCTGCGTGAACCCGTCGCCCTACCTGTACTGCCTCGAGTTCGGCGGGCGGGCGGTGGTCGGCTCGTCGCCGGAAATTCACGTGCGCGGCGAGGACGGCCGCGTCGAGGTGCGGCCCATCGCGGGCACGCGCCCCCGCTCGGACGACCCGGCCCGGGACGCCGCGCTGGCGGACGAACTGCTGGCCGACCCGAAGGAGCGCGCCGAGCACATCATGCTGGTGGACCTGGGGCGGAACGACCTCGGGCGGGTCTGCGCGTACGGCACGGTGCGGACGCCTGAGCTGATGGTGATCGAGCGCTACAGCCATGTGATGCACATCGTGTCCGACGTGGTCGGCGCGCTGGCGCCGGGGCGCGATGCATACGACCTGCTGCGCGCGACCTTCCCGGCGGGCACCGTCAGCGGCGCGCCGAAAATCCGCGCGATGGAGATCATCGGCGCGCTCGAGCCGGACCGGCGCGGCCCCTATGCCGGGGCGATCGGCTATTTCGGTTTTTCCGGCAATCTCGATTCCTGCATCACCATCCGCACCGCGCTGCTCGACGGACGCAAGGCCCACGTCCAGGCCGGGGCGGGCATCGTCGCGGACTCGGACCCGGACCGGGAATACGAGGAAACCTGCAACAAGGCGCGCGGCATGCTGGTCGCGCTGGCCCTGTCGAACTGCTTCGCGGCCGCCCGCGCGAAAGGGGGCGCGGCATGATCCTCGTCATAGACAACTACGACTCGTTCACCTTCAACCTCGTGCAGTATTTCGGGGAACTCGGCGCGGAGCTGAAGATCGTGCGCAACGACGAGGTGTCGCTCGCGGCCATCGAGGCCCTGCGCCCGGAACGGATCGTGGTGAGCCCGGGCCCCTGTTCCCCGGCGGAGGCGGGCGTGTCGTGCGACGTCATCGCGCGGTTCGGCCGCGCGATGCCGGTGTTCGGCGTGTGCCTCGGCCACCAGTGCATCGGACAGGTCTTCGGCGGCCGCGTGGTGCGCGCCGACCGGTTGATGCACGGAAAGACCTCGCCGATCCTGCACGGCGGCGAATCGGTGCTGCGCGACATGCCGAGCCCCTTCGATGCGATCCGCTACCACTCGCTGCTGGTTGAGCGCGCCACGCTGCCGGCGGAGCTGGCGATCACCGCCGAAACGGCGGAGGGCGAGATCATGGGTCTGCGGCACCGCACCCTGCCGATCCACGGCGTCCAGTTCCACCCCGAATCCATCCTCACGCGGGACGGCAAGCGCATCCTCAAGAATTTTCTCGAGTTGTAGCGGCGCAAGGCCGGTGGGAGGACGGAAAAATCGGAGAAAGTCCCACCCCGTCCCCGGGGTGCATGACTGATTTCTGCATCAGGCGGCATCGGGGAGGGCTGAGGGGTTG
>CAYMCD010000029.1:0-29944 GCA_964388845.1 uncultured Verrucomicrobiota bacterium
CGCGACGTGGTCGTCGCGGCTCCAACATATAATCCTGGACATGGAGACCCGGCGATCTCGCCGGGCGTCTGCCCAAGCGCGACGTGGTCGTCGCGGCTCCAACATATAATCCTGGACATGGAGACCCGGCGACCCCGCCGGGCGTCTGCCCAAGCGCGACGTGGTCGTCGCGGCTCCAACATATAATCCTGGACATGGAGACCCGGCGATCTCGCCGGGCGTCTGCCCAAGCGCGACGTGGTCGTCGCGGCTCCAACATCAACTGGAAAGAACGATAGCTCTCGAAGCAAATCTGGCGGATAATGGGCTGCGGAGGCCCCGTCCTCGGGAAAGGCACCTCGCGAACCGGGGAGTCCCCCGCGCTTCGCTGTTGACACCCCCGCGTGGGATTGTGTACGTAGCGCCCTCATTTTGCTGGGAAGGGACGATAGGGACGAGCGAGGACTGAACCATGGCGAACAAGAAGAAACCGGCGAAGGCCGCCCCGAAGAAGCACGCGAAAAAGGCCGCCGCGAAGGCCGCCAAGCCCGCGCAAAAGGCGCCCGCCAGGCAGAAGCCGGCCGCGAAGTCGAAACCGTCATCGCAACCGAAGCCGGCGTCCAAGCCCGCGCCGCAGCAGTCCCGGAAGCAGCCGCACCGCCCCTTCATGCCCGTCCGCCCGCCGCCCGCGCCGAGGGGCGCGATGGCGATGACCAAGCGCCTGACCGCCCGGGACCTGGCGATGTTCAAGGACCTCCTGTTGAAACTGCGCGACCGCGTGATTGATGAAATCTCGTTCCTGTCCCGCGACAACCTGAATCGCTCGCAGCGCGATTCCTCCGGGGATCTGTCCAGCTACAGCTTCCACATGGCGGATCAGGGCACGGACAACTTCGACCGCGAATTCGCCGCCAACCTGCTCAGCGGCGAGCAGGACGTGTTGTACGAGATTGATGAGGCGATCCGCCGCATGGACGCCGGCACGTTCGGCATCTGCGAATCCACCGGCCAGCCGATCGAATTCGAGCGTTTGAAGGTGCTGCCGTTCGCGAGGTACTGCGTGTCCGCGCAGACGGAGATCGAGCGCGGCAAACCGCGGTTCCGTCCGTTCCGCCGCACCAGCATCCAGACGCTTGAGGCGCAGACCTGAACGCCCCGCGTTCATCCGCCCTGCTGCCGCTTCTGGTCGCCATCCTGATCGCCGTTTCCGACCAGTGGACCAAGGCCGTGGTTCGAGCGTCCTTTGCGCTCGGCGAATCCCGGACCGTCCTTGAGGGCTTCTTCAATCTCACCTATGTCCGGAACACCGGCGCGGCGTGGGGGATTCTCGGCGGGCAGAACACGTCGCTCACGATCCTTTCCATCGTGATGCTGCTGGTCATGGTGCTCTTCCGGCGCTCCTTCCTGGGCGATACATGGGAGCACCGGCTCGCCCTCGGCCTGATGGTCGGCGGCATTGTCGGCAATCTCCACGACCGCGTCCGGCTGGGTTGGGTGACCGATTTTTTCGATTTTTACTACCGGGGCTGGCACTGGCCGGCCTTCAATATCGCGGATGCCGCCATTTGTTCCGGGGTCGGCATCTACATCATTTCCGCCTTCTGGATCGCCCATCACCCGCTCAATGACCGCCGTGAGGAACGCGACGCAAAACCGGACGGCCGCTGACGCCGCCGGGGCGGACGGCGCGCCCGGTTCGCGCGCGTGCCCGGCCTGGTTCCTCGTGGGCCCGACCGCCGCGGGAAAATCGGAGGTCGCGCATCTGCTCGCCGGCCGGCGCGGCGCGCTCGTGTTGAGCGCCGACGCGATGGCGGTCTATCGCGGCATGGACATCGGCACGGCGAAACCCGACGCCGCCCTGCGCGCCGCCGTGTGCCACCGGGGTATTGACCTGGCCGAGCCCGCCGACTCCTTCAGCGCGGGCGCGTATCTGGCGCAGGCGCGGATGGCGCTGGCCGAGGCGTCGCGCCGAAACCAGCCGGTGATCGTGGCGGGCGGAAGCGGCCTGTATGTGTCGGCGCTGCTGCGCGGCCTGGATGACGCGGCGCCCGCGGATCCGGCCCGGCGGGCGCATTGGGAGCGCGTCGAGCGGGAGGAAGGTTTGGCCGGGCTGCGGGCCGCGCTCGAACGACTCGATGCGGAGGCGCTTCGCGCGCTGTCCGATCCGCGGAATCCGCGCCGCCTGATCCGGGCGCTGGAGCGGGCGGAGGCGGGACGCGGCGCGTCCCGCGCGTGGCGCGCGCCGCTGCCCGTGCGCCTGACGGGGTTGCAGGTGGACGCGGAAGTCCTGCGCGCGCGGGTCGCCCTGCGCGCGCGCCGGATGTTCGAGGGCGGTCTGCTGGAGGAGGCCGGGCGACTTCGCGAAGGGGGCCGGGCCCTGTCCCCGACCGCGGCCCAGGCGATCGGCTACGCGGAGGCCTTCGCGGTATTGGAAGGCCGGCTGACGATCGAGCAGGCCATCGAGCGGGCGGCGGCGCGGACGTGGCAACTGGCCCGGCGACAAATGACGTGGTTCCGCCGTCAGCTTCCGGTATCGTGGATCCGGGTCAACGCGGACGAAACCTGCGAGCGACTCGCGGAACGCGTCGCCCGCCAGTGGGAAGAGGATGGACCGACCGCCTTATCGTTCTGAACCGCCTCCGGAAACGGCGCTGCTCATCGGCGTCCAGCAGTCCCGCGCGCGCGAATGGGAGGTGCGGGAGCACCTGGAGGAACTGGGCCGCCTGTGCAGGACCGCCGGCGCGCGGGTGGACGGAAGCCTGCTGTGCCGGGTTGGGCGCATCCATCCGGCGTATTACGTCGGTCCCGGCAAGGCGCGGGAAATCGCGGATCGTGTCCGGGCGGAGTCCATCGCCACCGTCGTGTTTGACGACGACCTGAGCCCCGCGCAGGGGCGCAACCTTGAGGACCTCATCGGCGCGAAGGTCATTGACCGCACCCAGGTGATCCTGCACATCTTCGCCCAGCATGCGCGGACGCGCGAGGGGCGGATGCAGGTCGAGCTGGCGCAGCTCGAATATCTGCTGCCGCGCCTGCGGCGCATGTGGACGCATCTGGAGCGGCAGAAGGGCGGCATGGGCATGCACGGGCCCGGCGAAAAGCAGTTGGAGCTCGACCGCCGCCGCATCCTGGAACGCATTGACCGGTTCCGCGGAAGTCTCCAATCGGTGCGCCGCCACCGCGCCGAGCAGCGGCGCGGGCGCCGGCGGCACGGGTGGGGGCTGGTCTCCCTCGTCGGCTACACGAACGCAGGGAAATCCACGCTGCTCAACAGCCTCACCGGCGCGGCGGTCGTCGCGGACGACGCGCTGTTCGCCACGCTGGATCCCACGACCCGCCGGCTGCGGCTGCCGAATCACCAGCAGGTCCTGCTAACCGACACGGTGGGATTCATCCGCAAACTGCCGCACGGGCTGGTGGAGAGTTTCAAGGCGACGTTGGAGGAGGTGACTCAGGCCGATCTGCTGGTGCACGTGGTGGACGCCGCGCACCCGCAGGTGGAGGAGCAACTGGCTGCCGTGGACACCGTGTTGCGCGAGCTGGGCGTGCAGGACAAACCGGTCCTGTATGCGATGAACAAGATGGACCAGCCGGAGGCGCGGGCCCGGGCCCGCGCGCTGTCGGCCGCGCGCCGCCCGGCGGTGGAGGTGTCGGCGCTGCGCGGCTCGGGGCTCGATGCCCTGTGCGATGCGATCTCGGACCGACTGCGCGACCGCGCGACCCGCGCGCGGGTCGCGATCCCGATGTCGGAGGCGCGCCTGCTGTCGGCCATCCGCAGTGGCGCTACGCTTTTTCGCTCGGACTACGAGGGCGACCGGGCCATACTGGACGGCGCGTTTCCGCCACGCCTGTGGGGGCGCTGCGCCGCGTACGAAATCAAAGCCGAAGGACCGCCGTGAGCGACGAAAAGCAGGATCCCCTGGTGCTGCGCGAGCAGCACTACGCCTTTTCGCGGCCGATGCGCGACGTGCCCGAGGCCGAGCGCCCGCGCGAGGTGTTCGACCGGGTGGGACCGGAGCACATGACGGACAAGCAGCTGCTCGCCCTGATCCTTCGCAGCGGGGTGAAGGGCCGGAGCGTGACGGACCTCGCTGACGGGATGCTCAACGAATACGGCTCGCTCGGCGCGCTGGCCGCGGTGTCCGCCTCCGACCTGGCCGCGATCAAGGGGATGGGGCGGGTGCGCGCCCAGGTGGTCAAGGCGTCGCTCGAGCTGGCCCGGCGGCTGGCCGCGCGCGGCGACGCGGCGCCGGCGCCCGTGCGGACGCCGGAAGACGCGGCCCGGCTGCTGCGCCACGAGACGCTGGCCAGCGATGTGGAATGTTTCTGGGTCCTGCTGCTGGATCGGAAATACCGGCTGCGCCGACCGCCGCTGCGGATCACAAAGGGCATACTCGACGCGAGCCTTGTGCACCCGCGCGAGGTCTTCAAGGAGGCGGTCCGCACCGGCAGCGCCGCGCTGGTCCTCGTCCACAACCATCCTTCCGGCGATCCGCAGCCGTCCCCCGAGGACATCCGGATCACGCGGCAACTGGTCGAAGCGGGCCGGATCATGGATATCGAGGTGCTGGACCACATCATCATGGGGCGCGCCGAAGAGGGGCGTTCGCACGATTATCTTTCCCTCCGCGAAAGCGGCTTGGTAGCGTTTCGCGAGTGACGCCATGGCCGTTCATCCCACAGCCCTTGTTGACCCGGGCGCCCGCCTCGATCCGTCCGCCCGAATCGGCCCGTATGCCGTGATCGGGCCCGAGGTCTCGATCGCGGCGGACGCGGTCGTCGGCCCGCACGCGGTGGTGGTGTCGCACACCCGCATCGGCGCGGCGTGCGCCATCCACGCCCACGCGGTGATCGGCGATACGCCCCAGGACCTGGCCTTCCGCGACGCCCCGTCGTGGGTTGAAATCGGGGAGGGCGCGATCATCCGCGAAGGGGTCACGATTCACCGGGGGACGAAGCCCGACACCGTGACGCGGGTCGGCGCCGGCTGTTTTCTGATGGCCAACAGCCATCTGGCCCACAATGTACGGCTCGGTCGCCGCGCGATCGTCGCGAACGGCGCGCTGCTGGCCGGATATGTCGAGGTCGAGGACGGTGCCTTCATCAGCGGCAACGCGATAATCCACCAATTCTGCCGTGTCGGCCGCCTGGCGATGCTCGGCGGGGGCTCCGCCATCTCGCGCGACGTGCCGCCGTTCTGCACGACCTTCACGGGGGCCTACAACGAGGTGGTGGGGTTGAACGTGGTGGGATTGCGCCGGGCGGGATTCACGCCGGACCAGCGGCTGCAGGTCAAGCGGGCCTTCGCGCTGTTCTATCGCCAGGGCCTGCGGCCCGCGGAGGCGCTGGCGCGCATGCGGGCCGAGCTGCCCGAGGGACCCGCGTGGGAATTCGCCGACTTCGCGGCGGCCTCCGCGCGGGGGCTCTGCGCGCTGTCCCGCCGGCCCGGGGCCGCGGAGGAACCGGAGTAGGCGGCGCCCGGATGGCTTGCCCTTCGGGGCGGCACCCGCTATCAATCGCAGTCCCACACGGAACGGAAACGGAATCCCATGATCCATCGCTGGTCCCAACAACTTATTCCCACCCTGCGCGAAACGCCGGGCGAGGCGGAAATCCCGAGCCACCGGTGGATGCTGCGCGCCGGGCTCATCCGCAAGCTGGGCGCGGGGCTCTACACGTTTCTCCCGATGGGTCTCCGGGCCCTCCGCAAGGTCGAGCGCATCGTGCGGGAGGAGATGGACCGCGCCGGCGCGCTGGAGGTGCTGATGCCGGCGCTCCAGCCGCCCGAGATCTGGGAGAAGAGCGGCCGCCTCAAGGCCGCCGCCGCGGTGCTCTTCAAGGTGAAGGACCGCGCCGGGCGGGACTGGGTGCTCGGCCCCACGCATGAGGAGGTCATCACCTCGCTGGTGGCAAGCGAGATCAACTCCTACCGGCAACTGCCGCGCAATTTCTACCAGATCCAGGTGAAGTTCCGCGACGAAATCCGGCCGCGTTTCGGGCTGATGCGCGCCAAGGAATTCATCATGAAGGACGCCTACAGCTTCGACGCCACCGACGAGGCGGCCGGGGCGAGCTACCGGAGGATGTACGACGCCTATACGCGCATCTTCCGGCGCTGCGGCCTGGACACCATCGTGGTCGAGGCCGATACCGGCGTCATGGGCGGAAAATTCTCGCACGAATTCATGGTCCCCTCCGAAACCGGCGAGAACGAGGTCGCCTATACCGCGAGCGGCGGCTACGCGGCGAACATCGAGAAGGCCGTGAGCCGCGGGCCGGCGACGCCCACCCCCGCGGTCTCCACGGGTGCCGCGCCGGAGGCCTTCGCCACGCCCGGCGTCACGACGATCGAGGACCTCGCCCGTCCGCCGTACGGCGTGCCGGCGCACCAGCAGATCAAGACCCTCGTGTACATGGCGGAGAGCAAGCCCGTCCTCGCCCTCCTGCGCGGCGACGACCAGCTCAACGAGGCGAAGTTTGCCGCGGCCGCGGGCAGCTGGACGTTCCGCCCGGCCACGGCGGAGGAATGCCATGCGGCGCTTGGCGCGCATCCGGGCAGCCTCGGCGCGGTCGGCGTCGGACATCTCACGGTCCTGGCGGACCCCACGCTGCGCGAGGCCCGCGGGATGGTGACCGGGGCCAATCGGGATGGATTCCACCTGCGCGCGGTGGATGCGGGGCGCGACCTGTCCGCGGTGCGCTGGCACGACCTGCGCACCGTGCGCGCGGGCGAATTGAGCGTCGAAGGCGGCGAGCCGCTCCTCATCCGGCGCGCGATCGAAGTGGGCCATGTGTTCAAACTCGGGTCGAAGTACAGCGAGGCCCTCGGGGCGCTCTTCCTCGACGCGGACGGGCAGCAGCGGCCCTGCATCATGGGCTGCTACGGCATCGGCGTGACGCGCACGCTCCAGTCGGTGATCGAGCAGTCCTGGGACGCCAACGGGATCGTGTGGCCCGTTTCCGTCGCGCCCATGGAGGTGCACGGCATGGCCATCAACGCGCAACATGCGCCCAGCGTGGAGTGCGTCGAGACCCTCGCCGCCGAATTGGCCGGGTCGGGCCTGGATGTCCTGATTGACGATCGCGACGAGCGGGCCGGGGTCAAATTCAAGGACGCCGACTTCGTCGGCGCGCCCATTCGGTTCTGCGTGGGCGATCGTTCGCTTGCGAAAGGCGCGATCGAGGTTAAAATGAGGAAGAGCGGCCAGGCGGAACTGGTGCCGGTGGCACAGGCGGCCGAACGCATACGGCACCTGCTTGATGAGGCGTGGGCTACGGTGCGCGCGGGGTAATCGGGGACGACGTCATCATGTCCAAGCGCTACAAAGTGGAGGGCACGCAGACCTTTTTCTACTGGTCCGCCGGGTTGCTGATCCTGGGCCTGTGGGGCGCGAAGGACGGCTGGTTTCCCGCGCAGAGCAAGATTGACAGCAAGACGGCGAGCGAGCTGGCGAACTTCGTGTTGTTCAACAAGAGTCTGGCCTTTATCTGCCTGCCCATCTCCGCCATTTGCGCCTACATCCACCGCGTGGTCCGTTGAACCGCCGCACGGATGCGCCGGGTCGCGCGGGGATGGCCTCGAGCCCCGGTGCCGGGAATTATTGCTCCATCCGCCTTTGCGCTGCCTCGGCGGGACTCCACCGGCGCAAGGCCGGTGGGGGTAAACGAAAACCGGGGAATGTCCTGACCGTTTATCCCCTTGACCGCCAAGCGAAGGGGTCTAGTATGGCGTCAAAGCAAGGCTGTTAAGTGTCGCGCTAACCTGCACTTACAGGGGGACCCCATGGTTGAAACCAACAGCAAGAATTTGACGAAGCGGGATCTCGTGGTCCGCATTTCCGAGGAGACCGGCCTGATCCAGCAGGACGTCTACAAGGTCATCCAGAAGACGCTGGACTACATCGTGGAGTCGCTCGCGAAGGGGGAGTCCATCGAGTTCCGTAATTTCGGCGTGTTTGAGGTGCGGACGCGCAAGCAGCGGATCGGCCGGAATCCCAACAAGCCGGAGATGGTCGTGACGATCCCCGAACGGAAGGTCGTCAAATTTAAGCCCGGCAAAATCATGAAGCAGTTGATCACGGGCGATTGAGCCCGTCCCCGCCTGCGCGCCCGAATGTCCGCCGACGATTTTCAGCCCCTGCAAGGCATGACGGATATTGCCGCGCCCGAGGTGGCGCGCTGGCAGCACCTGGAGGCCGGGGCCCGTCGCTTGTTGCGCCTCTACGGGTATTCGGAAATCCGCACCCCGGTCCTGGAGCGCGCCGAACTGTTCATCCGTTCGCTGGGCGGCGAGACGGATGTGGTCCAGAAGGAAATGTACCAGTTTGAGGATCGCGGCGGCCGCAAGGTCGCGTTGCGGCCCGAGGGCACCGCCGGCGTCATGCGGTATGTGGCCGCGCGGGGGCAGGAGGCCCAGGACGCCCGGCTCTTTTACTGCGGGCCTATGTTCCGGTGCGAGCGGCCGCAAGCCGGTCGCCGGCGGCAGTTCCACCAACTCGGCGTCGAGGCGATCGGCGCCGCGAACCCGGCGTCCGACGCCGAGTGCATCGCCATGCACGCGCACCTGCTCAAGGCGTGGGGCCTGGAGCGATTTGAGATCCAGGTGAACACGCGCGGGCTGCCGGACGACCGGGCGGCCGTGCAGACGCAACTGCGCGCGCTGCTCGAACCGCACCGGGGCGCTCTCTGCGCCGATTGCGTCCGCCGGCTCGAGGCGAACGTGCTGCGTGTGCTGGACTGCAAGAATCCCGATTGCCGGGCCATCCTGGCGCGGTTGCCTCCGCTCACCGATCTCATGTCGCCGGCGGCCCGCGCCTACCTCGACGAGGTGCTGCGCCTGCTGGCCTTGTTCGAGATCCCGGTGCGGGTCCATCCCGGACTGGTGCGGGGTTTGGATTATTACCTGCACACGGTCTGGGAAATCACGCACCCCTCCCTCGGCGCCCAGGATGCGATCGCGGGCGGGGGGCGATACGCCCTTGCGTTCGGGTCGCGCGACGTCGAGGGGGTCGGATTCGCCGTCGGGCTCGAGCGCGCGGTCGCGGCCCTCGCGGCCGAGCGGGGAGCGGAACCGGAAGCGCGCAAGCCGATGGTCTGGCTTGTGGCGCAGGGCGACCGCGCCCGCGAGGAGGGATTCCGTCTGCTGCAGAGCCTGCGCTGGCGCGGGATTCCGGCCCAGATGTGCATGGACGCCCGCAGCCTGAAGGCCCAGTTTCGAGCGGCCGACCGGGCGGCCGCGGCCTGGGTGATTGTGCGGGGCGATGTGGAGATGGAGAAGGGGACTTTTCTTCTCAAGGAACTCGCGACCGGTGTCCAGACCGAACTGGACATGCCCGAACTGATCGAGCGTCTCTCACCGCTCCAGGACGTCGCCCCGTGGCGCCCGTGATCCGTCCGGGGCCTCCACCCGCTGGTGCGCGCCCGGCGCGGTGAATTCCGGCATGCTGAGATCCCATCGCAGGCAATACACGTCCTGCTCCTCGCCGTTCGCGTCCGTGTAGTCCGCGTGAATCCATCCATCGGAAAATTCCTCGACGACGCGGACCGCCGTTTCGCGGGGGATATCGGCAAGACGCCGGCGCGGCAACTGGGTTGAATACGCCGCGACGACGCGCGGCGCGACGATCACCTGGGCGTCCGCCGACCGTTTCGCGGGTCGCGCGGGATCGGGGAGCGGTTTCGACAGGGCCCACGCGCCGGCGTTCGCGAGCCGGGCGTCGTCCTCGGTTTTCAGCAGCCGCGCCCTGTACTCATTGGCCGGAACGCCATCCGGCGTGGTCGCGCGCACGCCGTGGACCCTGGCGAGGCCGCGCGACACCAGCTCGGCGCCGACGTCGGTGTCGCCCGCGCGGACGAAGGCGTAATACCGCGGGATCCGGCTGCGCCCCTGCGCGCTGTGCCAGCGGGTCTGGACGAGGAAGGGCTTGGAAAGAAGTTCGAGGACGAAATCGCGCGCCGCGCGTCCGGTATCGGTCACCTCGCCGCGCGCGATCCCGAAATAGGCGCACTGCTCGTCAATTCGCTGGGGAAACGAGGAATCCTCCTCCGGCGCGTCAACGAAATAGAGACGGAAGATGAACTCCTTGTCGCCGTGCCGCACGCGGAAGCTGTCCCCATCGTTGTACGGGCCGGGCACAATCGAGCAGCCGTCCAACGACTCCCACGTCCTCGTCGCGGCCGGCGACGCAGCGCCCGCCGCGTTGAAGAGCAGCAGGCACAAGGCTATGACGCGAATTCGCAACACGAGCTTTTCCCCGCCATACTAGACACCGGCGCACGTCCCTTGTCCACTCCCAGGCGGGCGGAAAACGGCCCGGTTCGGTCGCCCCCCGGCGCGGCAGAGTCAATTCGAGGGTTGCTGATCCCGGGGTCAGCCGATACGATCACGCGCAAGATGAGGGGACTATGATAAAAGCGGTCATCCTGTGCGGCGGGCAGGGAACCCGGATCCGCGACGTGTCCGAGGCGGTGCCCAAGCCGATGCTGCCGATCGGTGGGAAACCGATCCTGTGGCACATCATGAAGCTTTACGCGCACCACGGGATAAAGGACTTCGTGCTGTGCCTGGGCTATAAGGGCTGGTCCATCAAGGAGTTCTTCCTGAATTACCGGGCGGTGACGTCGGACATCACCCTGGAATTGGGGAAACCGGGCGGCGTCCAGTTCCACGGCGATACGCCGGAAGCCGGCTGGAACATCACGCTGGCCGAGACGGGGGAGGCTTCCCAGACGGGGGCCCGCATCTGGCATGCCCGGAAATACCTGGAAGGCACCGACCGGTTCTGCATGACCTATGGAGATGGGGTCGCCGATCTGAACATCCGCGCGCTGCTGGATGCCCACGAGCGTTCGGGCCGCGCGGGCATGTTGAGCGGAGTCCGGCCGGCCGGCCGCTTCGGTGAAATTGACTGCGAGGGCGGACTCGTGAAGCATTTCCACGAGAAGCCGAATACGACGGGCGGGACCATCAATGGCGGCTTCATGGTGTTCAAGACGTCCGCCGCGCTCCGATATTTCCGGCCCGGCGACGACCTGAATCTGGAACAGGAAGTCATGCCGAAAATGGTCAAGGACGGCCAGCTCGGCGTCTATCAGCACGACGGGTTCTGGCAGTGCATGGACACCCTGCGCGAATTCAACCTGCTGAACGAACTCTGGAGTCGGGACCAGGCGCCGTGGAAGGTCTGGTAGGCCCGGTATGGAGGCACGGTCGTTAGCGGATCGCTTCGCGCCCCTGGCGGGGCGGCGCGTGCTGGTCACCGGGCACACCGGTTTCAAGGGATCCTGGCTCGCGTTGTGGCTGCGCGAGCTCGGCGCGCAGGTCGCGGGCATCGCTTTGGATCCCCCGACCGACCCGGCTCTTTTTGACGCGGCCGGAGTGGCGGCCGGGCTCGCCGACTATCGCCAGGATATCCAGGACGCCGCGGCCGTTGCCCGCATTTTTTCCGAGGTGCAACCCGAGATCGTCCTGCACCTGGCGGCCCAGCCGCTGGTCCGGGCGTCCTATACGCAGGCGCGCGAGACTTTCCAGATCAACGTCATGGGCACCGTCCACGTGCTGGAGGCCGCGCGCGACACGGCCTCCGTCCGCGTGCTCGTGCACGTCGGCACGGACAAGGTCTACGAGAACATCGAAACGGATCGCGGCTACCGCGAGTCGGACCCCCTGGGCGGGCATGATCCCTACAGCGCATCCAAGGCGGCCGCGGAAATCGCCTTCCAATCGTACAGCCGCAGTTTCTTCGCCGTCGCGGGCCGGCCGCTCGCGGCCTCGGGTCGCGCCGGGAACGTGATCGGGGGCGGGGATTGGGCCCGGGACCGGATTGTGCCGGATGCCATGCGCGCCCTCACCGAGGGGCGGCCCATTCCGGTGAGGAACCCGGCCTCGACCCGTCCGTGGCAGCATGTGCTGGAGGCGCTCTCCGGCTATCTGACGCTGGCGGCGGAACTCTGGCGCGGCGAGGCGCGCGTCCGCGGATCGTGGAACTTCGGCCCTCCGGAATCGAACGTCCGCCGCGTGGACGACCTGGTCAAGGCGCTGGTCGCCGCGTGGGGCGCGGGCCGGTGGGAGCACACGCCGGAGCCGTCCGCTGTCCACGAGGCCACATTGCTGACCCTGTCGTGCGAAAAGGCCGCGCGCGAACTCGCCTGGCGGCCCCGCTGGGATTTCGATGAAACCACCCGCCGCGTGGCCGCGTGGTACCGCGATTTCCACGCCGGCCAGGCCGCGCGCGACCTGTGCCTCCGGGATATCCGCGCCTATATGCGGGGCTGAAATGCGCCACCCGGTCATCGAGGAGGATTTGGCCCGGGTCCTGGCCCACCCCGTGCCGTGGGAGCGCCTCCGCGACGCCCGCGTGCTGGTGAGCGGCGCGTACGGTTTCGTTGTGGCGTATCTGGTGGAGGCCATTCTCTACGCGAACGAAACGTTGAAACTCGGCGCGCGGGTGACCGGCCTGGTGCGCAACCCCGACAAGGCCTGGCGTCGCTTCGGCGCCTATCGGGGGCGGCCCGACCTGCATTTCATATTCCAGGATGTCTGCGCGCCGCTCGCGGAGCCCGTCCCCGCCGACTTCATCGTGCACGGCGCGAGCTGGGCCAGTCCGAAATTCTACGGCGCCCAGCCCGTGGGGTCTCTCCTGCCGAATGTGCTCGGCACCTATCACCTGCTGGAGCTGGCGCGCCGGAACGCCGCGCGGGGCTTTCTTTTCTTCAGCAGCGCGGAGATCTACGGCCGCGTCGAGCCCTCGGTCATCCCGACGCCCGAGACCTACGAGGGCCGCGTCCAGCCCACCGAGGTGCGTTCGTGCTACGCGGAGAGCAAGCGGATGGGCGAGACGATGTGCGTGGCCTGGCACAAGGAACATGGCGTGCCCGCGACCCTGGCCCGCATTTTCCACACCTACGGGCCGGGCATGGCGCTGGATGATGGGCGCGTGTTCGCCGACTTCACGCGCGACATCCTGGAGCGCCGCAATATCCGGATGATGAGCGACGGCGCGCACCGCCGCACGTTCTGCTACCTGTCCGATGCCGCCGCCGCGCTCCTGATGATCCTGTTGAAGGGCGACCCCGCGACGGCGTACAACATGGGCAACGACGAGGCGGAGGTCAGCATCGCGGAGCTTGCTGAGATCATGACGGGTCTGTTTCCCGAACGCGGCTTGCGCGTCGAGCGGGTGGGGGATGCGCACCCGGCCGGCTATCTGCGCACCGCGGTGGATCGCGCCTGCCCGGATACGACGCGGTTGCGGGGATTGGGCTGGCGCCCCCGCGTGGGAGTGGCCGAGGGTTTTCGCCGCACGGTGTTGAGTTATGAATGATTCCGCGCAAGAGACGGACCGGATCGCCGACTACGCCTTCGCGATCCGGCGGCATACCCTGCGCATGGTCGGACGCGCCGACGCCTCGCACGTCGGCGGCGCGCTGTCCATGGCCGACATCATCGCCGTGTTGTACGGCTCGGTGCTGCGCGTGCGCCCCGAGGACCCCCGATGGCCCGACCGCGACCGCGTCGTCCTGAGCAAGGGCCATTGCTGCTCGGGACTCTACGCCGCGCTCGCGATCAAGGGTTTCTTTCCCGTCGGGGAACTGGACACTTACGGCGATCCGGATTCGCGCCTGATGAACCACGTCAGCCACGCCGTGCCCGGCGTGGAGTGGTCTACCGGCTCGCTGGGGCACGGCCTTGGCCTCGCCTGCGGACAGGCGCTGGCCGCGAAACGCAAACGGGCGGCGTGGCGGGTGTTCTGTGTGTTGAGCGATGGGGAGCTCGACGAGGGCTCCACCTGGGAGGCCGTCCTGTTCGCGGGCCACCACAAACTCGACAACCTCTGGGCCGTTGTGGACGCCAACAAGATCCAATCGCTCGGCGACGTGAAGGATGTGCTCGATCTCGGTTCCATCCGGGCGAAGTTCGAGGCGTTCGGATGGGAGGCCGTGGAGGTGGATGGACACGACATCGCCGCGCTCGCGGGCGCCTTCGCGCGGCCATGGGGGGGGCGGCCGCGCTGCGTGGTCGCCCACACGGTGAAGGGGAAGGGCGTCGCCTTCATGGAAAACAAACTCGAGTGGCATTATCGCGCCCCCCGGACGAAGGAACTGCTCGACCGCGCCCTCGCGGAGCTGTCCGCCGCCTACCCCCGAGCCTCAACCCCGGACGCGTAACCCCCAACGCCACCTCCTTCCCTCCCATGCGCAACACCTTTATCGAGCACCTGATCCGGAAGGCGGAATCGGACGAGCGGGTATTCCTGGTGGTCGGCGATCTGGGTTTTTCGGTGGTGGAGCCCTATATCGAACGATTTCCGGACCGCTTCCTGAATGCCGGCGTGGCGGAGCAGAACATGACATCCGTCGCGGCGGGGCTCGCGCGCGAGGGGTACCGCCCGTTCACCTACAGCATCGCGAACTTCAGCACCGCGCGCTGCTATGAGCAGATCCGGAACGACGTCTGCTACCACAAGCTGCCCGTGTGCGTCGTCGCCGTCGGCGGTGGCTTCATGTACGGATCGCTCGGGCCCACGCACCACGCGACCGAGGATATCGCGATCATGCGCGCGCTGCCCGGCATGCGGGTGTTCGTGCCGTTCGGCAAGGCGTCCACCTGCCTGGCCGTTGATGAAATCCTCGCGGAGGACCAGCCCGCCTATCTGCGCCTCGGGCGCGCGGACGTGGAGGCGGCGCCCGCGGACAACGGCCTCACCGCGATCCATACGGCGCCGGGAAACCGACGCGCGATCCTGTCCGTCGGCCAGCTCGCCCGCGAGGTGGTTGAGCGGGGGCGGACCGATGCGCGGGACGTATACGCGTGGTGCCGGATCAAGCCGCCGCCCGGGGAGGCGTTGCGGCAACTCGCCGACCGCTACGACGAGATTCTGGTCGTCGAGGATCACCAGCGCGAGGGCGGCGCATTTTCCGCCTTTTCCGAGTTCACCAGCGGCCTGAAAAGTGCGAGCATTCCCGGGCGCTTTTCGCCGCATGTGTGCAAGGAGACGGAGCAGCGCAAACGGATGATCCACGAATGACGGAATGCCCGCCAGACGCCCGCCGGTTGATCAGCATCACCATGCCCGCCCGCAACGAGGAGGGCAACCTGCCGCGCGCCTATGATGAGGTGACGGCGGTGATGGCGCGCCTGCCGCGCTATGACTACGAGGTGATCGTCATCGACAACGCGAGCACGGATCGCACGCCGGAAATCGCGCGCGGGCTGTGCGCGAAGGACCCGCGCTGGAAATACGTGCGGTTCAGCCGCAATTTCGGCGGCGAGACCTCGCTGACCGTGGGGCTGCGGCTCGCGAAGGGCGACGCGGTCATCAACCTCTTCTCCGACCTGCAGGACCCGACCGATCGAATCCCGGACTTCATCGCCCGGTGGGAGGAGGGTTTCGACGTGGTCTCCGGCATCCTGCGGGACCGTCAGGACAGCAGCCGCCTGCGCGGACTCGCCGCCCGATGGGCCTACCGCCTGATTCGCGCCAGCTCCGAGATCGAGATCCCCGAGAACGCGACCGATTTCCGCCTGGTCAGCCGCCGCGTGGTGGACGCCTTTAACAAACTCAACGAGCGCCAGCGCTACGTGCGCGGGCTGATGCACTGGGTCGGCTACGCGAAATGCGAACTCGCCTACGACCGGCGTCCCCGCCAGTGGGGCCGCAGCAAGGCGCCGTTCTGGTGGTGTTTCCAGTTCGCGCTGAACGCGATCACGAGCTTTTCGACCAAGCCGCTGAAGCTGTTCATGGTGTTCGGCACGCTGGTCCTCGCGGGCTCCTTCCTGCTGTCGCTCTATTACGCCGCGACGCGCATCTTCAACATAGACAATCCGCCCCGGGGTATCCCGACCGTGCTCGTGCTGTTGCTGGTCAACCTGGGCGTCGTGTCGCTGGGAATCGGTTTGCTGGGTGAATACATGGGCCATATCTACACGGAAGTGAAGCGCCGCCCCCTGTTCGTGATTTCCGACAGCGCCAACATGGATCCGGAGCAACTCGCCCGAGCGGACCGGTCGGCGCAATAGCGCCGCCGGGCGCCGGCCATCCGGGCGGGCCCTCCACTCAAATCACATGACCGACGGGAGTCCAACGAACAACCCGGCCGTCCGCCCGCCGGCGCGGTTGATGCGGCATGCGCCCGCCGCCCTCCTGTCGGCCGCCGCGCTGCTTCAACTCGGTTTCTTTTCCCGACATGTGGATGCGCCGGTATTCTTCCGCGACGAGGCGAACGACGTGTTTACCTCCGGCGCGCGCGGGGTCGCGCTCCTCCGCCATTTCATGGCCGATTGGGATCCGTATGCGTGGATCCTCGCGCTCCGGGCGTGGACCGCCCTGTTCGGCGCTTCCGAGATGGCCGCGCGCGGATTGTGCGCCGCCGCGCTGCTCGCCGCGCTGTTTCTTTTCCACCGCTTCGCGAGCCGCTGGTTCGGCGACCCCCTGCAGGGCGCCGCTGCCGCCGTGCTGGTCGGGCTGGGCGCGCCCATGATGCACACGGCCATCGGCTATGCGCGCCCGTACGCGCTGTCCCTACTCTCCAGCGTGTGGATGCTGGACCGAACGCTGGCTCTGCTGCGGCGTCCCGACAGGATCCGCTATGTCCTTTTCGCCGTGGCGGCCGCCTGCTTCGGCAACATCCAGCCCGTCAATTACGGGCTGGCGGCGGGCCTCGCGGCGTGGATCGGCTGGGCGCGCCTGTCGCGGGGGGTCCGATCGGGCTCAAACTGGAGGGCGGCCCTGTTTCCCATACTGCTCATGGGACTGACCGCCGCGCCGAGCCTGATCCAGGCCATTCGATTCGGGCGGTCGGAAACGGGCCTGGACGCGGTGGATGCCGCATTCCTGGGACCGGGCTATTTTGCGCGCGTCGCCCTGGAATGGACGGCCTCCCTCTTCCCCCTGGCACAGGCGCTGATCTTCTACAATTTCGATGACGACCCGGTCGGGTGGGCGCAAGCGCTGCGCCCGGGTTCGGGCGCGTGGCCCGCGCTGCTGGTCGCGTTCCTCTGGGGTGTGACGGGATTCCACTGGCTGGCGCGACGCGATCGCCGCGACGTCGCGCATTATTGGATTCCCATCCTCTTTCTGATCCTCGCGCCGCTCGCCGTCCTCGGCTGGGGCAGCACGCGAGTGGATCGCCTCGCCACTCCGGTCCGCGCCTTCGCGGCTTACGGACCCGGATTGGCCCTCATGCTCGTGATGGCCGCGCGAAACTGCCGTCCGGCGCTCTGGGCCCTCGCCCTGTTGACGATCTCCCGCTCGGCGGCGGCCCTGCTGTTCCTGCAGGACGAACCGGTTGGCCGGCGCAGCGACGCGCGGGAGGCCGCGGCCTGGATGGCCGATGTGCGGGCGGACGACGTCGTGCTGGTGGCCAATCCGGCGCTCGGACCGAGCTTCCACTATTATTATCGGGGCCCGGCCCGGGAGGTCGTCCTCCCCTACGATGGACCGGTGCTCTACTGGAACGATCTCCAGTTGTGGAAGGACCTGCAGCGGGCGGATATCGGGCCGCGCGCCGCGGCGCGCGTCGCGCAAGCGGCGGAGGAGGGACGGCGCATCTGGTGGATCTGGGGTGGAGTTGCAATGGAGACATCCCCTGACGAATGGCATCCCTATTATGCGCCCGCGGCCTATCGCGCCGTGCGCGCGGAACTGGCCGGCCGCTATCGCCTGGTCCGCTCGGGGCGCTTCGAGTCCACCGGGGAACCCTATCGGGTGGAGCTGCATGAACCCGCCGGGGAAGTGCCGCCATGAGCGATGTGCCGGGCACGCGTTTCGAACACGAACGGGAGCACGGCCGCCTGCTCGCCTCGCATGGCGCGGAGGACATCTGGGGATGGGGAAGTCCCGCCGGACAGGTCCGCGCCCGGCGCCGTGCCGCGCTGATCGCGACCGGCGCCCGCCTCGCCCCGGGGCGCCGCGTCCTTGAGGTCGGCTGCGGCACGGGGTTGTTTACGGAGGTCTTCGCATCCAGCGGCGCGCAGATTGTTGCCGTGGACATTTCCGAGGAGTTGCTGGTCATCGCCCGTCGGCGGGGCCTGCCGGCGGACAGGGTCCGATTCCTGGCCAAACCGTTCGAGGAGTGCCGGGTGGACGGACCTTTCGATGCGGTTCTCGGCAGTTCCATCCTTCATCACCTCGAGATGGACCAGAGCCTGCCGAAACTGTTCGCGCTCCTGGCCCCTGGCGGCTGGTTCAGTTTCGCGGAACCGAACATGATGAACCCGCAGATTTGCGCCCAGAAGAACATCCCATGGCTGAAGGCGCGGATGGGCGACTCGCCCGACGAGACGGCGTTTGTCCGCTGGCGTCTCGCGCGCCAACTGGGCGCGCACGGGTTCGCCGATATCCGGATCACGCCGTTTGACTGGCTCCACCCGGCGATCCCGAAACCCCTGATCCCGCCGGTGCGCCTGTTCGGCGCCCTGCTGGAGAAGATCCCGCTGGCCCGCGAGTTTTCCGGAAGCCTCATCATCGTCGCCCGGAGGCCGTCATGAAGGCGTGGATCCAGGGGATCAACGCCTGGCCTTTGTGGCGGTCCTCCTGGTTGGTCTTCGGCGCCCGGCTGTATGCCCCGACATTGGATCGCGCGATGTATCTTGCGCTCCATAAGTGCGGGATATCCGGCACGGACGAACGCGGTCTGCTGGAGTCGCTCGTTGAGCCGGGGCATTGTGTCCTCGACATCGGGGCGAACGTGGGCCTCTACACGGCGGTGCTCTCGCGCGCCGTCGGTCCCTCCGGCCGGGTGCACGCATTCGAGCCCATGCCGGTGCTCGCGGACGCGGTCCGCCGCTTGATCGAGATCAACCGTCTGGCGAACGTCAGCCTGCATGCCGTGGCGCTCGGGGCCGGGCCCGGCACGGTGCGCATGTCGGCGCGGGCCTTTAATTCCGGGGACAATCGAATCCGGCCGGACGGCGCGCTGGCCGTCCCGGTCGCGCGGGGTGACGACGAGCTGGCCGGCTGCGCGGTGGATTTCATCAAGATTGATGTCCAGGGGTATGAACTCCCGGCCTTGCGAGGCCTTGGGGGTGTGCTGGGCGCGGCGCGGCCCATGAAAATCCTGTTTGAATACTGGCCGCGCGGAATGGAATTGGCGGGTTTTCGCGCGCGCGATTTGATCGAGTTCCTCGACGCGGCGGGATTCGGGGCGCATCGGATCGCCGCGAACCGGCAATTGCTTCCGATCCGGTGGTCCGATCTCGACCGCCATTTGGTCGGGCGCCCGTGGGGGGCCTGCCAGAATTTTGTCGCGGCGAAGACGGGCTGACGCGCCGCCGGCGGCGCGGCGTTCAGTCGCCGCTGTTCGCGAGGGGATCGTCCAGCACGGGCCATCGCACCGACGGCAGGGCCGCCGCGCGGAAGTGGATCGGATCGTTATCGCGGAACCAGTCCCTCGGCAGCACCTGCAGGGTTTCCCGATAGGGCCGGAAGACGTCGCCCAGGCCCTCGCGCTCGCTTTGCTCGTAAAACGCGGCCATGTCGAAACGCGCGTAGGTCTCTTCGGAAACGGGGGGCGACGCCACGTGGAGTCGGAAGCCCTCCCTGGCGGCCATCGTCTGGATCGCGCGGAGCGCCTCCACGGACACCGCCGAGAGGCGGGGATAGTGGGGCGCCGAATCGCCGGCCGGGCGGGGGACCCAACGGGGGCTCCAGTCCGAGGCCCGGACGGAGGGAAGATGAACCAGGAACTGCAGCGGGACGGAGCGGACGCGCGAACGGACCAGGTCCGTGAAGTGCCGCGCATACGGGGCCCGGTTGAAGGGGCGGACGAAATAGCCGAACGAAAATTTATCGTCCAGGTTGAAGATGAAGCTGTCCGGGTGATAGGCCAGTACCACCCGTCGGCCCCGCATGGGATTGCGCTCCGCAAACTGCCGCAGCAGGAGCCAGTGCCCGGCCAGGGAGATCGCGGCGTTGCACGTCAGGTCGTGAATCCGTTCCGGCGCGGGATCGCGATGCAGGATCAACTGGTGACTGACGCTGTCGCCCAGGAAAATCGTGGGGGCCTGCGTCAGCGCCCGGCTGCGGGCCTGAGCGTCGTAGACCTCCGCCGCGACCCGCCGGCCGGCGTCGCCCGATCGCAGGCGAACCGTGGCGACGAGTTGGAGCAGCAGCCCGATCCACACGGCCATGCAGACGCACTTTATGACAAACCGGCGCATCAGAATTGAAAATAGATGAAGGCGGATGAGCTGAACACCCCGCCATAGTAGATCGCCAGGACCAGGGCCGTATACAGGCCCCACCGCGCGGCAAACGGCAACAGCCGCATCCGTTCCATGATGCCCCACCGGCTTTGGGCGTAGTCCACGCACAACATCGCGGCGGCCGCCGTGAGGCCGGCGAGGAGGTCGGCAAATCCATAGTTGACCAGCGTCACCTGTGGATTCAGCGGATCCAGCGTCCGCGCGATGGACTGGAGAATCTGCATGGCGTCCCGCAGCGAGGCCGCGCGAAAGAATACCCAGCCCAGCAGGACGACGTGGAAGATCACAAGCGCCCGCAGCCCGCCGAGAAGACCCGGCGAGCGGACGGCGAACCGGCGGCGCCCCAGCCACAGGCCCGCGATCAGGAGGACGCCATGGAAAGCGCCCCAGACCAGGAAGGTGAGGTTTGCGCCATGCCACAGCCCGCTGACGGTGAACACGAGCAGCAGATTGAACAAATTGCGTCCGCGGCCGACCCGGTTCCCGCCCAGCGGGATGTACACGTAATCGCGGAACCACGTGGAGAGGGAGATGTGCCAGCGCTGCCAGAATTCCCTGATGGATTGGGCCGCATAAGGGCTGTCGAAGTTGAGCATCAGATTGAACCCGAGGATTCGCGCGGCGCCCCGCGCGATATCGGAATAGGCCGAAAAATCGGCGTAGATCTGGAAGGCGAAGAAGTAGGTGGCCATCAGATAGGCCCCCCCCTCGAATCCCTGGGGGCGGCTGTACACGGTCTCGACGTAGGGGGCGAGGCGATCGGCCACCACGCACTTCTTGAAGAACCCCCACGCCATCAGTTTTGCGCCCTCCACGGCGTTTTCATATGAAAATGCGATTTTTTTGGTGAACTGCGGCAACAGGTTCGAGGCGCGTTCGATGGGGCCCGCCACCAGCTGGGGGAAAAAGGAGACATACAGGGCGAAGCGTCCCAGGTGGCGTTCCGCCGCGAGGGTCCGGCGATGGACGTCCACGCAATAGCTGAGGATTTGAAACGTGTAGAAGGAAATCCCGACCGGCAGCAGCACGTGCAGGTCGGGCATCCACCGGGACCACGCGCCGCCGCCGGCCTCGGTGAGCAGGTCCCTCGCGAAATTGTAGTACTTGAAGACGAAGAGGACGGCCAGGTTTGTTGTGACGCCGAGGAACAGGGCTGCGTGCCGTGTCCACGGGCGATTCCCGGCCGAAGGGCTGTCCATCCAGCGCGCGCAGGCCCATCCGATCAGGGTTGACCCGGCGATGAGGACGATGTAGTCCGCGCGCCAGCACATATAAAAATAGAAGCTCGCGGCCAGCAGCCAGACCCATCGCACGCGGTGGGGCGCCGCGAAATAGACGGCGGCCACCACGGGAAAGAAGAACAGAAAGTGTAGCGAATTGAACAGCATGGCCGTGCCGCCGCCGGTCGTCCGACTAGGCGAATCGCAGTTTTCGCAACGCGGCCATGCACATGCGGGCCATGACGGCGGCGTTCTTGAATCGTTTGGTCATCTTGGTCTCGCCATAGACGCGCTCGAGATAGTGAACGGGAAGGTCCATGATCTTAAGGTTGAGTTTCGCGGCCCCGAAAATCAGCTCGTAGTCGCCCCAGCGATCGGTCACGCCCCAGGTTCCGCGCAGCGGCTTCATCCGCTCGTAGTCCCGCTTCCACAGCACCTTGGTCCCGCAGAGGGTGTCCTTGATCCGCTGGCCGAGCAGATAGGAGAAGGCGAGGCTGAACAGTTTGTTGCCGAGCACGTTGAGCGGCTTCATGGCGTCCTCGGCCATGGGGTAGATCATGCGCGAGCCGTTGATGAATTCGCCCCGCCCGCTGGCGATGGCGTCGAAGAAATAGGGAAGTTCCTCGGGGATCGTGGTCAAATCCGCGTCGAGAATCATCAGGATGTCGCCCTGCGCCGCGTCGAACCCCGCCCACACGTTGAAGCTCTTGCTGATGGCCGGTCCGTTGACCAGTTTGATGTCCTTCTCCGGATAGCGCCGCTGCATCTCGCGGACCTTGTCGGCCGTGCCGTCCGTTGACTTGTCGTCGCAGAAGATGATTTCCGTGTGGCGCCCCATGGCCGGGATGCGCTCGACCGCATCCTGCACATTGCCCGCCTCGTTCTTGCAGGGGATGACGACCGAAACGCTGGAGGCAGCGGGGTCCGCCCGGAGATGCACCGGGCGGGCGACCAGGCATTTGACGTAGCAGAGTTTGTGGAGGGGCGGGATGCGGGCCAGGACGCGGTTCAGGAACCAGGACACGAGCGGGATCTTGACCGGGAGCAGCAGCGCCTGGTTTTCCTTCACCTTCTCGAAGCCGGTGAGGGCGAGGAGATTTTCAACGTCGGAGGGGCTGAACCAGTTCAAGGCCGGTTGGCGGCTCTTCAGGCCCAGCCGCTCCGCCAGCTTGAAGACCGGTTGCCAGAGGTAGTTGGTCCACACCACCACCAGCCGCGATTCCGGTTCCATCACGGCGCGGCACCGCTGCAGGGTGGCCTCCACATCCACAATGTCGCCGACGGCGTTGGCCAGCAGCACGTAGTCGAACCGCTCGTCCAGCGTGAAGCGGTGGGGGTCCGCCTCGCGGAATTCGAGGCCGGGATGGTTCGCGCGGGCGATATCCAGGTGCCCGGCGCTGGCATGCAGGCCCAGGCCGCGGGACGGCTCGACCGCGGCGAGCAGGTGGCCGATGTCGCAGTGCACCTGGAGGACGCGCTTGCCCGGCTCCACGATGAACCGCAGCAATCGCCTGAGGTTGTCGTAATAATAGCGCGCCCGCCGGATGTCCCGCTGCCGGGTGGGCAGCTGGGCCGCATACACGCCCGCGACAAATTCCGCGCGCGCGCGCAAGGCGTCCGGGAGCCCGATGGGGGCGTCCGGGCGCATCAGGGATTCTCCGCCCATGCGGCGCGATTGTGTTCGCAGGCCTCGCGGAGGATGTCGGCGATGTTGCGCGTCAGTTTCCAGCCCGGGTAGTGCGCCTCGAATTTCCGTATGTCGCTGATCCACCAGATGTGATCGCCGACCCGGTTCGTCTCCACGTAGGTGGTCTTCATCGGGCGGCCGGCGATCCGCTCGCAGAGGGCGATCGCCTCCTGCATCGAGCAATTGCTGAACCGTCCCCCGCCGATGTTGTAGACCTCCGCGACGCGCGGCGCATGGAAGAAGTGGACAAAGGCCTGGACGAGGTCATGGCAATGGATGTTGTCCCGGACTTGTTTGCCGCGATAGCCGAAGACCCGGTACTCGCGCCCGGTCACCGCGCATTTCATCAGGTAGGCGAGGAATCCGTGCAACTCCGCCCCCGCGTGCTGGGGCCCGGTCAGGCAGCCGCCCCGGAAAATTCCCGTCTTCATGCCGAAGTACCGGCCGTATTCCTGGACGAGGACATCGGCGGCGACCTTGGAGGCGCCGAAGAGGGAGTGCTTGGTCTGGTCTATGGACATCTGCTCGTCAATGCCGTGGGCGTGGTACGGGTGCGACGCGTCGAGCTCCCACCGGGTTTCGAGTTCGCGAAGCGGCAGCCGGTTCGGCGTGTCGCCGTAGACCTTGTTGGTGGAGGTGAAGATGAAGACCGCCTCCGGGCAGTGCTTTCGCGCCGCCTCCAGCAGGTGCAGGGTGCCGGTCGCGTTGACGCCGAAGTCGGTCAGCGGCTCGCGGGCCGCCCAGTCATGGGAGGGTTGGGCGGCGGTATGGATGATCAGTTCGATCGCGGCGCCGTGGCGCGCGAAAATCCGGTCTACGGCGGCCTGGTCGCGGATGTCAACGGCCTCGGGCCGGAATCGCCCGCATTGCCGGCCAAGGCGCTCTTCGACGGGCTTGGTCGAGGCCTCCGCCCCGAAGAAATAGCGCCGCATGTCGTTGTCTATTCCAACGACATCCAGCCCCATGGCATCCAGGACGCGCACGCTTTCCGAACCGATGAGCCCGGAGGAACCAGTGACTATTGCGACTGCCATGCGATATCCAAATGAAAGAGGCCATCCTAACCGCCGCCGGGCCTGAGCGGAAGACTTTTGACGGAAATTCCCCCGGCGCCGAGCCCGCTCCGGCGCGCGGCGCGCGCCGCATGAATTCCGATTGACCCCTCCGCACCCTTGGCCTAGCCTGCCGACCGTTGCGCGCCGCGCCGCGGGTGTGTCGCGCCTCTTTTCAGCGATATTCCAGCGAGGATGTGATGCCGAATACCGTGTTGGTGGGCGCCCAATGGGGCGACGAGGGCAAGGGCAAGATCATTGATGTCCTGGCCGAGGAAGCCGAATGGGTCGTCCGCTACCAGGGCGGCAACAACGCCGGCCATACCGTGGAAATCGGGGCGGACCGCTATGTCCTGCACCTCGTCCCCTCGGGCATTCTCCACGCCGGCAAGCGGTGCGTCATCGGCAACGGCGTCGTGGTGGACCCGCTGGCCCTGCTGGAGGAAATTGACGGGGTGGAGGCGCGTGGCATCTCCACCGTCGGACGCCTGTTCGTCAGCGACCGGGCGCACCTGGTCTTTCCGTACCATCGCCTGATAGACGACTACCGGGAGCAGAAACCCGCCGGCGGCAGCAAAATCGGCACCACCAAGCGCGGCATCGGGCCGACCTATGGCGACAAGGCCGCCCGCGTCGGCCTGCGCGCCGGCGACCTGCTGGAGCCGGATTTCGCCGCGCGCCTCCGCCGGCGCGTCGAGACCAACAACCGCATCCTCGCCACCTTCGGCGCGCCGCTGCCCGATGTCGAGGAAACGCTTCGCACCTACGCCGCGGCGGCGCGCCGCCTCGCCCCCTACGTGGCGGACACGATCCCGATGATCCACCAGGCCCTGGCTGCCCGCCAGCCCATCCTGTTCGAGGGCGCGCAGGGGACCATGCTCGATATTGATTACGGCACCTACCCGTTCGTGACCTCCTCCAATGCGACTTCCGGCGGCGCCTGCACCGGCAGCGGCCTGCCGCCCCACCGGGTGGACCGCGTGATCGGCGTGATCAAGGCCTACTCCACGCGCGTGGGCGAGGGGCCGTTCCCGACGGAACTCAAGGACGCGATGGGGGAGCACATCCGCAGGGTCGGCCACGAATTCGGCGCCACCACCGGGCGGCCGCGCCGCTGCGGCTGGTTCGACCTGGTCGTCGCGCGCTACTCGGTCATGGTGAACGGCATTGACGACTGGGCCGTGACCAAACTCGATGTGCTCGACGAGGTCGCGGAAATAAAGGTCTGCGTCGCCTACGAACACGAGGGGCGCCGCTACGAACACCTGCCGGCCAGCATCCGCGTGCTCGACCAGTGCACGCCGGTGTATGAAACGTTCCCCGGCTGGATGACCTCGACCAAGGAGGCGCGCTCGCTCGCCGAACTGCCCGCCGCGTGCCGGGGCTACCTGCAGGCGCTCGCCCGCATGACGGAAACGCCGATCAGCATCCTGTCCAACGGGCCCCGCCGGGAAAGCACCCTGCGGCTCGACCGCGCGGACGCCATGATCAACGCATGAAATCCGGCATCCCCGAGCACGTCGCCATCATCATGGACGGCAACGGCCGGTGGGCCAGGGCCCGGGGCCTTCCCCGGCTGCGCGGCCACCAGGTCGGGGCCGAATCCGTCCGCGCGATCCTCCTGGCGTGCCGGAAGGCGGGCGTCAAGTACCTGACCCTCTACGCCTTCAGTTCCGAAAACTGGATCCGGCCCCGCCCGGAGGTCACCGGCCTGATGGGGCTCCTCCGCAAGTTCCTCCGCGAGCAGGCCGATGAACTGCACAAACACAAGGTGCGGCTCCGGGTCATCGGTCACATCACGGACCTGCCCGCCGCCGTCCGGCGGGAACTCGAGCGGACGATTGACGAAACCGCGCACTATACCGAGGGCCACCTGATCCTCGCCCTGAGCTACGGCGGCCGCCAGGAGATCACCGACGCCGTCCGCCGGATCGCCGCGCAGGCGCAGGCGGGCGAACTGAATCCGTCGCGCATCACCGAGGATACGATCGCGCAGCACCTCTACCTGCCGGATGTCCCGGACCCCGACTTCATGATCCGGACCAGCGGAGAGATGCGCATCAGCAATTTCCTGCTGTGGCAGCTGTCCTACGCCGAGCTCTATGTGACGCCGGTCCTGTGGCCGGATTTCCGCGAACCCCAATTCCTCGAGGCCCTGGCCGCCTACCAGGCGCGCCACCGCCGTTTCGGGGACATTCGTTGACCATGCTGCGCGATCGCCTGAAAAGCGGATTCCTGTTGGGCGGCGCCCTGCTGGCCGCCATTTTCTTCCTGCCCGCGTGGGCGATCCTGCCCGTACTGCTGCTCGCCCTCTACCTCGCCATGCGCGAGTTCTATGCGCTGCTGGACGCGCGCGGCATCCCGCACTTCAAGATCGTCGGAACCGGCTGCGGCCTGGCGCTGGTCTCCGCCACCTGGCTGGCGCACCATTTGCAGTGTCCGATCCGGAGCGAACTGGACTCGATTCTCCTGTTCGCCGCCTTCGCCGCGGTCCTGTTCCGGCAACTGGCGCACACCTCCACGAACCGCCCGTGGGATACGCTGGCCGGCACCATGATCGGCATCCTGTATGTGGCCTTCCTGTTCAATTTCATGGTCAAGCTGCTGACCGTGTGGGGCGATGTTACCGGGCGCTGGCTCTTCCTCTACCTCGCGGCCGTCGTCAAGTTCACGGATATCGGCGCCTATTTCATCGGGTGCGCGATCGGCCGCCACAAGATGATCCCCCGGATCTCGCCCGGCAAATCGTGGGAAGGCGTCGCCGGGGGAATCCTGGTCGGAACGCTTGCCGGCCTGGCGTGCTGGTCGTTCGCGCCCGGACTCCCCTTTTCCAGGGGCTGGGCCATCGGGCTGGGCATCCTGCTGGCCATGGCCGGAATCGCCGGCGACCTGATCGAATCCCTTTTCAAGCGCGCCTCGGGGGTCAAGGACTCCGGCACCCTGATCCAGGGCATGGGTGGACTGCTCGACGTGCTGGATAGCCTGCTGTTTGCCGCGCCGGTGTTGTATATTGCGCTCCAGGTTATCGCGCCAAACTGATCGGAAAGGTCGTCCCGCCCATGGAATCCATCTTGCTCAACGCGTATACGCTGGTGGCCGTCCTCGCCCTGTTCGGGCTCACCATCTTCATCCACGAACTCGGCCACTTCCTCGTGGCCCGCTGGTGCGGGCTGGCCGTTGACGCGTTTTCAGTCGGCTTCGGCCCGGCCATCTGGAAACGGACCGTCAAGGGCGTGGAATACAAGGTCGGGATCCTGCCCTTCGGCGGATATGTCGCGCTGCCGCAGATGGACCCTGCCGGCGAACGCCCGGACAGCGAGGCGAAGAAACGCGAATTGCCCGCCGCCGCCCCGTGGAAAAAAATTCTCGTCGCGCTCGCCGGCGTCACCGGGAACCTGATCCTGGCCGTGCTCGTCGCCCATGTCGTCTACTGGGGCGGGCAGTCCTTCGCCCCGCCCGAGGGCCGCGTCGTCCTCGGCTACGTGGACGCGGCGAGCGAGGCGCACGCCGCGGGCCTGCGCATCGGGGACGAGATCGAGGCGGTCGGCGCGAAGCCCGTGCGCAGCTGGGACGATTTCATCCTCGCCGTCGCGCTGGACGACAACCCGGTGCTCCACGTCCGCCACGCCGGCGGAGAAGCCGCCGCGCTGGCGCTGCCGCGCAAGGAATACATGGGCGCGTCCTACATCCCGGGCCTCGGCCCGCTGAACCACTGCTATGTGCTCCGCGCGCGGCCGGGCTCCAGCGCGGAGACCGCGGGGCTGCGCAACGGCGACCGGCTGCTGCGGCTCGACGGGCGGGAGCTGTTCAGCCGCGAGCACCTGATGGACCTGGTGAACGAGCGGGCCGGCCGCGCCGTGCCGCTGCTGGTGGAGCGGGACGGGAAGCCCCTCGAGCTCTCCGTCACGCCGGCCTACAGCGAGGAACTGGGCCGGGCGCTGATCGGGATCGAGTTCAACACGCTCGACGTGAAGAAGCCCTGGGCGCAGATCAAGGCCCACGCGATGCTCATCGTGAACCTGCTCAGGGCCCTGACCACGCCCCGCGAGGCGAAGGCGGCGGCGGGCGCCGTCGGCGGCCCGGTCGCGATCCTCACCATGTTCTGGCTCTACGTGCAGAGCAGCTTCATCATGGCGCTCTGGTTCACCTGCCTGCTGAACGTCAATCTGGCCGTGATCAATCTCCTGCCGATCCCGGTGCTTGACGGCGGGCACATCATGCTGTCGCTCTGGGAAGCGATCGCGCGGCGCCCGGCCAGCGCCCGCGTCGTGGGCGCGATCTGGAATGCGACGGCGATCCTCCTGATCTCGCTGTTCGCCCTGCTGACGTGGCGCGACGTAAACCGCTTCTTTATCAAACGCCCCGCGCCCCCCGCCGCCGGGACCAATGCCGTAGATGCCGCCGCGCAGCCATAGGGCGGGGCCCATTCTCCTCGCCGTGCCCCGGCGCGCGGCGGCGGCGCTCGGCCTGATCGCGCTGGTGGCGGTCGTCTGGCGGATCCAGCAGCCGCCCGTCGTCCTGCTCCAGCGCCTGGACTCGCCCGACGGCAACTACCGCGCCTATCTCCAGCGCACGAAACACACGCGCGACCACCTCCAGATCCGAATCTCGGGCGCGGGTCCCTCCTTCGTGCCGTACCTGTCGCCGCCGTTCCGGCACGACTTCCGCGTGGACCTCGGCGAACGGCTGCGCTGGAGCGGGGACGGGCGGCGGCTCACGCTGCTGATGGCCGGCCGCGAGGCGTGGCGCTACGACGTGCCGGCCGGGCAGGGGACGGACCTCGACCCGTCGGACGCGTGGTAGAAAACGGAAAGCAGAAAAACGGAAAACGGAAGACGGAATAACCGTCACTTTGCGTCGGGCGGACGCTGCAGCTGGAGCGCGCCCTCCAGGTCCCCCAGCCGCGCCTTCTCGAAGTCGGTCCACAGCGTGCCGGGCCCGGCGTGCAGGATGTTGATGGCGACCTCCGGGTTCAGCGCCCGGGCGAACTCCCAGAGCGCGAAGGCCTGCGGTTCGCGGAAGGCCTTCGTCTTCAGTTCAAAGCCCCGGGCCTTCTCGCCCTCGACCAGTTCGACCACCTTCGCGGCGGCCTGCCCGAGCGTGCGGGTCTTGTCGGCGCGGACCTGCGCGGTGCCCTTCTCGATTTCGGCGGACTTCTTCAACGTCTCGGCCTGGATCTGGGCGACCTCGCGCTCCTGCCCGGCGCGGATCTCCGCGCGGATCTTCTCCGTCTCCTGCGCCACCTGCTCGCGGCGCTGCTCGATCAGCGTCAGCTCGGTGTTGAGCTCCGCCTGTTTGCGCGCGGTGTTCTGTTTCTCCTTGTTGGTCAGATCCTGCTCCACCGCGATGCTGGCCTCCTGGATCGGCGCGAGAATCTGCCCGGGCACGTTGACGTGCCGGATGAGCGCGTTGTGGATGATGATGCGTTTGTCCTGCAGCGCGGCGCGCAGCGCCTCCGTCAGGTCCGTCTGGAACTTCTCGCGCCCCTCGCCGACGATGAAATCCTTGGCCCGGTACGCGGACCCTTTCAGCCGCGACACCGAAAGAATCTGCGGCATGATGATCTTGTCCACCACCGCCGGCAGGTCGCCGTAGGTCCGGTAGATCCACGCGATGTGTTCCGGCAGCAGCTCGAACTCCACCGTCATGTCGAGGCTGATTTCGAACCCGTCGCGCGACGGGAACTCAACGAATTGGTTCAGGCTCAACATCGCCTCCCCGCCGGCGGCCGGCGCGGCCGGCGGGCGCCCGCCGGGGGCGGCCGAGGGTTGGGGCGTGTGGGGGGGGGCGGGAAACAACTCCG
>CAYMCD010000030.1:0-29528 GCA_964388845.1 uncultured Verrucomicrobiota bacterium
GGCGCAACACCGCCCGGCGGGATGCGCCGCCGCATCCCGCAGCGGGACCGGGCTGCCGCGGCTGCTCACCGACCCCGACTGGCGCGGCATCAGCGTCGAGGACTGGGTGGCGCCCGGCACGCTGCTTGTCTCGAACCTCGACGAACGCGAGCGCTCTCTCCCGCTGCCCCGGAATTCGTGTCGAAGCGCGCGCAACCTGCTCGGAACGCCGCTCGTCACGGACGGACAGATGACGCTGAGGCCGATGGAGTTGGCACTGGTGCGCGTGTAGCGCCTCCCTCGAAGGGCGGCCCGGCCCATCGTGCGCAGACGCAGCCATGAGCCGTCCCGCACCCGATCACCCGAGCACCTCTCCGTAGGCCTTGCCCAGGAGGTCCCAGACGACCTCGGGCTGCGGCGCGGAAAGAATCGTCCCCATGCCCGCGCGGTAGGTCCAGGAGAAGATCGATTCGACGCCCGCCCCGGCGTAACAGCGCACGACATCGCCGATGAACGCGAGGTCCCGCGGCGACTCGAAGTAGCTCATCACCCATCGCTGGGGCACCTTGCCGTACTTCCGCGCCAGTTCGACCGTCTTCGCCGCGATGCGCTCGTGAACCGCCAGCGGCGCATCGTAGCTGGTGATGATCGACGTCGAAAAGATGTCGTACTCCGGGGTCGCGGCGATCTGCTCCCAGTCGTCGTAGCCCCGCTCGAACGACATGTAGAAATTGTTCTCCGCGGGCAGACTGCACTGCGTGACCGACCACGCCGGGCGAATGGACTTCACGATCCGGCTCGCGCCCTGCAGCGCCTCGTTCGCCTTGCGCCGGCGCCACTTCTTGACCTGGTCCGTCAGCACCTTCGGCATCGGGTGGCCGTAATCGGTCTCGAAGAGACGCTGGCAGACCGGGCACCGGCATGTCCAGTCGGTTGTGCTCTGGTACCCGACCGGGTAAACCGGCATCGCGTAGTGCGGCTCGTCCCAGAAGAATCCGTCCGCGTCGCAGGTACGCGCAAGTTTCTCTACGATGCTGTAGAAGTACTCGCGAAAGGCCGGCGTATTGAAGCACGCGGCCGCCACGGATTCGTCGGTCAGGGCCGTGACCTGCCGGTTCCGGACGTTCTCCTGCAGGAAGAGGCTCGGCGGCTCGCCGCCGAAAAACTTCCCGATGCCCCACGTGTCAAGATAGACCTTCAGGCCCGCCTTCTTCGCCTCGTCCACCACGCGCGGAATATTCGGCGCCCAGAAGAAGATGTCGAACTCGCTCAACGCGAGCAGCACGGCCGTGCAATTGTGCGCCTTGATCTCCTCGAAGTCCCTGCGCGCGTGTTCAACGTGGCCGATGCCGTAGTAGCTGATGCCGGTTTCGTGGACAGACATGGCGGGACTCCCGGTTACAGGAACTTGACGCGGCCGTTGTACTTCGCGCGGAGCTTCGCGTTGTACGCGTCGCCGCCGGGGATGTTGGCGCTGCGCCAGACCGGGGGCGTTACGCCGCGGCGCACGCACGCCTTGACGCACTCGATCTCGAGCCGGTGCGCGATATAGAAGTCCATCGTGCTGGACACACCGCTGATCGACTGCGGAAATCCGTCCACCTTGATGACCGTGTCGCCGTAGGGCACGTAGTCCTCGATGCAAACGTCGGCGATGTCGAACAACGTCTGCCCGCTGCGGTGGCGGATCGGGAAGTCCTTCGGAATGCTCCGGTGCCAGTCGCTCGACGAGATGCCGACCACACGCGCGCCGCGCCGCTTGCACTCCAGCGCCGCGTCTATCGTTGGCGCGTTGAAGCCGTAGCTGTGGAACAGAAGCGCGAGGTCGCCCTTGCCCACGCCGTAGTAGTCCACGATGTGGTTGCCGACATCGTGCATGCGCTCGTGGCCGAGGTACAGGTAGGCGGGCGTCGCGGGATGGATCGAGAAGTCAATCATCGGGCAGAGATTCGCGAGGCCGCCCGCGCGCCAGAACAGTTCCTGCATGACCAGACACGTGTGCCCGCCCCCGCCGAACAGGTAGATCAGGCGGTCTTTTGCACAGGCGTCGGCCATCCAGCCGGCCGCCTTTCCGAGGTTCGACTGCTGTTCGGTCTCGAAGCGGTCAATCAAGGCGTTGAGGGTGTCCCGGAACCGGAGGTCCGGCGTTGTCGGGTTGTTCGTTTTCGCGTTTCGGGCCATGGCGGCGATGCTCCTTTGTTGATGACGAACCGTGTGGAAGCCAGACTACCCCACGCTCGGAATTCTGGCGTTCCACGACGGCCCGCGATACGATATCGAACATGACACGCATCCCGCCGCGTCGGCGCGCGCCGTCCCCGCGAACGCGGGAGTTCTTCAGCGTTGACCGGGCGCCCGGACGCCAGATTCTGGATCTGCGGGGGCTCGGCCTCGACCCCGTCCGCCTGCTGGGCCGCTACCGCTATACCAGCGCCCATGACGAGCTGGCTCCGCACTCGCACGGCGAGATGATCGAGATCTGCTTTCTCGAGAGCGGAAGACAGACGTACGAGGTGGGCGGGCGGACATACTCGATGGCGGGCGGCGACGTGTTCGTCACGTTCCCCGGCGAGCGCCACGGATCGGGCCCGCACCCGGAGGCGCGCGGCGTGCTCTACTGGTTGCTGTTGTCGGTGCCGGCGGCGAGGCGGTCGCTCCTCGGCCTGCCCCGCGCGGAGGGCCGCGCCGTCCTGCAACGGCTGCTCGACCCGCCGCGGCGGCACTTCCGGGGCGGCGAGCGCCTTCGCGCGGGGTTGCGCGCGGTGTTCGACATGCACGCGGCCTTCGGCGATCCCCTGCGCCGAACGGCGCTGCGCATCCTCCTGCTGCGCATCCTGCTCGATGTGATCGCCGGGGCCCGGCGCCGCCGGCCCTCGTTCACCAGCGCTCACGTGCGGACCGCGCAGCGTCACATCGACGACCACATCGAGGAGCCGCTTCCCCTGGGCGACCTGGCCGCGCACGTCGGTCTCTCGCTCCCCCGTCTCAAGTCCAAGTTCCGCCGGGAAATCGGCATCCCGCCGGCCGACTACATTGCGCGCCGCCGAATCGAGCGCGCCGCGCGGCTGCTTTTCGAAACGCAGCGCCCTGTGACCGACATCGCCCTCGCGCTCGGCTTCTCCAGCAGCCAGTACTTCGCCACGGTCTTCAAACGCTACACGCGCTGCACCCCCCGCGAAGCCCGGCGCAGCCGCGTCTACCTTTCGTGAAGGGCCGGACGCCTCGGATATCCTCCGCGCGCCGTTTCCGCGGCTTGCTGACGCAGCCATGGCATGCCGCCGCCGAGTCGTTCGGCACGGAAAGCCACGCTCTTCATGTGTCACTCCGATGTTGACACGGAGGGGGCGACGCTCTAAAGATCGCGACATTATTTCATACGTATGAGCGCAGGTAGCGCCGCGCAACGCGGCGCGCGAAGTCTGCGCGACGCAACCGCGAACCTAGGATTATCACGATGAATACACTGGAGCCAATTTCCGTCGGCGTGGTGGGCTGGGGCGGGCGCGGCGGCGGCATCGCCCGCGAGGGCTATGAATTCGTCGGCGGGCTGATGCGCACGACGGCGTGCGTGGAGCCGAGCGACGAGCGGTACGAGCAGGGCTGCGCCGGGCATCCGATCCGGCCGCGCCGCTACGGGTCCGTGCCGGAAATGCTGGATCGCGAGAAGCTCGACGGCCTGATCATCGGGTCGCCAAACGAATTCCACTACGAACACCTGAAGGCCTGCGAGGGCCGCCGCATCCCGGTGCTGCTGGAGAAGCCGCTGGACGGCGATTTCGGGCGAATCTGCGACGTGGTGCGGTTCGCGGCGCGCTACCCCGCCCCCATCCTCGTCGGTCATTGCATGCGGTTCGCGCCGATCCTGCAGGAGGCGAAGCGGATGCTCGCCCGCGGCGACATCGGCCGCCTCTGCTCCGTGCGGTTCGTCCAGAACTGCCACTACGGCAACGGCATCTTCCACAACTGGCGGCGCGAGCGGGCGCGCGGCGGCGGGCAGTTCATCGAGAAGGCCACGCACGATTTCGACATCATGCTGTGGATGCTCGAGGCCTGGCCCGAACAGGTCGGCGCGTTCACCGGCCTGCAGGCCTTCGGCGGCGACAAGCCCGCCGATCTGCGCTGCCGCGCGTGCAACGAGCGGACCACCTGCCCGGAGAGCATGCAGAACATCCTGATCCGGAACGGCTCCTACCGCATCGAGGAACTGGAAAATGCCGACGACCTTTGCGTGTACAGCTCCGCCGTCACAACCCGCGACAACGAGCACGCGCTGATCCGTTTCGCCAACGGGACCTTCGGCACCTACGTCCACTGGTACTTCGCGCCGCGCAGCTACCACCACCGCGTCTATGAGTTCCACGGCGACCTGGGCGCGATGGAAGTGGACCTGGGGGCCGAGTTCGGCGGGCGCATCCTGGTCTGCCCGCGCTTCGGCACGCTGGCCGACCAGCTCGAGTACAAGTTCGATTACCTCAAGCGCAATCACTACAACGGCGACGGCGACATGATGCGGCACTTCTACCACGTCTGCCGCGGCGAGGCCCGGCCGCAGGCCACCGTGCCGCAGGCGTTCGCCGCCGAGGTGCTCGGCCACGCCGCCAATCGCGCCGGCGACGAAAACCGACTGGTGGGCATCGCCGAGATGGTGCCCGACGATTTGAAACCCCTGCTCCAGCAAAAGGTGTACGGATGAAAACCGCCCCGCGTTCGCCGCTCCGCGAAATCCTCGTCGTCCACCAGACCCACACGGACTGGGGCTACACCACGCACCAGGGCGTCATCGGCGAGAAGCACTGCCGGTACATAGACGATGCGGTCGCGCTGTGCCGGCGCCACCGCGACGATCCCCCGGAAGTCCGCTTCCGCTGGACGTGCGAATCGGCCTGGGTCGTGCGCGAGTATTTGCGCACGCGCGCGCCCGCCCAACGCAAGGCCTTCTTCGAATGCCTGCGCCGGAAGGAAATGGATGTCGCGGGACTGCCGCTCCATCCCACCGCGCTGGCCAACCGCAAGACCATGGACGCCGCGCTTACCGTGCTCAACAAACTGCGCGACGAGGGCATCCGCATCACGGCCGCGCTCGGCTGCGACATCAACGGCTTGAGCTGGCCGTGGGCCGACGCGCTGCTCGACGCCGGCATCACCGGCCTGGGCATGTCCATGAACTTCGTCTGCGGCGGCGGCCTGCCGCGCTGGACGACTTTCCGCTGGCGCGCCCCGTCCGGCCGCACGCTGCTCTGCTGGCAGGGCACGCACTACAACCAGGGCGCGTACTGGGGACTGAACCACGACGTCTATCCGATCGAAAAGGTCGCGCCCCAGCGCATCCGCGATCTGGCCGCATACCCGCGCGACAAGATTCTGCTGCAGGTGTCGAACATCCCGTGCGACAACATGGGGCCGAATCCGCGCTACACGGAATACATCCGCCGCTACAACCGCCTCGCCGGCGCGCGCGGCTTTCCGCGGATGCGCACGGCGCTGCTGCACGAATGGTTCGCCTACCTGGCGGCCCGGACCGAGACCCTTCCCGAATACGGCGGGGACTGGACCGACTGGTGGAACTCGGGCTCGCCCAGCACGCCGCGCGAAACGGCCGCGCTGGTGGAGGCTCAGCGCCGGACGGATCTCGCCGAGCGATGGGGCGCCGATCCCGCGGCGCTGCACGGCGTGCGGCGCGCCATTTTTCTCGGGGCCGAGCACACCTGGGGCGACAGCGGATCCGTCAACCATCCGTGGAAGGTCTCCACCGTCGCGCAGCTCGCCGCCAAACAGACCCTGCTGTGCGAGCCGCTCTATCGCGCCACCGAGTTGCTTCGCGACAGCCTGCCCGCCGGCCGCTACATGCTCGACCCCGTGCTGGAGGGTTTCGACCCCGGATGGTCGGCCCACGTGGACGAAAAAAAGAAGGCGGACAACCTCCGGACGCTGTGCCCGAAGACCCGGCGCGGACCGGCCGCGCCCTGGAAACGCCTGCTCCCGCGCGGGCCGCGCGTCGTGCTCGAACGCCCGGCGGACGATAAGCGCCGCACCTGGTTCGAAACCGGGATGTTCAACAAGCCGGAGTCGCACGGCCAGTGGCCGGACAACGCGAAATGGATCCGCACGCCCGCGCCCGGCGCGACCGTCACGCGCACGGAGGAAGGCGATGTGCTGCGCATCGAGACGCGCGTCACGCTGCCGCACTCGACCGATCCGCGCGCGCTGTATATTGACTTTCCGTTCGCCGTCGGACCGATCGCCGGCGCCTGGGCCGACGTGGGCGGCGCGTGGGCCGATCCCCGCCGCGACATGGTGCCCGGCGCCTGCGCCAACTGGTGGACGATCCACCGCGGCGTGCTGCTGACCGGCGACTTCGGCTCGCTGCTGTGGACGCCCTGGGACGCGCCGCTGACGATGTTCGACGAGATCTGCCCGAATCCGCCCAAGCCTTCCGTCACGCTGAAAAAGGCGCGGCTGATCTCCTGGGCGGCCAACAACTACTGGTGGACCAACTTCGCCGGCATGCTCGGCGGCGAATACGTGTTCCGCCATCGCATCAAGTACTGGCCGAAACCCGTGTCCCCCGCTGAAGCCGAACGCTTCTGCGAAACCGACCCCCTCCCGGCCTACCCGAAGCTCGCGGGCCGGTCCGCCTGACCCGGCGGGTCGGTCTGAAAACCGCCACAATTCACTTGCCACGGTAGCGCCATAAAGCTCATACCTATGAGCACCAATAGAGACCTGATTCTGTTTCGCTCCCGCTAAAAGGAGATCCGCCATGCCGCGTATTCATTCGGTTGTACGAATCGCCCTGATTCTGATGGCCGCGGTCCGCGCCGCCGGTGCCGCCGAGTATTCACTGGCGGACCTCGGGCCCGTGGGCACCGTGCCGGAGGTGGAGGCCACGCTGACGGCCGCGGTCGCGCGCGTGATCACGGAGGGCGGCGGGTTTATCGCGGTGGACGGGCGCGTGAACGCGGACTGGATCGCGCGGAATCCCGCGCCGTCCTCGACCCGGCGCGGCACGCCGACGGTGACGTTGGTGGACCGGCGGTTCGGCGTCGAGAAGGTGTACGTGCCCGGCAATGGACAGACCACGGGCGTAGGGTGGACGCCGCGCCAGGTCATCCGCAACCTCACGGAACCGATTGACATGACCTTCGGTGTGCACTCGACCGAGGTGCTCGATACGCGCATCGCCGGCGGCACGGCGTCCTACGACCAGCCGATCCAGGACGCGGTGAAGGCGGGCGAAAATGTGCGCATCTACCTGCCGAGCCAGCGCGGGCTCGCCGTCGGCACGCACTACGTCGTGTCGGGAGTGCCCCGGGGCTACGGGGAGAAAAACGACCGCGGCCCGATCAAGGCGCTCGGCTGGGACAAGGAGCGCGGGCTGCCGTACGTGGTGATGGATCTGCAGCACGATCATCCGGCGGAATCGCTGTTCTACAACAAGCATGTCGTCAACTCGATGACGATGACCGACCATTCCCATTCGGACAACCAGTCCATGGGTCTGATGGTCTCGCGGTACAACTACGCGCAGGGCGACAGTTTCGTGATCAGCGCCTCGGCGCGTTCGATGGGCAACGTGATGTCCGGCGCGGGCGACGAGGGCGGACTGACCTATGCGTCGGACATCTACAACGACCTGCGGCCGTTCCGCAGCAAGGTCGTTTCGATGAACCCGGCGACCGGCGAACTGGTGTTCGAACATGGGCCGGCGCGCATCCACACCCTCGGCACGAGCCGTCCGCTGATCAACTTCAACACCGGCAAGTGGGTCACCGCGGGCACCGTGCACATCGTCGCGCCGGGATACCCCGATCCGTGGGCGCTGCTGCTGACGAACGCGGCGGCGGGCAGGGGCAACGTGTTCGCCGGGGGCGCGATCATCGGGAGCAGGGACTGCGGCTGGACGCGGGACGTGATCGGCCGCTTCTTCGCCATAGACGAGCCGGGCGAGTACCTCGACCCAGCCAACGATCCCGACGCCGGGTACACGGCCGCGCCCGACATCCGCGTGCACCGCTGGTACCAGATCATGAACGTCGAAGACCGTCCGGACGGCACGAAACGCATGTCTGTTGAGCGCACCCGCTGGTGGGCGCGCCACGATGTGGCGCCGACGCTGTACGACCGCGAGAACATGACCTGGAAAGGCCACGAGCGCCCGCTGAAGTACATCATCGCGCCGGGCGCGCAGGTGGCGGACATCTCGCGCGGGTGGAAGGAAACGCTGGCCTCGGCGGGCTACGCTGAGAAGTCATATCCGCGCACATTGGTGCTCGCGCCCTCCCCGGACACCGGCACGGCGTACGACTTCCAGCCGGGCGATCCGATCGCGCAGGCCATCGGCGGCGACCCGTGGAACGTGACCGGGATGCGGATCCGCCACTTCAACTACGTCCCCACCACCATCGAGGACGCCTCGGTGCACGCGGTCAACATCGGGCGCGTCGCGGTGAACACGGCGTTCGCCATCGGAGGCGAGTCGGCGCTCGACAAGGTGTTGGCGGAGCAGAAGGACAAAAGCCCGGCGTTTCTGTACGGCATCAACATCCAGGCGGCCACGCGGGTGGGACTGCGGATCCTCGGCGACACGCAGGACGCCGCCATCCACTTCCTCCAGCGCCACGGGAAACCGCAGCCGATGGCCTGGAACGTGAAGGGGTTCCCGACGCACCGGCTGACGGTGGATCCGGAAAAGGGCGGCTTCGCGCTCGCCGGCGGCGCGACGTCGGTGGACGCGCTCAACGTATCCGCGGCGGGCGGCATCAGCGCCGGCGCGCTGCCCGCGCGCAATCTGCGCGGCATCGGCGTGGCGGTGCGGGAGAACCAATCCGAGTTGACCGTGTATTTCCAGCGGCCCGAGGCGGACGCCGCGTACGCATTGCATGTGCAGCCGTCGTGGTTCACGGCTGTCACCGCGGAAAAGACGCCGTCCGGCTTCACCGCGCGCTTCGAGCGGCCCGCGCCCGCGGGCGCGAAGCTCGACTGGATTCTCGTCCGCTGAAACGGGGACGCTCATGCGCATACGCGCCATCCAACTCGATCTGGCCCGGCAGCGGGAGACGCCCGCGGCCATCGCCGCGTTCGCGCGGACGGCGGCCGACCACGGCTTCAACACGCTATTGCTTTACCTGGAGGGCGTCGTCCGGACGCCCTCCTTCCCCCATCGTCCGCCCGGCCTGACCTATTCGCCGGCCGAGGCGCGCCGGATCGCGCGCGCGGCGCGCGACGCGGGGCTGGAGGTGGTGCCCTGCGTCTCCGTGCTCGGCCATGTCGAGCACTTCACGGAGACCGCGGCGCTGCGGTCGCTCGCCGAGGACCGGCATCGCGCGCCGCACATGTTCTGCCCGTCGAATCCGCGGGTGTTTGCGTTTCTCGAAAAATACCTCGTCGAGATCGCCGCGCTGTTCCCCGGCGAACACTTCCACATCGGCTGTGACGAGTCGTGGGGGCTCGGCCTCTGCCCCCGCTGCCGCGGAAAAAGCTCCGAAGACCTTCTGATCCCGCACGTCGCTCGCGCGCGGGAGCTCCTGCGCCCGCTCGGACGCCGCGTCTGGATGTGGGACGACATGCTGGAAAACGCGGAGGAGCGCGTCATCGCGCGGCTCCCCCGCGACGTGGTGCTGTGTGCGTGGAACTACGCCGCGGAGCTCGTGTCGCCGTCCGGCGTGCAGGGCCACTTCAACAACCGCCGGCGCCGGGACCTGCTGGGCCTGTACGAGCGGCTCGGATTCGACGCGATTTTCTGTCCGCGCGGCAACGAGTTGCACAACATCCGCGCGTTCACGGACTACGCGCGCCGCCGGCGCGTGCTCGGCGGCCTGCTGACGAATTGGGAGATGACCACTTCGTTCCTGCCTTCGGTGGTTCCGGGCCTCGCGTACGCCGGCGCGTTATGGAGCAAGTCCACGTCGCGGCGCGACCCGCTCGCGGAGCTTCTGCCGGGCCTGGACGCCCGGGAGCGCGCGGCCGTGCGCGCCGGGCTCACCACGCCGCTCTGGCCCGCGCCGGTGGGACCTTCCGCTTTTCTTCGCGGGGAACTGACCGCCGACGAGCAGCGGCATCTGGACTCAAGGCATCTCCTGGCGGAAACGCTGGCGCCGGCCCATGCGCGTCTTCCGAAGGGCGCGGAACGGGAGATCGTCGGCGAAATTCTGGCGCAGGCTCGGCTGCAGGTCCTCGCGGGCCGGCAGCGCGCGGCGGCGCCGGCCGCGATGGACCCGCGCGGCCGCGGATCGCGCGGCGAGCTGCTCGCGCTGGCGCGCGAATATGACGCGATGGCGCGAAGCCGCGCGGCCGACTGGCGTCGGTTGCGGCCGGGTCTGAAGCCCGACATGCTCGCGCCCGCGCTGCGCGCGTGCGCGCGCGGCCTGCGCGCCCTCCGGCGCCCGGCGGCGCTGCTCGAACTCCGGCTTTTCCTGACCGACTGTTTCGGCGCGCCGCGAATGCGGATCGAGCTCGCCCGCGGCGGGCGCTGGCGTCTCGCGGCGGAGGGCAGTTGGAAGCCCGTGAACGACCGCGACGCGCAGTATACCGTCCAGCTCCCCATCGCGTGGCGGGGCGCGCCGCCGGATCGGATGCGCGTGACCGTCAGCGGCTATGGCGGACAAGGGATCGCCCACGCGGCCCTGCATTTCGCCGGACGCAGCCTGACGCCGCGCCGCGCGCGGGCGGTCGCGGGGCGCGTGGAAAATCCGGGCGCGGTGCTCCGCGATGACGCGCTCGTTTGCCGCATGGGTTCGGAGGACGTCGTCGCGACCCTGCGGGGCCACACCAGCAACGAACGCGCCGTCCTGGAAATCGCGCTTCACTAGATTTGCGCGCCAAGCGGCGCGCGAGATGAAAAACCTGGAACCTCACGAAATGGCGTTTGAAATGAAGGAAACATGAAGAAGAACTCAAGAAAGAATCAGTCCGGCGAGGATCGTCCGATCCGGCTCGCCCTGATCGGGCTCGACAGCGGCTTTTTCTGCGATTCCTACGTGACCTGGGTGCGGGTCGGCCAGTCGTACCCGTGGTTCAACCCGCTGGTGCCGAAGGCGGAGGTCACCGCGGTCGCGACGCTGGGCCGCAGCGACAAGGAAATCCGCGGCAATCTCGGGCGCTCCGCCGAGGAATTTCGCGCGCAGTATGGTCTCACGATGTACCGCGACGCGGAGGAGCTGTACGACCGCGAGAAGCCCGACGGCGTCTTCATCTGCGGCCGGCCGAGCGTGTTGCCCGGGCTGGCGACCGAGGCCCTCGAGCGCGGCCTGCACGTCTATGTCCAGAAGCCCGCGGGCGTGGACCCGGCCGCGGTCGCCCGGGCGGCGGCGCTGGCGAAGAAGAAGGGGCTCTGCGCCGCTTCGGGTCAGAGCTGGCTCACCGATTACCCCGCGAACATCAGCCGCGACCGGCTGCGCGGCGGCGATATCGGCAAGCTGTGCAGCCTGCGCGTGATGTACAACCACGGCATGCCCCAGCCCACGACCTGGTACTTCAACGAGGGCGAAGGCGGGCCCGAGGTGTGGCTCGGCTGGTACCCGATCAACCTCATTCAGTTCTTCGCCGGCGAGCGCATCCGGTCGGTGTTCGCGACCTCGCACGCGGGCGACGGATCCGGGCGCGGCCTCGACAACATCATCCACATGACCTGCCGGTTCGCGAGCGGCGTGATCGGCAGCATAGATTTCTACGGCACCATCTACTACGCCTACGCCCGCACCGAGTGGGAGCTGCTGGGCGAGCACGGCATCATCCGCAACCACGAGCGCAACGACGTGGAGACCTACCGGAAGGGGCACCGGCAGGACGCGGAATTCCGCAACGGGTTCTGGGACGGCATCGGCCAGGAGATCGCGCTGTGGCTGCACAGTTGGAAGGGCACGCACAAACCGGCGCTGTCCCTCGAGGACGCGGCCTATACCGTGCGCGTGGCCCAGGCGGTGACCCGTTCGCTCCGGACCCGCGCCGAGGTGAAGGTATGAAACGCGTCGCCATCATCGGGTGCGGCCACATGGGCCGGGTCCACGGCCTGATCGTCCAGGACCTCGGCTACGAATGCGTGGCCGCGATGGACATCCATCCGGCCGCGGCGGCGAAATACGCCTCCGCGTATCCGGAGCTGCGCGCGGATTTCCTGATGGCGGAGGAATGGAAGAGCGACGAGGCGCGCGCCCGCTTGCGGGCGACGTTCCGGACGCCGGCCGCCGTGGCGAGCGTCGAGCAACTGGCCGAGTTCGAGCCGCTCGACGGCGTGATCGTCGCGACGTATCCGGGCAGCCACGCGGAGCTGACCTGCGCCGCCGCCCGGCTCGGCGCGCGCGCGGTGGTGTGCGAGAAGCCCATGGCGTTGAGCGACGCGCAGAACCGCGCCATGATCGCAACGTGCCGGGACCACGGCGCGCGGCTCGGCGTCTATGACGAATCGCCCACGTGGATGCCGCAGTTCCGCAAGGCGCGGGAGCTGATCGAGAGCGGCGCGATCGGCGCGGTGGAGTTTATCCGCCTGAACACCACCAGCACGGTGATGGATTGGTCCACCTACCTGTTCGCCGCGGCGCGCTACCTGGTCCCCGGCGCGGAGGTCACCCGCGTGTCGGCGCAGCTCGATTGCGGGTCGCGCAAGACCGGATTCGGCCACACGCAGGAGGATCGCGGCATCGTCGGGCTCACGTTCGGCGAGGCGATTCCGGGGGCGCTCTTTACCGGAACGAGAATCGCGCTGAACCATGCCGTGCGCGTGGACGGCTCACGGGGCTGGCTGGAGGTCGCCTTCCACGACAGGCCCGCGCTGCGGTACTGGACGCCGGGTTCCGCGGAGACGCAGCTTTTCGATCCGCCGCATCCGGTCGGCTACGACTTCCGCCGCGAGTTCACGCGGGGCATCATCGAGAACGATCCCGCGTTCGCGCGCTACGATGGCGAGAGCGCGCGTCGGGCCAATGCGTCCGCGCTGGCGGCGTGGCAGAGCCATTTCGAGTCCCGGCCCGTGGATCCCCGCGGCGACCTCACGTTTGTAGTGCCGGAGACGCACGCGATCGTTGGCTGAAACGAACCCCACACCCTGGGCCCTATATGAAAACAAAGAAAACGTCCGCTCCCCTTCGCATCTGGCACGTCGGCAACTGGTGCGCGCACTGGGGCAATGAGTTCCGCGAGTCCGCGTTCAAGTCGTCCATCAAGGACTTCGAGATCCTGAACTACGCGAAATATTTCGTGCGCGCGTGCGAGCGCATCCCCGGCGCGGAGGTCGTCTCGATCCCGTCGTGGGAGCTCTATCACATGTCGCCGGAGGATTTCGACAAGCGCCTCAAGTGGGCGACGACGATCGTGTTCGCCGACGTGGAAACCCAGTCGCTGCACCTGCATCCGGACTTCTTCAAGGACCAGTTCGCGGAAAAATACGTGACCTTCCCCGACCGGTTCGACCTGATGCGGGAGTGGATCCGGCGCGGCGGCCATTTCCACATGAGCGGCGGCTGGTTCAGCTTCAGCGGGCACCAGGGCTGGGGCGCCTGGGGCCGCAGCCGGTGGCAGAAGGACACGGATGAGGTCGTGTTGCCGGTGCTCTCGCTGGACGGCGACGACCTGATCGAATCATCGGCGTCGTTCGACGTGCGCGTGACGGCGCCGGGTCATCCGGCGATGCGCGGGCTGGACTGGTCGGACGTGCCGCCGCTGCTCGGCTTCAACGAGACGCGGTCCGCGCCGGGCGCGCAGACGATCATGGAGATCCGGAACGGGAACGCGTGGTATCCGCTGCTGGCCGAGCGCCGGTTCGGGCGCGGGCGGACCACCGCGTGGACCACCGGTCCGAGCCCGCACTGGGGCATCAACTTCATGAAGTGGAAGCACTACGACCGCTTCTGGCGCCAGTTGTTTGTCGGCAGCCCGCGCCCCGAATAATTCCAGGGCGGGTCGGCTTGGGACGCGGCGGTTGGGAGGTCCCGGCGACAGGCGTTGGGGAGCGACCTCATCATGGGGCCGGCCCGATCGAGCGGAAAACGGAGCTGCCGCCCGCGAGGTCGAGTTCCTCCTCAAACACAAAGCTTGTCCAGAACGGATTGGACCGCACGGCGACCCGCACGCGGTCGGGAGTCGGATTGTGCGCCTCCAGTTTCCACTCCCGCTCGCCGGCCTGGGTCAGCTGCAGGAAGACATCCCGGTTGTCGCACGTGACCGGGTGGCCGATGAACAGGTCCTGTTTCCCGCGCACGGGCACGGTCGCCCACGCCTCGTTCTCGAACACGCCGAGCGGCCGCGCGGCGTTCAGTTGGCGGTCGTACAGGAACGCCGACCAGCGGTCGTTCAGCCCGCCGACCACGACGGGCAGCGACGAAATCAGGTCGCCCTCGATGACGCCGGAAAAATCGCCGTCCACCCGGAGCGGATATCGCAGGCTGACGGGCGTGCCGGCCGCCGGAACGACCCGGTATCCCGGCTCGGCCCCGCCCAATCCGAAATCCCGCCGGAATTGTTCCACCACCTCGGTCGTGCGCGCGCCGAGCATGCGGGTGTATTTCGTCGAGCGCGGGATCCCCACCAGCAGCAGCTCCACCTCGCGGCTGTCGCCCTTCCGGCGCGGCGCGGCGTCCGCCGGCAGGATGAAGTTGATCCGGGTGTTCAGCGGCGTCGCCCACTGGGCGGTCATGCCCTCGGTGAGCGGGAACACCGCGGCGCCGCCGAGCGGCGAATCGAGCGCGGCGGCGTACGCGCCGGAGCCGAAGGGCAGCGAGAGCTGGCGCGGATCGGACTGCGCCGTCTCCTCGTTGTTGCCGGACAGCGCCGCGCCGTCGCTGCCGCGGACGGCCCAGAGCCGGGCCTCGCGCGTTTCGAGGAAGCCGACCGTCATCCGGCCTTCCGGCAGGTCGTCGCGCAGCGCGATGCGCACCCGCCACAGGAACACGGCCAGCGGACTTTCGGGGTCCACCTGGAAGAAGTGGTTGCGCTGGGCGACGACGAGGTCCCGCGAGGGCTCCGGCTTCCACAGCGAATGCCAGACGTTGTACGTGCCGACGCCGTCCGCGAACCGGTATTCGCAGATGCCTTCGCCGATGTTGACGTCGCCGCTGGTCATCAGGCGCCGGGCCTCGCCGACCGTCGGGGCGTACACCTCCGCGCCGGCGTGGGCGATGACCGGCGCATGCACCTCGGGCTCGCCTCCGGCCGCGCCGTCGAAAGCCGGCGCGCCGAGGAACGGATCGTTCTTGAACGCGCCCGACGGGCTGATGCGCCGTTCGATTATCCGTTTGTTCGGCGTGGCCGACGGCTGGTTGCCGCCGAGCTGCACCATCGTGTCGTCCTTCGGCCGCACCTTGAACCCGTACGAGAGCTGGTTGTTGCGGTCGCTGCAATTGACCTCCTGGAGCCGGTGATTCCGATCCCACTGTTCGTGGCCGATGGCGCGGCGGCCGGCGGCATCCGTGGCGATCAGCACGAGGTTGTGCTGCCGGTCGTGGGTGAGATCGAGTTCGAACGCGAACTCCTTCGCGCCCTCGGGCAGGAACCGGCGGAACAGGTTCGTGCCGTCGTACACCGCGACCTCGCTCAGCCCGGTCTCGCTGAGAACCCTGCCGCCGACGCGCCACCGGTGGTTCTGCCAGACGAAATCGCCGCGATTGTTGTCCTCGTAGTCGCGCGGGCCGACGAACGACCAGTAGTCAATTTGCGGCCCTTCGGTGGCGTAGATGCGGGTCGGATTGTCCGGGTAGAAATTCCACTGCGTAAAATACGCCGCGACCGGATTCGCGCCGTCGAGCGCGCCGGCGATGATCGGTTCGCCGGCGCGCATCCGCAAGACCGTCCGCCAGGGCGTCGCGGCCAGTTGGGCGGGATCCTCGAGCAGGTCCACCGCGACCGGCAACGGACCCTGGCCGGCATCGGCGATCTGCAGGTACTCCTGTGTCGCGTCCTCGACGACCTTCCCGTCCCGCCGGGTGACGACGCCGACGGCCTGGAAATTGCCGAACCAGTTGGCCACCGGCGAGGCGTCGCGCTGGAAGAAATAGTTCCCGGCGAGCAGTTTGAATCCGCCGAACTGGTAGGCGTAGATCAACGTGGTCATGCTGAGCTGGCCCTTGGCCGCGCGCGGATCGTTCGGGCTGATTTCCGGGTCGTAGCCGATGAAGACCGTGCCGTCGTCGCTCAGCAACTCCCTGGGCGGATACAGCAGCGACGGCCCGGCATAGAAGTAGTGGTTGCCGACCTCGTCCCGGATGCGGAAGCCCGGAATCGCCGCGAAATCCGCCGTCGTCAGCCGGGCGCATTCCGCTTTGAGCCGATCGAACTTCTCCTCCGGCAGCGCGGCGAACTCTTCGAGAAACACCAGGTAGCCCAGCCCGAGCGACTTCGCCTTCGCGACCCACGCCTCGACCGTGCCCTGGCCGCCCGACCACACCGAGCGCGCGCCGATCACGCCCGGCCATACCGTCTCCTCGCGCGGGAAAGGCGCGCCCGCGAGCTGCGACCAGTCGCTGGGCGCGGCGAATTTCGTGACGAACGGATTTTCGAGCTGCGCCGGCGACGTCTTCGCGCCGCCGAGGTTGCCGGCGGGTCCGGCGAGCCACCGCAGCGAGTTCAGGACGAGTTCGTAGCCCTGCGAAGGCGTGCCGCGCAGCCCCTGGTCGAGCGTGACGCCCTCGAGCGTCAATCCCGCCCACCGGCCCCAGAGCCAGGCCGGGTTGATCGCGCTGACCACGATCCGGCCCGGTCCGACCCGCCGGGTGGCCACGAGCGGCACGCGCGACGCGAATCGGCCGTTGGTCATCTCCGCCGTGGGCGCTTGGCGCGTGGTGGGCACGGTCAGCGTATAGGACGAGGGCGAGCCGGTGAGCACGAGGTCCCACGAGCGGTCCGCCGCGAACGGGACGAGGTGCGCCTCCATACCCGCCCGCGTGTTGACCGGCAACCACAGGCCGCTCACGTTGGTGGTGACCGGCGAAGGACGCACTTCGGCGCTGTAGGCGAAATCAATTTTCCACGCGGTGGCGCGAACGGTGTCGCGGTCGAAGACCATTTCCTCGAACAGCGGCGTCAGGCCGAGCGGCTTCAGGAGCTCGACCTGCGGCGGGATGAGGCGATCCATTTGCATCCAACTCGGCACGACCAACACGCCGCCGCCGGCCTGGAGAAAACGCCGGATGACCTCGAGGGTCTGCTTGTTTCTGTCGCTGAGCGTGCCGTCGGCGTTGGACAGCCCGAGACCGGCGAGGACAAGGACGTTGTAGGGCTTGACCTCCTCCCAGGTCAGCGCCTCGTCGTCCAGGCCCCTGGCGCGCGAATTCACCTCGAATCCATCGCGCGCCAACCGGCCGGCAAACTCGTAATCGCATCCGCCGGTCAGCACCCCAAGGCCGCCGAGGGTTCCGGCAAACAGCGCCGCCGGCCGGTCGGCGGGTCCGGCGCGGATCGGCGGCGCCGGCTCGTTCGCCGTCCGGCAGCCGGCCAGGAGGGCTGCGCACAACATCATGCCGATGGAGATCGGGCGCTTCATAATTCCTCCGGACCCCGCCGGGCTATTGCGCGTTGTTCGCCCGCACGTCGAAAAAGCGGGAGTTGCCGTTGACTTGATACGAGTCGTTGTCCGCCTCTCGATGGATCCACTCGCCCGTCTTGTATTCCACATGGTAATCGCAAAACAGGAAGGACGCCCCGCCGCGATAGCGCAGGGCGTAAGGACCCCACTGCCTTGCGGCGAAGACCCAGCTGAAGGTGCGCGCGGCGTAACCCCACTCCGTGCCTTGCAGGCCGGGCGTGTTGGCGGCCACGCCCGGTCCCAGCAGCATTAATTCCTTCGGATAGGCGATGGTGGAGAGCTTCCGATTGGAGGCGCCGTAGACCCGGTAGAACGGGTTCTCTTCCAGGTCCCCGAATGCCGTGCCGTTGAGGGCGATGTTGCGCGTGGGCCGGCTGCCGAAGGCGGGGTCCGTCACGCTGGCGTCCAGCGGATCGTGCAAGACGGACCCCAGCACGCGAGCGGCGCTCTCGTTCTGATAGAGGTTGGGTTCTTCGCGCAAGTAGGGCCCGATCTTGTAGTACCAGTGGGTCGAGGAGTCGTACTTTCCACCGCCCATGGCATCCATCATGGCGGGATAGCGACCGCCGGAGTCGGACGCGAGGAGGGCCATCGCGACCCCCACCTGGCGCAAATTGGAAATGTAGCCCGCGTGCCGCGCCGCCAGGCGGACGTGGCCGATCGCGGGCAGAAGCAGCGCGGCCAGCGCCGCGATAACCGCCATCACCGCGAGCAGTTCAATCAGCGTGAAGCCTGACCGTCTCCGCATCAGGGAAATCCATTTATGTGCCTCTTCGACGGCCTTGCATGGAGCGGCCTCTTCATGCGTGAATACGCTCCAACCGGCGGCGCCGGTGGGCCGCGATGAGAACAATGGCGCCACCAAACAACAGCAGTGTGTTCGGCTCGGGGATCACGACCTCGGTCACCTCGAAGTTGTCAACGAAGACATTGGCGTTGGGCGCCCCGCCAAATCCCGTGGTAAAGACCCAATGGTCGTAGCCCGTCGCGAAGGAGGACGCCTTGATGTTGTGCATGGCGTAGGTGTTCGTCGTCAGGCCGACATAATCAATAATGGTGAAAATCTGGTTGTTTCCGGCGGACGAGGCCGCGTCGTAATACACGCTGATCCGGTACCATTGGTCGGGGTTCAGCCAAACAAAATTAAGCTCGCCGGCCCATGTACTGATCCCGCCCCCGCTGTTCAGCCAGAAGCCGCCCCCGGTGTTGCTGTCCACGGCCACGGGAAGCCCCTGGAGGATCTCGCCGGAATTCCCCGAGCTGCTATACTTGAGGTCGAATGCGACGCGAATCGCGAGGTTGTACACCGGGGTGAAGTACCGGTGCGCCTCGAGGCGCCCATCCACGGAATTCGCGTCGAACATGGACATGCTGTTGGCGCCGGCATAGGCGGGGCCGTTCTCGCTGCCGCTGACACTCAAGTCTTCCAGCCCGTTGGCGTTGTTGATTTCGCCATACGCAGTCCAGTTGGCGGGATCGGTCCCGGGGGCGGTGCCCACGCTGGGATTGACCGTGTCGGTTTCAAACGTGTCGCTGACCAGCACCGATCCGATGCCCTGGCTCGCCGCCATCAGCGCCACGGCCGCCATCGTCACGCCCGTTTTGAGTGTCTTCATAGTTCCCCCATCCTCCCCTGTTGGGCTGACCGCTCAGCCCGCCGCGGCGGGTATTCCACGACACGAAAGCCCAGACGGATCGGCGCCGCCGGTTCGCCGCGCAGTTGCATTTCGATCTGCGCGCGCACCGCGGCCGCGCATTCGCGCGCCGACGAGACGACAAACGACGCCGGGTAGGGCGTGAACAGGTCCAGCTCCTCGTTCTTGTGCAGAACCAACTTCAACACGCGCGGCACGTCAACTCCCGCTCGCGCAAGCGCCAGCAGCACGCCCGGCACAATCGAATCCGGATAGACCACCAGGCCATCCGGCCGTTCCTGGTTGCGCCACAGCGCATTGAACTCCTCGTAGCCGAAAGGCTCGTGCTCGTGCGGCGACAGGGCGGGCTTCGGCGCGGTTCGTATCCAGCCGTTGCGCAGCTCCAGGCCCAGCTCGCCGCAGGTGTCGGTGAACCGCTGGAAGAAGAGGGTCTCCGCGCTCCGGCTGCCGTCGGGGTTGTCGAACCTCGGCGAGAGCGCGCCGATCAAGCCCACCGACCGGCAGCCCCGCCGCCGCAGCGCTCGCAAGCTCAGCCTGGCGAACCGGTCCAGATCCCACATCACCACGTTCGGGATGCTGGCGCTGGCGACAAACGTCACGGGGACGGGAAGTTTCCGCAGCCAATGCACGTGCGGCCAGTCGGCGGAGGTGACGACCAGCGCCTGGAACTGCCTTCGCTCCGCCGCCGTCGCCAGGGCCTGCCACGTCCCGTCGGCCTGGTCGAGCGGCCGCGGATCCACCCACACATCGGTCTGCACGCCCTCGCGATGCCACTCGTCCCGGATCGCGGCGTGCAACGCCCGCTGGAACCGCGACCCGCCCATGCCCCGGTTGTCGCCCATGTCGTAAATCGCCGCGTGCGTCAGCCGCTTCATATCGCGCGCCACAAACGTGCCCACGCGATTCACGCGGGTGACCAGGCCCTCGCGCGCCAGTCGGCCAAAGGCCTTGTGCACGGTCAGCACGTTCGCGCCCCATCGGTCCGCCAGATGCTTCATGGACGGCAGACGCTCCCCGCGCGGGAGCTGTCCGGATCCGATGAGCTCGCGCAGATGCCGATAGATCAGGTCATGCTGCGGCCGCGGCTGCTCCATATCCAGCTCAGCCAAACTGGAATTCACTCCACTCATACTTCAATGAATGTAAACAAACTAAACACACCCGTCAAGGCCTGATCCTCGGAGGTGTCCCTGGAGGCTATCCTGCCCGGAACCCATCTTCGCGCTGGTTCGAGCGCCGCGCCCTGGCGTGCGGCGGGCAGCGCCCCCGCGGATCGTTCGGGTCAGCGGGGCGAAGGCGCCCCGCCCCACGCGCGGGGGCGCGTGTGCTGCCCGGAGACCAGGGTATAACTTTTGAGAGATACTTCAGTTGTCCGGCTGCCGGGATACGAGGCCGACCCTTGTGCGATCCGGCTTGGCATGGCCGCGCCGGTGCAGCCTGGCCCTCCGGGGCATGAGGATATCGGGATGGCCATGCCCCGCGGATAACCGCGCAAAATAATTATGTTCATGCCGGCTTGTCAAAACGGCAAGACCGTCGCATGTTCCCGCCGTTCTCGGCCCCTTGATGTAGCTGGAGGATCTCATCCATGAAGCGAAGCGCGATCAACGGGAAGATCAAGGAGGCGGAGCGTTTCTTCGCGGCTCATCATTTCCTTCTGCCCGAGTGGGCCTATTGGCATCCGCGCGACTGGGATAACCGCGGCGCCGCAGTCCGTGAAATTGTCGAGCACCGGCTCGGGTGGGACATCACGGATTTCGGGAGCGGCGACTTCCCGCGCGTCGGCCTGCTCCTGTTCACCATCCGGAACGGGCGCCCGGGGGCCGGCGGAAAACCCTACGCGGAGAAAATCATGCTCGTGGAAGAGGGCCAGGTCACGCCGCTCCACTTCCACCGGATCAAGATGGAGGACATCATCAACCGGGGCGGCGGCGACCTCGTCATGCAGGTCCGGATGTCCGACGAACGCGAGGCGCTCTCGCCCGCGTCGTTCGACGTGTCCCTGGACGGGATCGCCCGGACCTGCCGGGCCGGCGAGGAGATCGTGCTGAGGCCGGGACAGAGCGTCTGCTTGCCGCCGCGGCTCTACCACGCCTTTTGGGGACGGGCCGGCGGCGGGCGGGTCCTCGTCGGCGAAGTCAGCAGCGTGAACGATGATCAGACCGACAACCGGTTCCACGAACCGGTCGGACGTTTTCCCCGGATCGAGGAGGACGAGCCGCCTCACCGCCTGCTCATCACGGACTATCAAGCCCCGCTGTAAAGAAGAAATCGCCCGTGTCCTTCCGCATTGCATGCACCGGTTGCTGCCTGATGGACCGCCTCTACCTGGAGGCGGATTTTTCGTCCGCGTCCTTCAGGGCCGTTCAGACTTCCGCGCCGGGCGACGGCGGGATCGTGCCCGGGGGCCTCGTTTTCGCCGAACATCTGGAAGCGCGCGCCGGAAAATCCTTTTCCGCGATCCTGCAAACTCTCGTGGGCGACCGCCCGCCCGACGCCCGCAACCTGGGCGGCCCCGCCATTGTCGCGTTGATCGGGGCCGCGCAACTGCTGCACGGCCGCGGCATCCGGGCGCACATGTACGCCGCGAGGGGCGACGACCGGACCGGCGAGGAAATCGGCGCCTTGATAGGGCGCACGCCCGTGAGCACGGAACGCCTGGTGACGCTCCGGGGCGCGAGTCCCTCCACCATCGTGCTGTCCGATCCCCGCCACCATGGCGGAAAGGGGGAGCGTAGTTTCATCAACGTGCTCGGCGCCGCGGGCTCCTTCACCCCGGACCACCTGGCGAAGGACTTCTTCGACGCCGACCTGCTGGTCTTTGGCGCGACCGCGCTGGTGCCCGGCATCCACGACGCGCTTGACGACCTGCTGCGGGAGGGGCGCAGGCGCGGACGGATCAATGTGGTTTGCACCGTCTACGATTTCCGGAACCAGCAGCGCGCGCCGGACCGGCCCTGGCCGCTCGGCCGGGGCCGCGAGTCGTATCCCCTGATGGATCTCCTCGTGGCCGATCGCGAGGAGGCGCTGCGGATCAGCGGCGAGCCAACCCTGGAAGCCGCCCTCCGGCATTTCCTGGAAGGCGGCGTGGGCGCCGTCGTCGTCACCCACGGCGCGAAGCCCCTCCATTGCGCGGCCCGCAAGGGGCTGTTCCGCGCGCTCCAGCCAACCGCGCTTCCGGTCTGCGCCGCCGTGGATGAAGTACTGGCGCGCCCGGACCGCCCGAAGGGGGACACCACCGGGTGCGGCGACAATTTCGTCGGCGGGGTGCTCGCCTCGATGGTGGAGCAGCGGATGGACGGACAGGCCGCGCTGGACCTCGTCGAGGCCTGCGCGTGGGGTTCGGCTTGCGGGGGCTTCGCCTGTTTCTATCCGGGCGGGACGTATTTCGAACGGGCGCCCGGCGAAAAGCGGGCCAAGGTCGCGCCCTATCATTCGGCCTACCTGCGGCAGATCGGCAGGCGCCCGTGAGCCGGCTGCTCGTCCAATTCGGCGCGGGCAACATCGGACGCTCCTTCATCGGCCCCCTCTTCAGGCGCGGCGGCTATGCGCTGGTGTATGTGGACGCCGACGCCGCGCTGGTGGACCGGCTCAACCGCGCGGGCGCGTATCGCATCGTTCTGAAGAAGTCCGGTCGGACGGACGAGATCGTCACCGTGGACGGTTTCACGGCGCTGCACACGTCCGACACCGGGGCCATCCAGTCCGCGATCCTCGACGCGGACCTCGCCTGCACGGCGGTGGGACAGGGCGCGCTGGCCCGGGTCCTGGCGCTCCTGGCCCGCGCCCTGCAATTCCGCGCCGGGCTGGGGCGGCGACGGCCGCTCGACCTGATTCTGGCGGAAAACATGCGCGGCGTTTCCGCTTATGCGCGAACGCATCTGGCCGCGGAGCTGCCCGCCGGATACCCGATCGAAGACCGGATCGGGCTCGTCGAAACCAGCATCGGCAAGATGGTCCCCCTGATGTCGGCCGCGGATCTCCGGGAGGACGCCCTGCAGCTTTTCGCCGAGCCGTACAACACCCTGATCGTGGATGCCGGGGGGTTCCGCAACGGCGTCCCGGATGTGCCGGGCCTGGCCGCCGTGGACAACATCCGGGCCTACGTGGACCGCAAACTTTTCATCCACAATCTCGGCCACGCGGCGGCGGCCTATCTGGGGTTCGCCCGACACGGCTGCCGCCACATCTGGGAGGCGCTCGAATTCGAGGACGTGCGGGACCGGATCCGGCGGGCGATGGAGGAGGCCGCGGCGGCCCTGCACGCCGAGTACCCGGACGCGCTGCCCCGCGACGAACTGCGGGCGCACATCGCGGACCTGCTCGACCGTTTTTCGAATCGCGCGCTGGGCGACACGGTGTACCGGGTCGGGCGCGATCTGCGCAGAAAGCTCGGGCCGGAAGACCGTCTGCTCGGCGCCATGCGGCTGGCCGCGCGGCATGGGCTGCCGTTCCAGAATATCGCGGAGGCCTTCGCGGCGGCCACGCGATTCGACGCCCGGGATGAAAACGGCCGGGCCTTCCCCGCGGACGCATCGTTTCTGGACCGTCTTCGCGGCCGGGATCTTTCCGCGGTCTTCGCCGAAGATCTGCAGTGGTCGCCGGCTGACGCGCCGGACCAGGCCGTCCGGGATGCGGTGCTTCAGGCGGTGTCGCCCGCGCGCCGGGGCCCGCCTAGCGCTTGAATTCCCGGCGCACGGCTTCGGCGCCGAGCAGCAACGCGGCGTTGCACCACACGGCCGTGAAGGGGGTGAAACTCCCCTTCCCCACGTGCGCCGCCGGCGGCTTCCAGGTTTCGCCCCACGAGGCCCACTCCGCCCAGCCGAACTGTTCGGCCATCGCGCCGCGGAAACCGTTGTGCATGCCGTCGCACCGGCACAGGTACTGGCAGACGAACGCCCAGTTGTCCCGGGCCCGCTCGCGGTAGTACGCGCAGCCGGTCCAGCGCGCCAGGTCGCAGAGGTGTTGGATGCAGATCGCGCCGAAGACGTGCAGGTGGTTGTTGCTCGACGAGGCATAGTCGCCGCCGCGCGACCGCATCCCGTAGCGGCCCATGAGCGAATCCGGCGGCAGGCTCACGTTGTAGGCCTTGCGGAAGGAGAGCATCCAGTCCGCCGCGCGGCGCGCGAGCGCCAGCCAGCGCGGGTCGCGGTCGTGCCCGTACAGGTCGTGGTAGGCCATGACCGCGTTCATGCCGTCCTCCGAGGTCGGCGAGTCGTTGTCCTCGGGGGCGCCCCAGATGTACTCGTCCTCCACGGCCCGCGCGTAGGCCGCGCCGGCCCGCCGCGCGGAGTCGCGGAGCCGCCCGCCGTAGGCGCGGCCGCCGAGGCCGATGCGGGCGGCGGCGAGGAAGGCCGGAATCCACAGCAGCCCGCCGCAGCCGTCGGCGACGGCGATGCGGCCCTCGATCGCGTCGTACTGCTGGCCGTAGCGGCCGTCGGGCAATTGCAGGCGCAGGATCACGTCGAGGTTGCGCTTCAGCGCGGCGCGCCACGCGGCGGCGCGCGGCTCGTCGCGCCCGGCGCGCTCGATGATGCAGGCCAGCCGGAAACAGGCGTCGGCGAGGGTCCGGCTGTGGACGCGCTCGCGCCGCGCCAGCCAGCCGCTGCCCCATTCGGCGTCGCCCCGCGCGAGGGGATTGGGAAAGCGCCCGTTCGGCGTGTCCACCGTCGAGGGGACGTAGCCGGCCCAGAACAGGCCCGACGGGCTCACGCCGTCGCGGCAGATGCGGTCGGCCACGCGCAGGGCGACGCGGCGCGCCTCCGCCTCTTCCGGCCCGGCGGCGAGCAGCGCGTCGCACAGCAGGAAGCCGCCGACGAATCCGGTCATCATCTCGTGCCACTCGATCGTGATGCCGCGCCCGTTCGCGATCTGCTCGGTGACCGGATGATAGGGGCGGCTGTAGATGAAGTAGTTGCGCTCCTCGTGGTAGTGCCATTTCACGACGCCGTGCACGAGATCGCGCACGACGCCCGCGACATCCGGCTCGGGCGCGCGGCGATGTTGCCGGCCGAGTCGTTTCCACGCGCGCTCGAGGGCCCGCTGATAAACATGCCGGTCGCCCTCGTGCGTCGCGATTTCGCACGCGCCGGTCACCGTGCCGCCGGGCGGCAGCGTCACGCGGCGAATCGTCGCCGGCTGGTCGGGCACAGAGGTGAACGTGAACGGTTCCTCGCAGGCGGGAAAACTCATGCGGAGGTAGCCGGGCCCGAAGCCGAGGCCGACCTGTTGCTCGGCGTCGTCCGGCGCGACGCCCCGGCCGGTCACGCGCGCGTGCGGCTCGAAAAAGGCGGCCAGGGCGCGGCCGTCCTCGTGCAGGAAGACCAGCGGAACCGCGATGCGGTCCATGGCGAAGTCCCACCACGCGGAGGTCAACGCGCGCGGCGCCGGACAGGCGGGATCCCAGCGCGGATACAGACGCCCGCCCTGCCCGGCCCGCCGGTTTTCGCCGTAGAGGAAACCCGGCAGCAGGACCCACGGGTTCCGGAACCGATCCGCGGTCCGCACGACAAGCCGCAGCACGCCGACAAACGGCGCGCGCCCGCGGTTCCGGACCGTCCACCGCAACCCGCCGTTCCGGGCGTCGGCGCGGAACGTCAACGCCAGGGGGGCGTCCCGCAGGACGTGGTCCTTCTCGAGGCGGGGCCGCAGGTCGTCGGACTCGATCGCGCGCCGGAGCGTGGGCATGGCGGATTCTTCCGGTCGTGGATGGGGGCCGGATCAGGCGAACATCGGCAGCTCATCGCGGAATTCCTTCCGGAAATCCGCCCAGATGTTTCGGGCCTGGGTGATGCTGTGGACGTAAGGATCGAGACACAGGGCCTGCACGACGAGCTTCTCGTTCCCCTCGTGCGCCGCCTGCGCGATCATCTCGTGCAGCGTGATCTGCCGGCGGCACAGTTCCGCCGCCGGGACCGGCAGCGCGCCGACGTGGATGCCGCGGGCCATGCCGCCGACAACGACGGCGGGAATGTCCACGATCGCGTCGGCGGGCAGATTGGAGATGCTGCCGTGGTTGACGATGTTGACCGCGTCGAGATACAGCGGCTCGTTCGTCTCCAGCGCCTCGATCACCGCGCAGGGTTTCTCGGCGTAGTAGGGATGGCGGTCGTTCTTCGGGAACGGCGCCATCTGCGCGCGCGCGTCGGGCAGCAGCGCCATGTATTCGAGCGCCTTGCCGCTGTCGCCTTTCTGGACCGTCGGGATCAGGCGGCGCGTCAGGATGCTCTCGTGGCCCGGGTGGTCGGCCCACTCGGATTCCTCGTAGAAGAACGGGAGATACTCCACGATGTGATCGTCGTAGCCTATGCAGTAGGCGTCGAACGTGTTGAGGATTTCGAGCGTGAAGGTCTGTTCCGGAATCCCGTGGAACCGCTCCTTCCAGTACTTCGACGCGCGGACCTGCTCGAAAAACTCGCGCATGCAACTGCGGTTCGTGCCGCGCCGACGGATGTCGAGCAGCCAGTTGAAGTGGTTGACGCCGCCGCTGATGACCTGCAGGTCGCCCGGCTCCATGCCGAGCATCTCCGCGATCACCCCGAAGGAGCCGTGGACCTGGTGGCAGAACCCCATCGCGCGGATCGGGCTGTAATTCTTGAAATACGTGCACAGGAACGACATCGGATTCGTGAAGTTCAGCATCCACGCGTCGGGGCAGAGCCGCTCCATCGCCTTCAGGATCGGCTGGAACATCGCGATGTTGCGCAGCGAGTGAATCTGTCCGCCCGGCCCGCCGTTCTCGCCGGTGTACTGGTGGACGCCGTGCCGGCGCGGGAGGTCCACATCCTTGACCCAGTACGGATACCGGTTGCGCTCGCAACTCGCGATGACATAGCCGCAGCCGCGCAGCGCGGACTCCAGGTCGGTCACCGACTCGACGCGGACCCCGGTGCCCGCCTCCTCGAAGATTTTACGGACCACCTGCTCCGCGCGGGCCAGCCGGTCCGCGCTCAAATCCATCAACACCAGGGTCGCCCCGGCCAGCACCCGGGACGCCGCGAGCTCGTGCGCGATGTTGATCGTAAATCCGGAGCCGGCCCCCAACATCGCGATTCTTTGGGCTTGTGGCTTCGCCGCCGTCGCTGTAATCGTATCGCTCATAGGTATGAGTTTGGAAATATTTGGTTTTGAATCCGGATTCGCGGCACGCTCTCACACATGAATGGGAAGATCAAGAGCAAAGGCCATGCGGGGGCCGCGGCGGAACGTCGGCGCTTGTACGGGCTGTTGGGGCCGCTGCCGGACCGGGACCGGCCGATCCGGGTGCGCGCGCGCGAGGTGGCGGAGCGAGGCGCGCTGCGGATCGAGAAACTGCGGCTGGATCTGAACGGGGAGGAGGACGTGCCCGCGTACTTCGTGACGCCGCGCGGCAAGCAGGGCCCGTTCCCGGCGATCCTGTTCAACCATTCGCACGGGGCCCGGTACCTCGTGGGCAAGGAGGAGCTGCTGCGCAGCGCGCCGTACATGAAGCGGGCGCCCTACGGCCCGGAACTGGCGCGGCGCGGCTACGCGGTGCTCTGCATTGACCACTGGCTCTTCGGCGAGCGGCACACGGAGATCGAGAACACGGCCGTGAAGCGGCGGCTGCTGGAGGGCCGCGTGATGTGGGGGATGATGGTGTACGACAGCCTCCGCGCGGTGGACTACCTCGCCTCGCGGCCCGACGTGGACGCGGGCCGGATCGGCACGATCGGCATGTCCATGGGCAGCACGATGGCCCAGTGGGCGGGCGCGCTGGACACGCGGCTGCGCGCGGTGGTGGACCTCTGCTGCCTCGGCGAATACCGGGCCCTGCTCGACACCGGCGGCGTCGCGGGCCACGGGTTCTACTATTTCGTGCCCGGGATCCTGCGGCACTTCACGATGGCGCAAATCAACGCGCTGATCGCGCCGCGGGCGCACCTCGCGCTCGCCGGGACAAAGGATGGACTCACGCCGCGCGCCGGGCTGGACGCGATTGACCGCCACCTGCGCGCGGCGTACCGCGCGGCGGGCGCGCCGAAGGCGTGGCGGCTCGAACGATATCCCGTAGGTCACCAGGAAACGCCGGGCATGCGCGAACACGCGCTGGCCTGGCTGGATAGGAATCTCGCGCCATGACGATGAAAAAGGCTTTTCAGTGGGACATCGCGCGCCAGATCGAGCGCGTGGATTTTCTGATCGAGTGGCTCCCGCGCTACGCGGAGTGGGGCTACGAACAAGTTCATCTCTATATCGAAAATGCATTCGCCCACCCGAGCCTGCCCGGCGTGGGCCGGCCGAACGCGTGGTCGCCGCGCGATATGGAGCGCTTCGTCGCCGCCGCGCGCGCCTGCGGCCTGTCGGTGACGCCGGTCCAATCCATGATGGGCCATGCCGAATACCTGGTGAAGGTTCCGGAACTCCGCGACCTCAGCGAGCTGCGGGAGTCCAACGGCAACCCGTTGTCGTCAGGGCAGCTCTGCCCGCTGCACCGGTGGACGCTGCCGACGCTCGACCGGGTCATCCGCGATCTCCGCCCGTACTGCACCGAGAACCTGCTGCACTGCGGGCTCGACGAGTCGTTCGACATCGGCAAATGCCCCGCGTGCCGCGCCGACATCGAGCGGATCGGACTGGACCGCCATTTCGCGAACCACGTGATCAACGTGCACGAGCTCTGCCGCGCGCACGGGCTGCGGATGGGCATGTGGGCGGACATGCTGTACTACACGCCGGGCGCCATTCCGCTGCTCCCGAAGGACATCGTCGCCTACGACTGGTATTACTATCCGTTCCGCAAGAGCCCGCGGATCGAGTTCTACAACTTCAAGTCGGTGGACCTGACCGGCACGCTGCGGCGGGCCGGGCTGGACGTCTTCGGCTGCCCGAACAGCGGGCCGTTCATCCACGAGCCGATCACGCCCTTCCTCGACCGGCTGCGCAACATGATCTCGTGGTGGGACTACGGGCGCCGCAAGGACACGCAGGGCTTCCTCGTCACCTCGTGGTCGCCGAACCGCACGGCCATCGAGTTGAACTCCTGGCTCGACGCGGCGGCGGCGGGCCTGTGGCTGAATCCCGGCGAGCGCGATCCGCTGCGCCTGCTGGAGCTGGGCTTCGAGCGCGTGCACGGCCGCGCGGGGCGCCGCTGGGCGCGCGTGGCCGCGAAGGCCGAGCGCCACCAGTATGCCGGCTACTACCGCTGGCAGGCGAACGCCGACTGGGCGCGGCTCGGATCGCTGGAACCGCTCGCGCCCATCCGAGCCGAGGCCGCGCATTTCGACCGGCTGTCGCAGGCGGCCGCCCAGGCGCCGGAGCCGCTCCGCGCGACGCTCGACCTGCGCCGCTACATCGCCCGCCGCGACCGGTTCATCCGCGAGGGCGCCGCGCTCATCGCGCGGGGACGCCGCGCGCGAGGCGCCGCG
>CAYMCD010000031.1:0-20908 GCA_964388845.1 uncultured Verrucomicrobiota bacterium
TATCGCGTAGCGACGGAACTTCCGCTCCCGCGACGCGAGGTCGCGGGGGGCGCGCCAAATCGAGGCCGAGGCCGAGACCGATTTCGATCTGGCCCCCGGCGGGCTTGTCCCGCCGGAGCCAAAGTTCATCGCGCTATCGCGTAGCTGCGGAACTTCCGCTCCCGCGACGCGAGGTCGCGTGTGCTCCCCGGAGATCGGAAGGAAACCCCTTGAGCGCCTTCGTCAGCCGGCGCTAAGGATCGAAGTTCTTGCCGGGCGGCGTGTAGTACACGCGGTTGGTCCAGGTGATCGTGTTCGTGCTCTTCCGGACGAAGATAATGGTGTCGTCCGGCTCGATCACCGCGGAACTCGGCGAGGGGGCGCTGGTGAAGTAATTGGTGGACCATGTGGTGATCACCCAGTTCCACGCGTTCGAATAGCGCGCGCGGAGCTTGGGTTGTTCAAGCGAGCCCTGGCCGCGGTTCTGGAGGATCCGGATCTCGTCCGCCACCAGGAAGTTGCCCGTCGCGATCCCCGAGGCCGCCAGGTTCAGGCCCGTCAGCGAAACGCGGAACGGATAGTTCCAATTCATGACATGGAAGTGATCTGGCGAGGACGGCGACGAACGGCCCGCGATGACGTGGACCGTCGCCTGGGTGAGCACGCGCCCGACAATGGGCATGTTGATGACGGACGGCATGGACGGCGAATTGGTCGGCAATTCGATCATGAAGCCCTGGTGAGTCGGGAAGATCATGTTGTTGGCCGAGCCGCTCCCGCCGACCTGGTAGGTCCACACGCCGCCGAATCCGTTGGTGCCCGCCAGCCAGATGGTGTTCGTGGCGAAGTTATAGCTGCTCCCGCTGTTGGTCGGGCTGAACCAATGGATCTTCGTGGCCTCGCCATAGGTGAGGCCGCCCCACAGCCGGTTCGTCCCGAACACATAGGCGACCGTCGCGGTGTCCGGAACAAAGAAGGTCGAGTACCAGTTTTCGCCCGGCACGAGGCGCAGCGGCTTCGTGACATACACCTCTCGGCTGCCGCGCCGGAAGGCGTTCGTGGCCTGCCACGCGTCCTTGAGCGACACGCGGTAGAACCGCATCGTGTTGCCGAGCGCCACCGGGGCCACGCGGGAGCGATTGGTCGGGTTGTCGCCGCCCGCATCCCACAGGGTATTCCCCTCGACCATGTTGTTTGTGATGCGATCGAGCCAATCCCACTGGTTGCTCATGCTGTCCGTCATCGAGACCGCATCCACATACAACTCGTCGTAGACGCGGTTGCTGGACGCAATCCACGCCAGGCGGATCGCGTTCGTGAAGGTTGACGTGGTCCGCGCGAGGCCCTGTGTGACCTGGAAGTTGACGGTCAACCCGGTCACCACGATTTCGGGTCCGATGTTGCCCGCGCGGTCGCGGGCCGCGATCCGGACCCGGTGGTATGCATCGAAGTTCAGGTTCGAGACGACCACCGCGGCCGTGTCGTTCGTGCCGAGATTCGACGGGCCGTTGGTCGAAGTCAGCACGTTCGTCGTCAGCTCGTTGAACGAGCCGTCGAGCTCGTGAACCGTGATGACATACGAATCCCACGGCGACAACGGCGTCTGGTCGGACTCGCGGCGGCCGGCGGCCTGGGCGCTGTTGGTCCCGTTCGGCGTCCAGGTGAACTTCAATTCGCTCGTCTCGTCCACCGACAGGTCGCTGATATCGTTCGTGGCGTTCAGGACAACCAACGGCGGGTTCGTGTCCACCTTGACCAGGATCGGCAGCACGTTGCCCATCGTGCCGTCCTGCGAGCGGTCGTTGTCGTTGTCCACGGCGAAGACGTACCCGGTGATCGTGCCCTGCTGGCCCGACAGGTTGAACGTCTGGGAGGTCGTCGCCGCGTTGACAAACGTGCCGTCGTTGGTGGCGGTGGGCACGACCGATCCGATCGCCGGCGCCACGACGCGGTAATTCGCCACGCTGGAGAAGTCGTCGAGTCCGGCGTTCCAGGCGACGGTGATCTGCGTGTTCGTCATCTGGTTCGTACCGATCCAGTCCAGGGTCGAGTTGACCGACAGGTCATCCACATAAACCTGGGAGCGCGAGGTGCCGGTATCCACGCGCACGACGCGAAGCGTCACGCCCGCCGCGTCCAATTCGAATTCCCATGTCAGCGGCTCGTAGACGGTGTTGGTGACGTTGTTGTCGCCGAGGCTCGTCCAACTGGCGCCGTCGCGCCACTCGACGCGCAGGACGGGCGTGCCCGACCCGCCGCTCACGCGCGCGGCGTACAGCGTGACCCGGCCCGGATTGCTCACCGGGGGCAGCTGGAAATACGGCTGCGGGAAGGTGTTGGTCAGCATGCCGAGCCGGCGCGTGCCGGTGTTCTTCGGATCGAGCGAGGTGTGGGTGACACCCTCCAGGATCCACGACCCGTACGAATCCGTATTGGTCCAGGTGATCGTGCTGCCCGTGGGCGGGACCGGCCACAGCTGGTTGGTCTCGAAGCTGGTGGACAGGATCGCCGCGCCGCCGGCCGACTCCATCACATCCGCGACGCTCATCACGGGGCCGTTGATGTCGTCGTCAAAGACCTGTAGCCAGCCGACCTGCTGGGCGAAGATCGTGGACGCGTCGTTGTCGCGGTCGTCGTCCGCGTCCGGCATGGTGACCCGCACGATATTCGTGCCGGACCCGCTGGATCCGGTCACCGCCATCAACTGGGTGATGACCGTTTCGGTGAAGAAGCCGTCGGCGAACGTCCACGCATTGGTCTGATACACGCCGGGCGCGTTGGCCGACGTCGAGAGCACCGCGCTCCATCCCGTGATCACGGACGAGCCGGTGACGATATCGCCGATCGTGAAGCTCATCGCATCGTTGGTCGTCCCGGAGGTGCCCCGCCGGAGGCCGGTCTCCCCGTCCACCCCGCCGAAGACGAACTGCAAGGAGCGCGTTCCGGACGACGCCATTTCCTCATCCGTGACGGCGAAGATGGTGTTGCTGCCCGTCCCGCTGCGCCGGTCGTAGGTGTTGCGGATCTGCGTGTCGCCGCTGCCGATGGGGAAGGCGTTGGTATTGACGAAGAACGGCCGCGCGCCCGCCCCGGAGAAGTTCATATCGGCGATTTCCGGCGCCGTCTTGTCGTCGTCCTCCAGCCGGAGATATCCCATGAGGGCGTTGCTTGACCACATCTGGTCGGCCGTGCGGTCGTCGTCGGCGTCCGGAATCGTGGCGCGCACCTCGATGGACTGGCCCAATTCGCCGCTGCCGTCGCCGCCCCACATGTCCGTGACCCGGCTCCAGCTGAACAGGGCGCTCGCGAACGCCCACGTGCTGGTGGCGGTGGCCGTCTTCGAGTCCGCGAAGTCGCTGCTCAACGAGGCGTCGTAATTGCCGGTGTCGTTCGTGGCGACGTACGGGATGGACAGCGACATGTTCGTCGCCGACGCGCCGCCCGTGGCGCGCTGCAGGCCGCTGTAGGCGTCGTAGGCGTTGAGCTGGACGCGCATCCCGGCCTGGGTCAGGACCCCGTCGTAAACGGAATAGATCTCGAGGGCACCGACCGATTGCGCCGACGCGAGCGACGCATTGGTCAGCACGCGGAGCGGGCGGCTGCCGCTCGCGGGCGCGTTGGTGTCGTCGTCGTACACATAGAAGCGCAGCTGCTCGTTGATGGTGATCGCGCGCGTCACCGGCACGGAATCGAACGTCGCGTGCGTGGAGGTGTTCGGCGCGACTGTCGAGCCGCCCGGATCGGTCTCGGCGGACACCGTCACGAAGTATTGCTCCTCGAAGTTGATATTGGTCACGCTGAACCCGTTCTTCTGGTAGGTGGTGACCACGACCGCCCCGTTGTACCCGAAGTGATTCGTGAAGTACTTGTCGAGATTGAACAGGTTGGAGGCCACGCCGACGGCCAGCGGGTCCCAGTTCGGCGTGACGCGGGCGTTTTGCGAACCCTGATTCCGGTTCGTCGCCACGCTGTTGGTCAGGAAAATGCCGTACGTCGGGCTGTCCCACTGGACCGCGAAGTCAATCAACTGCGACGACTTGAGCTCGGCGTCGCTCAGGTTGGTGATGACCTGGCCGTACACGCCCGAATTGTAGTTGGTGCCGATATACACGAGTGTCGGCACCGGCCCGTTGTCCTCGTGCCAGCCGTCGGGCAGGTCCCAGACGACCTCCTCCCAGCTCGGTCCGACGCGGATGTGGTCGAAGATCAGATCGCCGACATTCTCGCCGGCGATTCGTATACCGTCTATGTTCGCGTTCGTGACGCCGGTGATCTCGACGTCCCATCCCAGCTCCTCCTCCGGCAGCGCGTCGGGGATGAGATTGGTGGCAATCCCCAGCCCGCGCAGGACGTCGTTGTCGAAATCGTATTGCAGGACCAGGAGATACGGCGTGCCGCCGTAGAGCTGCCAGGTGCTGTTGGTGCTGAAGGTCGTGTTCGTGCTGACCGTGCCGTTGTTGTCGTCAAGGGTCAGATCAAACGTCTTGTTCCACCCCTTGCCGAGGAACCCGACCTCGGTCGTCCCGTCGAGGAAGGAAATGCCCGCGAACGCGTTCGTCAGCGAGGGATCCTCGATATTGATCTTGATCGCCGCGTAGACCTTGCCGCTGGTTCGGGCGGGGAAATTGCGGCGCGCGCCGAACGCCGTGCCGTTGGTCGTGACGATCTTGAGCTGGCGGCTGTCGTCGCAGCTGATCCCGCATTCCGAGCGCGTGTCGGCCGGATAGCCCTTGAACGGCGGCATGTTGGCGTCGTCCACGGCGACATAGCCGCCGAAGGTCGTCCAGGTGTTGGTCCACCCGGAGCCGGTGCCGGCGCCGCTCAGGTTGTTGTTCGCGTAGCTGCCGAAGTAGTTCCATACGAACTTGTCCTCGACGAGGCCGAAGGACGCGGTTGCCGTGCTGCGCGGGTTGTTGACCGCGGTGTTCGTGTTGAAGTCAATGCCGGAGCCGGACCCGTTGTATTCGTACACCCGGAAGTGGTAGGTGATGTTCGGCAGCAGGCCGGTGACGGTCAGCGACGTGCCGGTGCCCACGTACATCACGTAGTTGCCGCCGCCGAGGTGCGAGCCGCTGCCGTAGTTGGCGCTGCCGGTGTAGCTGTTCCCGTCGGCCGGGTCGGCGCTCACCGCGTTGGTGCCGCGGACCACCAGCAGGCTGCCCTCGCCGCTGCCCCGCTGCCAGGTCAGCGCGATGCGGTTGGTGCCCGTCAGCGTGAAGACGATGTTGCTCGCCTGTACGGACGGCGCCTCGCAGTCGGTTTCCGCGGAGGCGGTGGGCGCGCTGTTGGTGTTGTAGTTGTAGGTTTCCGCGGCGCTGCCGTTCCACCGGAACGAGTAGATCCGGAAGTGGACCGTCGTGCAGGACGCGAGTCCGGTGTGCAGATAGGTGTCGGTCGAGCCGGAGGTCACCACGCTCGCCACGGCCCCGTTGACCGGTTGCCCGTTCGTGTAGCCCACGCCGTCCGCGGGGTAGTTCGACACGGCCGCATACGACCGGAAGATCAGGTAGCCGTCCGGCGCCGGCGACCCGCCGGCCACGGTCCACGTGTTGCTGATGGATGTGTCGGAGACGGTGTAGGCGGCCAGCGCCGTCGCGTTGGAAGCGGGCTCCGCCGCGAGCGTCCACCGGCTGCCCGTCGCGAAGCCGGCGTTCGTGTAGTAGTTCGCCGGCGATCCGTTGTATTCAAAGATCGCGAAGTGGTATTGCGTGGTCGCCGTCAGGCCGGTCAGCGTGAAATTGGTGTCGCCGCCGTTGTAGACGACCCGGTTGCCGCCGAAGTCCGTGGCCAGCGAGAAGTCGTTGTTGTACGCGTACGACACGCTGTCCGTCGGGACCAGGGTGACCGCCGATCCCTCGCGCGCAATCACGATGCGGTTCGCGCCGTTGCCCGGCGTCCACCCGACCACCATCGAGGACGGCGTGACCTCGCGGAAGTTGATGCCGCTGGCGTGGACGTTGGGCTCGTTGGTGAACTGGTTGAGCAGGCCCTCCCAACTGGTGGCCACGCGGACCTCGTCGAAACAGAACGTGCCCTCGTCAAGCGCCGCGACGCGGATGCCGTCTATCGAACCGATCGCCACGGTGGGCGCGCTGGCGGCCGACCAGGTCGGCTCGGTCGCCGGCAGGGTGTCCGAATTGAGGTAGGCCCGGCCATAAATCATGTTGGACGAGAAATCGTACATCCCGATGTAGAAATAGCCGGGATCGCCGGTCCCGTTGGCGCCGAAGGCGCTGTAACCGTTCGTGCCGTTGCCGATGCCGGGACTGACGCCGAAGTAGAGGCTGTTGTAGAGCTTGCCCGCGAAGGCCACCTCGGTCGAGTTGCTCGTGAAGGAGATGCCGTTGAAACCGCCGGCGTCGCCGTCGCTCTTCCGCATGGCCATCGCCATGAAGAGCTTCCCGGTGCTGAACGTGGCCCCGAACGAGCGGTACACCTTCAATTCGGTGGCGGAGGCGGTATTCCCGCAGACCTTGTTGCCGGCGGAAGCGGGATAGTTGCCCGGAATCGTGAGGCTGCTGGAATCAATCGAGAACCCGGCATCCGGGTTGTTGTCCCACGCGCCCGACCAGCCCGTGCCGCCGATCATGCCCTCGAGCGACCCAGAACTGTTCGTGAACTGATCCACGATCTCGCCGGGATAATAGCCGAAAACCCGCAGCGTGATCGTGACGGTCTGCGCGGCGTTCGTCTGGTCGCCGTCCAGCGTGATCGTGGCCGTGTACGTGCCGGGGCTGAGCGAGGAGGCGTCTATGCTGTTGGTGTGGCTGCGCGAGGTACCGGTGCCCGTCAGCGAGCCGTTCGTCGGCGTAATGGTCAGCCAGTCGCCGGCCCCGCTGTAACTGATCGTCGCGTTGTAGTTCAGCGTGCCGGACCCGATGTTCGTCACGAAGATTTCCGGCCACGGATTCGTGCTCGTCACCGTGCCGTAGGACGAGGTCACCGCGAAGGCGGCGGGGCCCCGCCCGATGCCGCCCAGCGTCGCGCCCAGCACGACGCTGAAGCCGATCTCGTTCGTGCCGATGGCATGGTCGTTGTTGCCGAAGTCCTCGTCGTTGTCGGCGACGATGACGCGCGCCGTCCACACGCCGACATCCGCGAAGGTCACGCCGCCGACCGTCTCGGCGCCGTTGCTGACCGAGGAGAGACCGGTCGCGCCGCCATCCGAGAAGGACACCCCGCCGAACGCCTTGCGGAACCGAAGCGCGCCGACGGAATCCCACAGCTCGAAGTACGGCGAGTTGTTCGGCTGGTTGGTCTCCGTGCCGTTGACATTGACGCCGCTGTCCACGTCGCGGACGCGGCCGGTGATGGCCCAGTCGGAGCCGGAGGTGAGTTCGTCCACGCGGACCGTGTAGGAGCCCTCCGCGCCCCAGATGCGGAAATTCTGGATGTCCGGCGCCGTCGCGTCGTCGTCGGTGACGCGCAGCCAGCCCTGCGTGAACACGAACGAGGTGGAGTCGCTCGCGCGGTCGGCGTCGGCGTCGCGCCAGACGGCGACAACCGCGTTCGACCCGGCGGCGGTGGAATTCGTGACGAGGTTCTCGATCTGCGTGGCGCTGAACGCCGACGTCCACGTCCACACGTTGGTGGCGCGGGCCGCCGAGGTTTCGCCGAAGGACGAGCTGCGCGCGGAATCCCACTGCGCCGCGTTGCTGACGATCGCGGACCCGATGCTCAGGTTCGAGTTGGTGTCGGCGCCGGAGGTGTCGCGGTTCAACCCGGACGCGTCGCGCGCGCCCAGCCAGAGGAGGAGCGGGTTCGCCGCCGTCACGTTCGTCAGCGCGGCGTCGGTGAGCGTGTACTGGACGTTGTTCGAGGCCGCGCCGTTCCCCGAGAGATTGGCCGCGCCCTGCGCGATGTGCAGGAGGCGGTTCACGCCGCCGCCCGAATTGGTGGAGGTGATGCCCACGGGCTCCGGCGTCGCCGTGTCGTCGTCGAACACCGTGAAGGTGAGCGCGGTCCCGTTGGACAGGGCCGGCTCGTTCACGGTCGAGAACCCGTTCGAGGAGATCGCGCTCCAGCGGGCCGTGTGGATGCCCAGCACGACGCCGGCGGGGACGACCGCCGCGTGTGTGGCGTTCGAGGCGATGAGCGTGGTCCCGCCGTCCTGGTAGGAGAAGACCGAAAAGGCCTGGTCGGTGACGATCTGCGTGCCGTTGGGATTATACAAGTCGAAGTTCGGGATGTAATACGGGAGGTTCGTATTGACGGATTCCACGCCCGCCGAGGAGCGGATGGCCATCATCACCGGGAAGGTTCCGGCGTTGACGTTCCCGTCGGAGACGTAATTGGTGGCGCTGCCGACGAGGTAGTTCGTCGCGTAGGGCGGCGTGGATTCGAGCAGCAGCAGGTCGGCCCAGTTGGTCGCGATGCGCACCTCGTCGTAATAGACCAGGCCGTTCCATCCGACGGTCGCGCCGGAGCCGAGCCGGACGCCGTCAATCCGGCTGAAGGCGCCGGTGACCGACCGGATGAACGTGGGTTCGGTCGCCGGCACGCTGGTGGCGTTGTCGTAATACATGCCCGAGAACACGTCGGTGTCGAAGTCGTACCGGCCGATCAGCAGGTAATCCGTCGCGGCGGGGAATGAATTCTGCGCCGCGCCCGCCGTGATCCGGGTGGCGCCCATCGCCGCGGCAAAGACATCGTCGTACGCGGCGTCGCTCCCGCCCGGTTCGCCGACGAACATGCGCTCGTCGGCGCCGTCGAACAGGCTGATGCCGCTGTACTTGCCGTCCGTGCCCGCGTCGTCCTCGTTGAACTCGCGGCGGTACAGCGCGGCGACGTACAACTTGCCGTTGGTGACGGCCGGGAAATAACGGGCGGCGGTGTACGCGCCGTTGTTGGTGGTCTTGAGGACCATCCGGTTTCCGCTCTCGGCGGGCCATTCGGCCTGGAAGGTCGAGAAGTTCACGTTGTCCACCACGACGTCCGTCGAGGCGTCCGGCGCGGACGCGGCCCACGCATTGGACCAGCCCTGGCCGCCGTTGAGGCCGTTGACGGCGACGGCGTTGGTGTAGCCGAACGAATCCACGTGCTCGCCGGCCTGGTACGCCGTCGTGGTCGCCGCCGCCGCGGCCGCCGGGGAGTAGCGGCTGTTGTTGACCGAGTAGAACCGGTAGTAGTTGGTCGTGCCGGTCGCGACGACGTGTTCGCGGCTGGAGCCGGACCCGTTGAAGATGACCGATCCGCCGCCCAGCGAGTCGCCGGCGCTGTAGGCCGTGCCGTTGACCGGATCCGCGGAGAGATCCGCGCCTGAACGGTGCACGATAAGGACGTTCAGCGAGCCCGCCTGCGTCCACGACATCTTGACCATCTCCGCGCCGTCGTTCGTCGCCACCACGGCGGTCGGGGCCGGGATGTTGGTGATGTTGAGCGTGACGACCACCTCCTGGGCGGCGTTGGTCTGGTTGCCGGCGATCCGGTTCGTGGCGACGTACGTGCCCGCCGTCGTGAAGCTCGCGCTGGTGACCAGCGCGGTGTGGATCCGCGAGGCCGCCGGGACGAGGCTGTAGTTCGTGAAGTTGACATCCAGCCACCCGGACGGCCCGGGGCCGTAGGTCTGGACATTCGTGTAGAGCAGCGTCCCGACGGCGGTGTCGTTGCTGACCGTGAAGGCCTGGCTCGCGGCCGGGCTGCTGCCCAGCATCGCGTCGAACGTCAGCGTCAGCGGCGCCGCGACCAGGTTCGGCGCCGTGCCGGTGCCCTGCACGTCGAAGGTGTAGGAGCCCTCGTCGCTGTCGCTGTTGACGATCGTGAGCGTCGCCGCCCGGGTCCCGGCCGCGGCGGGATCGAAGCGGATCACGAGATTGGACGCGCTCAGCGGGCCCACCACGCCCGGCCACGACAGGACGCTGAAATCGGCCGCCGCCGGGCCGCTGGTCGCCACGCTGGACACGGTCAGGGCCAGCGTGCCCGAATTGGTGATGTAGAAGGTGCGGTCGAGCGTCGCGCCGTTGACCGCCACCGCGCCGTAATCGGTGCCGTCCGCCACGTCCGGCGTCGCATCGCCGCTGGCGATCGCGGCGTAGTTGGTGCCCAGGACCGCGATTTCGGCCGGCGTATCGAAGGAGATCAGGATGCGGTTGTTCGCGTAGCTGACCGTGCCTGTGTAGTCGCCGAGCCAGTTGGTCGCCGAGAAGGTCCCGCTCACCGCGCTGCCGTTCTGGCTCGTCGCCACGAGGTAGCTGCCGGGATTGATCGCGCCGATGTTGGTGATCGTCAGGGTGGAGCCCGAGCTCAACACGATGTCGTCCGAGACCCGGACCGGCGCGATCGCGCTGCTGCTGAAGGTCAACCGCAGTTCGCCGGAGTTCTGGATCCGGAAATCCTCGGTGGTCGAATCGCCGACGTGGATCACCGCCGTCCCGCCCACGATGTGGAGCACGCCCGTGCCCAGCGCGTCCGTGCGGCCCACTTCCAGAGCCCCCGCGTTGGTCAGCGTGCCGCCGCTGATCTCATAGTAGCCGTCCGCCCCCGCCGAGGTCGTGACTTCGATGTCGCCGCCGATCTCGACGCTACCGCCGGTCTGCACCACGCGGCCCGTCGCATCCGCGCCCGAGGCCAGCAACAGGTCGCTCGCCGCCTCGAGCACGCCGCCGGTGACATACAGCTCGCCCGCCGCGCTCGCCGCGCTGCCGACATAGATGATGTTCCCGACCGAGGCCGTGCCGACATTCATCGCGAAGACGCCGCGCGACGGATTCGCGTCGCCGAGCCGCAGGTCAATGCCCGAGCGGTTCAGATCGAGGAAGCCGCCGGTCAGGTACACCACGCCGGTCGCGCCCGCGGTGTCGCCCAATTGCAGGTCCTGCGAGGCGCCGGCGCCGCCGCCCACGAGCAGCGTGCCGCCGGACAGGAAGATCGTGCCCTTGGCGCCCGCCACGTCGCCCAGCTCCATGCCGCCGGTGATCTCCACCGCGCCGCCGCTCTGGGTCATGATCGGGTGGTCCTGATCGAACACAAACGCCGTGGTGGCGGTGTTGGTCACCACCAGGCGCCCGCCCGTGATCGCCAGCGAGCCGGTCGAACCGGCCGCGTCGGTCAGGCGGAAGGTATTGGCGGTGACCGAACCGCCCGAAAGCGTCATCGCGCCCGCGCCGCTGACGCCGACCCGGATGCCGGCCGGCGCGTTGAGGTTGCCGTCCGCGACGGTCAGCGCGCCGGTGCTGTTGGCGGTGAAGCCGACGTCGAAACTGCCGGATGCGTTGAAAACACCGCCGCTGATCGTGACCGTTCCGCGCGCCCCGCTGCTGTCGCCCACGTTAACGGTCGTGGCGGCGTTGAAGACGCCGCCGGACACGATGAGCTGCGAGTCCGAGGTCGAGTTGTCGCCCACGCGCACAATCCCGGCGACGTCCGCCGTGCCGCCGCCCTGCCGGAAGATGCCCTGGCCGGACGCGGAATCCACGATCACCAGTTCCCCGAGCGCGTTGAGCCGGCCGCCGGCCAGCACGAAGAGGCCGGTCGAGCTGCCGTGGTCGCCGATCAGGACCGTGTTGGTCACCTGGAGCAGGCCGCCGGACATGTTGACCGTTCCATCGGCGCCGTTGCCGCTGCCGCCGGTGCCCGCGAGCCGCAGCTCGTCGCCCACATAGACGGCCCCGCCCCCGATCGTAAGCGTACTGCCGTTCGTTTCCGCGGCGGAACTGGAATTGCCCACGGACAGGTCGGCGCCCACCCAGACCGAGGCCGAGCCTGAAACCGTCATCAGGCCGCGCCCGTGGTCGCCGACGTGCAGGGCATTGGACACCGACAGCGACCCGCCGCTGATCACATACGTGCCGATCGCGCCCATCCAGCGGCCCAGGTAGAAGTTGGTGGCGATCACCAGGTCGCCGCCGGTCTGTTCGAGGCGTCCCGTGAAATTGACCCCGTTGGCCGGCATGTTCGTGCTGCCGACGTGCAGCTCGCCCGCCCGCTCGCCGGCCGCCGACACCACGCCGGTGTGGCCGCCGTTGATGAACGCGGAATTCGTGATCGCCGGCTCCGTATTGCGGGTCCAGTTCGCGGCCGTGCTCCAGTCGCGGTCCGACGCGCCTCCGCCGGCGTCCCACTCGTAGGTCGCGTCGCGGAACAACAGGTCTTCCCACGACGTGGCGACGCGGATCTCGTCCCATCGCGCGCCGGTATTGGAGAGGATCCGGATACGGTCCACCTGCGCCGGCGGGCTGTTGTCGGAAACCGATACATCCCACGTCACGGGTTCGCCGGTCGGCACCGTCTGGGTGGCGTTGGTGTAGAGCACCGCGTCAATCGTGTCGGCGTCCAGATCGTACCGCGCGATGATCGTGTAATCGGTGTTGGCCGAGAGCTGCGAATCGGCGTCCGTGCTGCCGCCCGGCACCTCGAGGCCCAGCTGCGCGGTCGTGGCGGAGCGTTCGCCGATGAACACCTCCTCGTTGCCGCCATTGAAGAAACTCAATCCGGCGTAGTCCGTGTTGCCGACGGCGGACGCGCGCAGCATGAAACCGATGTACACCTTCCCGGATGAATAGGCCGCGGGCAGCATCCGGAACGCGCCGGCGGCCTGGCCGGTGATCGAATTGCCGGCCGTGGACGAGTACCCGGCCGTGGACGAGAAGAGGTTCGACACCACCACGTAGGGCGGCGAGCCGTTGGACCACGAACCCGCCGCCGCCCAGCCCTGGTTGGTCCGGCCGTCCAGCGTCAATGCGTTCGTGTAGCTGAACGGCTCGACGATCTCGCCGGCCTGGTACACCGAAGCCGTGGCCCCGGCCACCGACGCCGCCGAATACCGGTCGTTGTTGATGCTGTAGAAGGAGTAGAAGTTCGTGCTGCCCGCGGCCACCACGTGTTCGAGATTCGACACCGTGGAGGAGCCGGTGAATTTGAAGAGGACGCGCCCGTTGCCCAGCGCGTCGCCCGCGGCGTACGCCGCCCCGTTGGTCGGCTGCACCGTCAGCGGCGCCGGCGCGCTGTGCACAACCAGGATCTGGCGATCGCCGCCGTCCGCGGCGGTCAATCGCACGAACTCGGCCCCGGACGGGATGGCCTGCACCGAGGTGGGGGCCGGGATGTTGCTCACCGTCAGCGTGACCGAGACGTACTGCGCGGCATTGGTCTGGTTCCCGGTCACCCGGTTGGTCGCGGTGTAGACGCCCGAAGTCGTGAAGGATGCGCTGCTCACCAGCACCGTGTGGATGCGGGAAAGTCCGGAAAGCAGGCTGTAGTTTGTGAAGTTCACATCCAGCCACCCGGACGGGCCTGGCCCGTAGGTCTGGTCGTTCGTGTAATTGAGCGTGCCGGTCCCGATGTTGGTCACCGAGATCGTCTGGCCCGCCGGGCTGCCGCCCAACATCGTCTCGAAGGTCAGCGTTGTCGGCCCGACGGCCAGGCCGGGCGCGGACGGGGGATCCACGACCGTGAAACTGATGACGTTGGTCGCCTTGAGCGGGTCGCCCGCGCGGTCCACATCGAAGTCCACGGCATACACCGTCAGCGTGTACGCGCCCGCCAGCATGTCCGCCTGGGCGAAGTTGTTGCTGACCCGCCCACCGCCGGTCGCGCCGCCATCGCTGAAGTCTACCGCGAAGATCCCGTTGCTGATCGACACGCCGTCGCGCGTCAGCGCGAACGTGTTGCTCGCCGCGAAAAGGCCGCTGCCCGCGTCCGACACCGTGCCGGTGACCCAGAATCCGCCCGAGAAGTCGCTGTTGGTGTAGGTCGCGCCCGACAGGGCCTTGCCCTGGCCGACGAAGATCCCGATCGCGGGCGCCGTCGTGTCGTCGTCCACCACGGTGAAGGTCGTGACGGTCCCGTTGGAGAGCGCGGTCGCATCGCTCACGGTGACGCCGTTCGAGTTGGCCGCCGTCCAGCGCGACGTGTAGACGCCGAGCGCCACCGCGCCACCGGACGCGCCGGCGTGCGTCGCGTTGGAGGCCTTCAGGCTCGCGCCGCCGGCGCTGTAGGTCAACGTCGAGAACGCGCGGTTCGTGAGGATGACCGTGCCGCCCGGGCTCAAGAGGTCGAAGTTCGGCAGCGTGGCGGAATTGGTGAGGCCGGCGCTGTCGTAGAAGTCGTAGACTACGCTGAAGGTGCCGCCGGTGACCTGTGCGTCGGTCACGTCGGCGCCGCCGTTAATCGAGTAGTTTGTGGCCACCGGCTGCGTCAGGCGCAACAGCTCGCTCCACGACTGGGCCACCCGGATTTCATCGAAGTACGTGTCGCCCGGCGTGCCCGACCCGCCGCCCGCGCCCGCGGCCAGGCGGATCCCGTTAATGCTGGCGATGCTGGCGTCGCTGTCCGTTTGATGCCACGTGCCCGGTTCGGTGGACGGCACGGTGTCGGTTCCGATCTTGTAGGCCGCCACGTAGCCCGTGTCGGCGTCGAAATCGTACTTGCCGATGACGATGTAGTCGTTGCCGCTGCCGGCCAGCAGGTTGGAGCCCGAAACAGAGCCGCCGACGCCCAGCTTCTGGTCGCCCCCGTACATTTCCCCGAAGAACATCTCCTCGGCGGATCCCGACATGAAAGACAGTCCGGCGTATTTGTTCGCCCCGCTGTACTGGTAGTTCATCACGAACCCGACGTACACGCTGCCCGTGGTGATGGCGGCGAACTGGCGCACATTGGTCTTGGACGTGCCGTCAATGTCCGCGCTGTTGAGCTTGATCTTGTTCCCGGCCCCGTTCGGGTAATAGGCCTGGTTGGCGAAACTTCCGCCGCTGAGGTTGAAGTAGCTGCTGTCCCCCGCCCACGCCCCGCTCCACCCGTTGCTCCCGCCCCCATGCCCCCCGGTGGCCAGCGTGCCGGTATTGGTGTAGGAGAAGGTCTCCACGATCTCGCCCGCCCCGTAGGAACCCAGGGTTGCGCTCGCGGTCACCCCCGGCGAGTAGTAGTCGCTGTTGACCGAATAGAATTTGTAGTACGCGGTCGAGCCGGACGGCACCACATGCTCCAGGGTGGCGCCGCTGCCCTTGTAGATCACCCGGCCGGACCCGATCGTCCCGCCGACACTGTACGAAGTGCCCTGGGTCGGCTCCGTGCTGATGGCCGCCGTGTCGTACACGATCATCACGTCGTAGCCGGCGTCCTTCGTCCAGGCCAGGTCCACCATCACCTTGCCGTCCGCCGTCGCGCTCTGCGCGGTCGGATCGGGAATCGCGCTGATCGTCCAGCTCACCGCGATGGTCTTCGGGCTGTTCGTCGTGAATCCATCCGTCCCCGTGATCGTGATCGTCGCGTTCGACGTGCCCGCCGCGATCCCGCTCACCAACTGCACGTGCGCGGTGTGGATGTTGCCGGCGCCGGCGGCCGCCGAGAAGGTGTTGTTGCTCAACCGCAGCCAGCTCGCGTTCGTCGCCAGCGTATAGGTCAGGGTGCCGAGGCCCACGTTGGTCACGCTGAAGGCCTGGAACGACGGCGAGGGCAGCGAACCGAGTGCCGAGGAGAAGCTGAGGGTCGTCGGCAGGTTCGAGATCCCCGTGCCCGCGCCCGTGCCCTGGATGTCAAAGTTGAACGGGTTCTCCGTCAGCCCGTCGCTGAAGTTGTCGTCCGTCGTGCTGAAACTCAGGCTCGCCGTCCGCAGCCCGTTCGCCGACGGATTAAACTGCACCGTGAACGTCGTGGTGTTGCTCGGGTTCAGGGTGCCGCCCGGCGGGCTGGTCACGGTGAAGTCCGCCGCATGTGTGCCCGAGGTGGTCACGCTCCCGATCGTCATCGCACGGTTGCCCGAGTTCGTGATGGTGTAGGTGATGTTGGACGTGGACCCCGCCGTGCCCACGCTGCCGAAGTCCGTCCCGTTGGCCGCGGCCGGGGAGGAGCTCCCGTCGGCGATCGCGTTGCCGGACATCGTGACCGCGACCTCGACGTACGTGCCGGTGCCCTGCACCCGGAAGGTGTAGGGATTCTTGGCGCCGGACACGTTGTTGGTGAACTCCAGGTCGGCCGTCCGCAGGCCCGCCGCGCCGGGGTTGAACTGCACGGTGAACGTCGTCGTCGCGCCCGCCGCCAGATTCAGGCTGCCCAGCGGCGCGGTCACGATGAATTCCGCCGCGGCCGTGCCGGAGGTGGTCACGTTGCCGAGGTCCAGCGTGGACGTGCCGGAGTTGGTGACGGTGTAGGTCTTGCTGACCGTGCCGCCGCTGACGAGCGCGTCGCCGAAATCGGTGTTGTCGGAATAGGCCGGGGTCGTGTCGCCGTCGGCGATCGCCGTGTTGGCGGCGTCCAGCACGAGGACGTCGGGCGCTGTGCTGGGCGTGAAGATCAGGCGCAGGTTGCCGCCGTCCGCGTCCACCGTCACATTGCCCACGGTTCCGCCGTTGAATTCCGTGTAGTCAATCGTGAACTTGTTCGTCGCGAACGAGGTCGCGGAGCCGGCGTCAAGGATGACGTTGGTGTAGCCCTGGGCGACGCTGAACGTCGGCGTGCCCTTCAGCGCGATGACGAAGTCGCTGCCGTCCACGGCGTTCACGGTGTACGCGCCGGACCCGCCGTTCACCGTGATCACGTCCCAATCCGTGCCCGCCGTGCCGTTCATGTTCCCGGCGCTCGCATAGTTGACCTGGAGGCGGCCGCTCGACTCGATCAGCAGGTTGGTGACCCGCAGCGAGCCGACCGTGTTGGAGCCGTTGCCCGCGCTGACCTGGCCCGTCGCCGACAAGTTGCCGATCGAACCGACGCCGTAAAGGAATCCGACCGACGCCACGCCGATGGACGAGGAGGTGTTGGTGCCGTTATGGAGGATCGTGCCGCCGCGTACCGCCGTAGCGCCGCTGTAGGTGTTGTTGCTGGAAATCGTCAGGGTCCCGGCCCCGTCCTTGTTCAGGCCGCCGGTGCCCGACATCACGCCGCTGAAGGTGGTGCTGGAGCTGTCGCCCGCGGTCAACGTGCCCGCGCCGAGGGTCACGAAGCCCGCGCCCGCGATCGAGCCGACGGTGTCGCTGTAGCCGTTGAGATCGAACGTCGCGCCGCCGGACACGCTGACCGCGGAGCCGTCGGGGATGCGGTTGGCCGCGCCGAGCCGCAACGAGCCCGCGCTGATGGTCGTCGCGCCGGTATAGGTGTTGGCCATGCCGCCGGACAGGATCAGCACGCCTCCGCTGGTGGAACCGGCCTTGGTCAGCGCGCCGTTGGTGATGGGCCCGCTGATCGTGTTGGTCCGAACCGAAGTGATGGTCCGGGTGCCGCCGGCCAGGTTGACGGCATTGGAAAGCGTGACGCCCGCGTTGTTCACGTCGCGGCCGATCGTGATGTCGCCCATCACGTTCACGGGCTTGGTCACCGTCCGGCCGGTGGAACTCGCCGTCGCGACGGTTGTCCCGTTCGACAGCGTGAGCTCGCCGCCGCCGGCCATCGTGCCCGTGTCAAGGCGCAGCTCGCCCTGGTCAATGAAAAGGCTGCCCGACAGGCTGGTGCCCGGACGAATGTCCCAACGGCCCGTGCCGGTCTTCCGGAACGCGCCGTCCCCGGTGGTTTTCGTCCCGACCAACTCGCCCGCATCCATGGTCACGGTGGCGGAGTTCGTGAGGTAGATCGTGTTGGCGCCGGCGTCAAGGTTTCCGCGCGTGGTGAACGTGCTGCCGTCGGCCCGGATTTTCACCGAGCTGGCCCCCGCCGTGATCGCGCCGTGCCAGGTCGCGCCGTTCGCGACATACAGCGCGCCGCGGGCGTCGTTGGTGCCCTGGCCATAGAGCGTAAGGAGAATCGGCTGATACCCGATATTGGCGTTCAATTCGAGGGTTGCATTGGTGCCCACGCTCACGCTGCCCGTGCCCACCGAATTGGTCGCGCCCTGCACGCGGGCAACACCCTTTTCGACCCAGATCGCGCCGGAGAACGTGTTGGCGTTGGAGATCACCACGATGCTGTTCTGCTTCACCGCGATCCCGCCGCTCCCGCTGATGATGCCGTTGAGGCTCAGCGTGTTCCCGTTGTTGCCGTACACATCAATCCAGTTGCCGCCATTCGTCACCGTGCCATGAATGGTCAGATTTCCGCTGATAGGATTGATCTCGGATGATGCGGACAACCGGATGGGCGCGTCAATGACCTGGGCGTCGGAATCGTTGTTCTCGATTTTCACCGTGCCGCTGGAACTGGTCATGTCTATTCCACCGCCGCTGGCGGCGGTCATCGTGCGCGCGCCCGTGCCGCTGTCGAACAACAACCGGGTTATCTGGAAAAAGGCCCCGTTGACGTTCATGGAGAGGTCGCTGCCGTTGTCGAAGTGAACCTCGTTCGGGCCGGTGGTGCTGCCGTCGGAACAGGTGTTCTTGTCCGGCCGGTCAACCCACCAGCCGTCGCATGAGCGATACCAGGGATTGGCTCCATCCCACCAATTCGCCACGCCGGCGCCGTTTCGCCAATACACCGTCTGCTGCGAAAGCGCGGGCTGAAGGCCCCAAATGAATGAGGACGCGGAAAGGAGCAACAGCGCGCGCCGCACCCCCCCGGACGCGCGAAATAGACCCTGCGGCCGCCGGTGAACCGCCATCGGAAACAAACTAAAATGCATCGCTGCGCTCCATCCCATGTAGCCCCATAAATCGCGCGACCAACCCGTTTCTCCGGCGGAAACAAGGCCCGCCGGTAAAACGTTGTTGCACCCCACGTGGACGAATCCCGCCCTGTGTATAAAGCTATCGTAACGCCGGGCGAATGTTAAGCCGTTTTTAGACACGATGAGCCGCCCGCTAAATCGTCGTTCGGCCGCAGACATCTGAATCCTAATACGGGTGAACCCGACGAATTCGAGTGATTGGCAAGCGGGCACGGTTGTGATACAGCCTTACAGTTGAATGAGGTAAAATGAGTACAGCCGAGATCATACGAGAAGCGGAGTCGCTACCGATTGAGGAGCGGACTTTGGTTGTGGATTCTCTCCTTCGGTCTCTAAATAGGCCTGATTCAGGAATGGATCAGAAATGGGTGGATGTGGCGAGGCGTAGATTGCATGAACTGCGCTCTGGGCTCGTGCCGCCTGTCCCAGGTGATGAAGTGTTCGCCAGAATCCGCGAGCGGTTTGCTATATGACCTTCTCCTTTCATCCGGAGGCGGATGAGGAATTCTTCGCGGCAGTGGCGTATTATGAAGGCTGCGACTCAGGCCTGGGACTAGACTTCGCTCGCGAGGTGCATTCAAAGCAATCGAGCGTACCGCTCATTGCGATCGTTAGTCTCCCGAGTCATTGATTTCTTGTAAATGTCCGGGGAACACACGCGCCCCCGCGTGTGGGGCGAGGCGCCCACGCCTCGCCGCTCGGAATTCAGGCCGCGAGGGCGCGGCCTGCCGCAAGCGAGGGCGCGACGGACATTGCCAAATTGATCGCAATAGCTATCCTGCCCCCCGCTTTTTGACAGCACGGCCCATCAGGTATTGTCCGATGGGGGCAGCAAACCAAGAGACCGGCAATGAAACGCTTCCTGGCAATTGATCTCGGCGGGACAAAGACCGCGGTATGCGTTGGCGAAGAAAACGGCAACTTGTTGGCGCACAAACGGATGCCAACGAACGCCGAGGAAGATCCCGAGTTTTGGCTCGATCGCTTGTCGGCACTTGTCGAGGAGATCTCGCGCGCGGCCGGGCTTGAAATCGCCGATCTGTCCGGCGTCGGCCTGGCGGTGCCGGGCCCCATGTCTGTCAAACGCGGCATGGTGCTGGATCCGCCCAACATGCCTGCATGGCGCAACGCGCCCGTTAAAGAGTGGATCGAGGAACTGACCGGACTTCCGGTCCACATCAACAACGACGCCAACGCGGCCGGCCTCGCGGAGTATTACTACGGCGAGTTCAAGGGCACGCCGGACCTCGTCTACCTCACCATGAGCACGGGCGTGGGCGGCGGCATCATCTCCGGAGGCCGGCTGGTCCAGGGGGCCGACGATCTCGGCGGCGAGGTGGGCCATATCGTGCTCGATCCGGACGGGCCGCCCTGTCCCTGCGGACAGCGCGGTTGCTTCGAGATGTATTGCGGGGGGCGCAACGTGATCCGCCAGGTCCGCGAACGCCTGGGGACCGAATCCGGTTCGCTCATCATCGAAGAGGCCGGCGGGAGGATGGACGGCCTGACGATTTCCACGATCGCGCGGGCGGCCGCGCGGGGAGACGCGCCGGCCCGGGCGTTCTGGGACGCCTACGTCGAGCGGCTCGCGCAGGGCATCGGCCTGCTGGCCATGTGCGTCAATCCGTCCGCCGTGGTCCTGGGCACGGCGGCGATCCACCTCGGCGACACGCTGCTGAGGCCGCTCCGGGAGCGCCTGCCCCGCTACGCCTGGCGGCCCGCCATCGAGCGCCTGGCCATCCGGCCCAGCGCGCTCGGCCCGCAAATCGGCGAATTGGGCGCGCTCGCGCTGGCGATCCCGCCGGGGTAGCGCGGACGCGCGGATGGTTTTTCTGCATTCTTCTCTTGCCAAGCCGCGGCAGCCTTCCTATAACGCGCCCCGACATCTGAAAGGAAAACGAAAGACAAGCCTGCCGTAGGCTTGAACGGGTTATGCAGAACAAAGCGGAAATCAAGCAGGATTACAAGCTCCACGAGAAGGACACCGGTTCCGTCGAGGTCCAGGTCGCCCTCCTCTCCCAGCGCATCAAGGAACTGACGGAGCACCTGCAGAATCACATCAAAGATCACAGCTCGCGGCGCGGCCTCATCGGCATGGTGGGCCAGAGGCGCCGTCTGCTGGACTATCTGAACGATCGAAGCCCGGCGCGCTATCAGACCTTGATCGGCCGCCTCGGTCTCCGCCGCTGAACACGCCCCGGGATTTCCGGGCCGGTTTGTCTTTCTCAACACGCTACCGCGTGGTCGCCCCGGTGACCGCGGCCAGCCGGACCCCATTGTCCGGATCCCTGGACCGCACGCCGCGCAAGGATCACTCGGGGCATCAAGGAAACGCACATGAGCGCCAAACAAATCGCCGTTGAACTCGGCGGAAAAACCATCACGTTCGAAACCGGCCTTCTC
>CAYMCD010000031.1:20918-29013 GCA_964388845.1 uncultured Verrucomicrobiota bacterium
AGCAGGCCAACGGAGCGGTCAGCGTCCGGGTCGGCGACACGATCGTCTTCTCGGCCGTCACCGCCACGAAGAAGCCACGCGAAGGCATTGACTTCTTCCCCCTCCAGGTCGAATACCGCGAGAAATACTACGCGGCGGGCCGCTTTCCCGGCGGCTATTTCAAGCGCGAGGCGCGCCCCAGCGAGCGCGAAATCCTCACCGCCCGCGTCACCGACCGCCCGCTGCGCCCCTTCTTCCCCGACGGCTACCGCAATGACGTGCAGATCAACAACATGCTGTTGAGCACGGACGGAGAGCACGAGTCCGACATCTTGAGCATTCTCGCCTCCTCCGCCGCGCTCGGCATCTCCGACATTCCGTTCTTCGGCCCGATCGCCGCCGTCCGCGTCGGCCGCGTCAACGGCCAGTTCAAATACAACCCGACGCACACGGAAATGCAGTCGAGCGACGTGAACCTCGTCTACGCCGGCACCCGCGACCTGCCCATCATGATTGAGGGCAACGCGAATGAAATCCCGGAGGCCGACATGGTCGCCGCGATGAAATTCGCGCACCAGGCGATGGCGCCGCTCTGCGACGCCCAGTTGAAGCTCCGCGAAATACTCGGCCTGCCCGCCAAACAGGTCACCGAAACCCCGGTGGACGCGAGCCTGCTGGCGCGCGCCCGCGACCTGGTCGGCGCCGACTTCAGGGCCGCGCTCCGCATCAGCGGCAAACTCGAACGCCAGGACGCGGTCGCCGCCATCAAGGAGTCCCTCAAGGCAAAAATGGCCGACCTCGCGGAAGAGCAGTTTTTCCAATTGTTCGACGCGCTGGAAATTGACGCCACCCGACGCCTGGTTCTTGAAGACAAGACCCGTGTGGGCGGACGCGGCTTCGACCAGCTCCGCGAGCTCGTCGCCCAGGTCGGCATTCTGCCCCGCGTGCACGGTTCCGCCCTCTTCAACCGGGGCGAAACTCAGGCGCTGGCAACGGTCACCCTCGGCACGAGCGATGACGCCCAGGACCTCGACGCCATCACCGGCGGGCCGGACCAGAAGAGCTTCCTCCTGCACTACAACTTCCCGCCCTACTCCGTCGGCGAAGTGGGCCGCCTCGGTTCCACCGGCCGCCGCGAGATCGGCCACGGCAACCTCGCCGAGCGCTCGCTCTTCCCGATGCTGCCGAAGGACTACCCGTACTCCGTGCGAGTCGTTTCCGAAATCATGGGCTCCAACGGCTCCAGCTCGATGGCCTCGGTCTGCGTCGGCACGCTCGCCCTGCTGGACGCGGGAATCCCGATGACCAAACCGGTCGCCGGCATCTCCATCGGCCTGTTCACCGGCGACAACGGCCAGGCGGAACTCGTCACCGACATCCTCGGCACCGAGGATCACTGCGGCGACATGGACTTCAAGGTGTCCGGCACGCGCGACGGCATCACCGGGTTTCAGGTGGACCTCAAGATCCGCGGCCTCGCCTGGAGCAGCGTTGAGAAGGCGTTCGCGATGGCGAAGGTCGCCCGATGCAAGATCCTCGACTACATGCAGACCGTGATCGCCGCGCCGCGCCCCGAACTCTCGCCCTACGCGCCTCGCATCACGGTCGTGCGCATCAACACGGAGAAGATCGGCGCGCTCATCGGCCCCGGCGGAAAGAATATCCGCCGCATCACCGACTCCACGGGCGCGAAGATTGACATCGAGGACGACGGCACCGTCAAGATTTTCGCCGTCAACAAGGAGGCGATGGACGCCGCGGTGCGCGAGGTCAACCTCGTCGGAGCGGACGCCGAGGTGGGCAAGCTGTACCACGGCACCGTCACGGGCATTAAGGAATTCGGCGCGTTCGTCGAAATCCTGCCGGGCAAGGAAGGCCTCGTGCACATCAGCGAGATGGCCGACCGCCGCATCCGGAGCGTTGACGAAATCTGCAAGGTCGGCGACCTCATGTGGGTCAAATGCATCGAGGTCCAGGAGAACGGCAAGGTGCGCCTGAGCCGCCGGCAGGCCCTCGCCGAGCTGGACGAAAACGGCGAGCCGAAGCAGGCCTGACCCGGCGTGGGATCGCGCCCGCCTCCGCGCGCGCCCCGGCTGCCCGGAGAATCCAGACCGAACGCGCGGAGCGCGCGCGCGTCAGGGCGGCGCGTTTTCCGGCGTCGCCCCGCCGGATTCTCCAAGCCAAAGGGCTTTGAGCCGCCCCTCTTCTTCCACCAGCTCGTACCCGCGATCGCGCAGGCGCCGGCGCAACCCCTCTTCGCGCAGCCAGGGTTTCGCCCGGTAGTTGGCCAGATAGTACGTCAGGTGTGCGGCCCATTCCTCGGCGCGATGCCCCCAATTGACCGCCGCGAACCGGTCGTTCCAGGCCACCCAGTATCCCAGGGATCGCGCGAACCGCGAGGGCGCGCCGTCGTCCGGAAACAGGAATTCGCTGCCCGGCTCCCGGGGAAGCGATCCCCACCGGAACCCGCGGTCCCATAGCGCCCGGCGGCAGATCGAGGTGGTCCCGATGTTGGTATCGGTCCGGTAGATCGTGAGATCCTGTCTCGTGACCTGCGTGACGGGCAGCCGATCGGCGGGATCGCCCCGATGGGTCCGGGGATCGCCGGAGAACGGCGACAGAAGCCCGAGTTCCGGGAAGATTTCGAACTTGCCCAGCAGATCCTCATCCCAGCCCGGCAGGTATTCGGCGTCGTTCGGCGCCACATGCAGGAAACGCCCCCGGGCCAGGCGCAATCCTTCGTTAATCGCGCGGCCTCCTACATTCTCCGGCAGAAACACACTCCGGTGGCGCGGATCGGCCCGGCTCGCACGTTCGATGATCCCCCGCGAATCGTCGGTCGAACCATTGTCCACGATAAACAGCTCGTAGGAGACCCGGATCGTGTCGAGGTAGGACTCGATCAGGCGCTTCAAGAGGTGGGACCGGTTCCAGTTCAGCACCACGGTGCTGATGAGGGGTCGCCGGCGCCCAATAATCCATTGCCTGATCCCCGCCCTACTCATGACGGGCAGGCCGCCGCCGGTCGTTCCGATAGGGTCCGCCTGAGGGCCCGGGCAGAGCGTCGGGCGTAGAAGAAGGGTGTTGATTCGCCCTCGAGAAAGACGGGTTCGTAATCGCCCGACCGCGCGAGGTCGGCCAGCCTGCGCCCTCGAACGCGTCCGTCGGGCTCCAGGGCGCCGACGCCATGCCACGGCAGCTCGCCATGACCCCGCGCCATGAGCCAGAGCGCGAAGGCGGCCGCGCCTGATCTTGGTGGTGGCGTGAATGGCGTCCGGAAAAAACAGGGGGCGGGGATCGAAGCGGTGCAGGATCAAATCCAGCAGGAAATAGCGCCTCATCGCGCGGTCCACGGCGCGGCGCAGTTCAGTTCCATGCGCATGGTTGCACATGTGGTCGCGGGACGGCGGGGCGCCGCCGGCAAGGGCATTCCGTTCCGCGGGGGGCAGCCGGCGTAGGTTCATCATGCCCAGCGTCTTTTGGAACGCCTTCAACTGTTCCCCGGCGTGTGCGGCGCTCGTCGCCCAGCGCCGCGCGGCGGACACCAGTTCGCGCCGGCGGCAACGGATCGCAGCCTCCTGCGGCGCCAGCAGGGCGTTGAAATTGACGGTCCGGATGAAGGTGTCCAGATGGAAACGCCGGAGCATCCGCGCGAAATACTCCTCATAGGCCAGCACCTCCTGCGGCGGGATGCCGAAGACGCCGTTCAGATATTGCCCGTCGTGGATGATCGTCAGGCGGATGCCGGGGGGGTGGAGATATTGGACTGACTCATGCAGGTGCCGGAGATACATGAGCGAGGCCAATTCAGCGAGGTCGGGCAGGATTCTGGCGCCGACTTTGCACGGGTTGGGCACCTTGAAGGGATACGCCATGAGCGTTATGGCGACCGGTTCGCCGCGCCGGATCCGGTCCAGAACAATCGGCCGGTTGGCCGCCCGCCACGCTTCGACATCCATCGCGGCGAGGCTCCCCTTCCGGAACCGGCTCGATGTCAGGAGCCGCAACACGCGCTCGGTTGCATCCCCGGGAGCGGAGGTCCGGCTCGGGCGTGAGCCGCGAACCGGCGCACACCACTCCGCCAACTGATCGGGCGAGATCGTCGTCATATGGGGGAAAATCCCTCGCTGCGTGGCGCGGGCACGCGCCCGCCTGCATGTGCGCCCCCCCCCGGAGCGACTCCCACGGTGAAAAAACTGCCACAACACGCCCGGCGTGGCAAGCCGGGACAGCCGGGCGGTTTTTTATTGCTGTGGCGGACAGGGACACCATAGTACGCGCGCTTCGTGCCCGGTGACGGGCCTGATCCGGCGGAACATCCCATGAACTCCAGCGAATCCGAAACGAGCGCGGCGCCCAGTCACTTTATTCGCGACAGGATCGCCGCCGACGTGGCCGCGGGCAATCAAGGCAGCCCGGTGGTCACCCGGTTCCCGCCCGAACCGAACGGCTACCTGCACATCGGCCACGCGAAGGCCATTTGCCTCGACTTCGGCATGGCCAGGGAATTCGGCGGACGGTGCCACCTGAGAATGGACGACACGAACCCGGCCAAGGAGTCAATGGAGTACGTCGAGAGCATCAAGGCCGATGTGCGCTGGCTCGGCTGGGATTGGGGCGACCATTTCTATTTCTCGGCCCACTATTTCGAGCGGATGTACGAGGCCGCCCGCGACCTGATCCGCCGCGACAAGGCCTATGTCTGCGAATTGACTCAGGACCAGTGGAAGGAATACCGCGGGGTCCCCACCCGGCCCGGCAAGGAGAGCCCGTTCCGGAACCGGCCGGGCGCGGAGAGCCTCGATCTCTTCGCGCGCATGCGCGCCGGCGAGTTTCCGGACGGATCGCTCTGCCTCCGGGCGAAGATAGACATGGCCTCGCCCAACATCCACCTGCGCGACCCGGTGCTCTATCGCATCATGCGCGAACAGCACTACCTGACGGGCCGCGCCTGGTGCATCTATCCGATGTACGACTTCGCGCACCCGCTGGAGGACGCGTTCGAAGGCGTCACGCATTCGCTCTGCACGCTGGAGTTCGAGGTGCACCGCCCGCTGTACGACTGGGTGGTGGACCAACTCGAGGGCCTCGCGGCCCGCCCGCGCCAGATTGAATTCGCGCGCCTCAACCTGAGCTACACCGTCATGAGCAAACGCAAGCTGCTCGACCTGGTGCAGGCGAAGTTGGTGAACGGATGGGACGACCCGCGCATGCCGACGATCTGCGGGCTGCGCCGCCGCGGCGTGCCCCCGGAGGCCATCCGCGCATTCTGCGACACCCTGGGCATCACCAAGTTCGAAAGCCTCACCGATGTCGCGCTCCTCGATCATGGCGTCCGCGACGCGCTGAACAAGACGGCGACGCGCCGCATGGCGGTGTTCGATCCCCTGCCGGTTACCATCGAAAATCACGACGCGCTTCCGGCCCACGTCGAGGCGCGCAACAACCCCGAGGACCCCGCGGCGGGCGGCCGGCACATCCCCTTTGGTTCGCGCATCCTGATCGAGCGCGATGATTTCATGGAAAATCCGCCGCCGAAATACTTCCGCCTCGCCCCCGGAAAGTCGGTGCGCATCCGCTACGCGGGATTCCTGACGTGCACGGGCGTTTCATTGGACGCCGGCGGGCGCGTCGCCGGCCTCACCTGCCGCTGGGCCCCCCCCGAGGCGGAACTCAAGGTCAAAGGCACCCTCCATTGGGTGCCCGGCGACGCACCTGAAGCCGAAGTCCGGCTCTACGACCGCCTGTTCTCCACCGCGGAGCCGGACGCGCACGAGGAGCGCGATTTCAAGGAGTTCCTCAACCCGGATTCGCTGAAAACGACCTCCGCGCGGATCGAACCGGCGCTGGCGGACGCCCGGCCGGGCGAACGCTTCCAGTTCGAGCGAACCGGCTATTTCGTGGCGGATTCCGGCGACTCGAAACCCGGCGCGCCCGTGTTCAACCGCACGGTGACGCTGAAGGACGCCGGGTCGAAAGCCGCCCGCTGAACGCGACCCTCTTCCGGCTTATTCACCCGCGGTGCGGGGCGAGCCACTCCAGCAGGGATTCCTTGGGCAACGCGCCGACCTTCATGTCCACCGCCTGACCGCCCTTGAAAAGGATCAACGTCGGAATGGATTCGATCTTGTAGCGCTCGGCCAGCGCGCGGTTCTGGTCCACGTCAACCTTGACCACCGTGATGGCGCCCGCCTCGGCCTCGGCAAGATCCGCCAGGATGGGATTCATGAATTTGCAGGGGGGACACCAGGTCGCCCAGAAGTCCACCAGGACCAGTCCGTTCGGCGCGGCCACCGCCCGCTCGAATTGCTCGACGCCGTCCACCACAACGAGTTGACCGCCGGGTTTTTCCCCGCCGGCCGGGGGAGGCGTCTTCTCCACCGCGCATCCCATGACCAGCAGGGGGGCCAGTAAACCTGCGATGAGAGCTGTTTTCATCCGCACTCCATTCTATTCGACCGGTTCCAGGGTATCGCCGCGTTTCGCCGCGCCTTCCAACAGTTCGGCGTAGGCGACGGAATCTTTCACTTCGACGACGCGAATCAATCCCGACACCCGCCCGGGCAGCACCTCGATGACATTGCCGGTCACCGGATCGGTAATTTCCCGCGGCGCGCCGCGCACGGCAAAACGCATCTCATTTCTTACCCCGACGGCGCGTCCGCCGTTCAGCAGAATCCGGCCGTCCACCACCTCCGCGACGCGCGCCTGCCAGACCTGTTGGGGCAGATCGTGCAGGATCTTGTTGACGGCCCGGCGCAGCGCCGTTTCGGTCGCCTTTCCAAGGGGCGTCCGAAAGAAGGCGTCGCCTCCAAAACTCAATCCCTTGTAATTGATCGCCGCCCCGAGCCAGCCCGACGACGACGACCCCTCGGCCTTGGCGGAGCAGATCACCTCGCCGCTGGCGACATCCGAGACGCGGACCGCCAACGCGACACGCGCGCGTTGCCCCCGCCCGCGGACCGAGGCCGTCTCGTTGCCGAACCAGCCGGACGCATCGCCGGTCACGGTGAAGTCGGTGACGGCGCCGCGGACCAGATATTGCGCGTTCTTCAACCGGCCGCGCTGGGCGCGCCCCTCGCTGCGGAACAGGTCCTGCCCCTGCCGGACGATTTCGCCGACCACATCGCCCAGGTGCTGCCGCTCGAGCACAACGACACGTTCGGAACCGACCAGCTGGCTCACGAGCAGGTCGGCCATCCCGGCGCCGAGCTTCCACTGCCCGGCAAAGCTCGCCTTGTTCTCGAAATCAATCACGGCGACAACGGGCTTCACGGCCTCGTCGTTGTGCGGCCGGAACCCCCCGGTCCCCGCCGGTTTTCGCGCCACGCAGGAAACCGATGCCGCAGCGAGGAGGACGAAGGCCGGGAGCGCGGAACAAACGCGCCTGCGCATCAGGGGGTTCACGCGCCTCACGCCTTCGGCATGTGCGCGCGGACCGCCGCCAGGAGGTCCTCCGGGTAAAACGGCTTGTGCAGCAGCCGGCGCACGTTCGGGAATTGCCGCATCTCCTCCTCCTCCATGGACGGATCGTCCGCAAACACGATGACCGGCGTCGTGACGCCCTCGGCCGCCATCAGCATCAACAGCCCGGCGCCGTTGAACTCCGGCATCCAGAGATCCAGCAGCAGCCCCCGGCATTCCGGCTCGCGCAGGATGCGATAGGCCTCGTCCGCCCCGCGCGCGGTGCGCACGACATACCCTTCCTTCTCAAGAAGTTCGCGGCAAAACTGGACCAGCGTGTGTTCGTCGTCGCAGACAAGAATCATGATGTTCGCTCCGGCGCCAGAATAGGAAAGCCGCGGGCGAAAGTCACGCCGGGAACAATATACCAACGAGGCGAAGGCCCAATAGCCGAATGACCCATGGATCAGCGGTCATTGTGACATGGGCCATTTCGTCATTTCTTCTTCTGCTGGCGCGCGCGCGCCTTCAGGCGTTTTTTCCGGCGGAGGCGGGCGGCGCGTTTGATACGTGTGCGGAGTTGTTGTCCCATAATGCGCGGCGGTTTAGCAGATGCACGAGATCACGGCAAGGAGATTGCAGGGCCAGGAGCTTGCAGGGGTGCATGACTGATTTCTGACTATTGAGCGAAAAGGCTGGTCTTTTCTTGCCG
>CAYMCD010000032.1:0-15409 GCA_964388845.1 uncultured Verrucomicrobiota bacterium
CCGCCCGCGCGCCCGCAGCCGGTCGCGGGCGCCGGCAAGGCCGTCGGCGAGGAAGGCCGCGCTGCCCTCGTCGGCCAGCAGGCTCCGCCGCACCGCTTGGAGCGCTTTCCAATAGCAGTCCTCGATGTAGACCGGGTCGCAGCCGCCGCAGCGCTGCCGGTCGCCGCTGCATCGCGGCAATTCGTCCGCGCCCGCTTTCAACAGCGGCGCCACCGCCTCGTAGAATCCGGCGGCGCAGAGCTTGTGCCCCGCGCCGTGGGACGCACGGCCCTCGATGCCGTAGTTCCAGCCCTTGACCGTCCGATAGACAATGGCCGTCGGCTGCCCGTTCGCGAGCTGGAGGGCCTTGCGCTGCGCCGCCAGGATCTGCCGGAAATCGCGGCCATCCGGCACGGCGATCACATTCCAATCGTGCAGGTAGGCGAACTCGGCGGGATCCCACTGCACGTAGTCGCCGGGTTGGTCGCCCTCGCGGCACACGCGGTTCGAGTCAATGGACGCCTGGTTCCAATCCACATGCACCACCAGGTTGTCGAGGCCCATCGTGCCCGCGGCGGCGAAGGCCTCGGCCACGCGGCCGGGCGTCATGCCCCCCTCGCCCTCCACCACGTGCACGCGCGGCGGGTCGTCGCGGTAGAGATCCCGCGCGCCCAGCGCGAGACCGAACGAGGAGCCGATCCCCACGCCCGACGCGCCCGTTGAAAGTTTCACGAACGGCGTGGCGGGGGTCGGGTGTCCGTCCAGCGCGCGCGCCTTGAACCGTCGGAACAGCGGGGTCGGGTTCAACGGATTCCGGCGGAACCCGAGCAGTTCCTCGAGCCGGAACTGGAGGGCGGCGCGGCGCGGCAACAGGTCCGGCCGGCGCGCGCGCGCGATCTCATTGCGGAGCGCCCAGAGGGAATACAGTCCGAGCGCCTTGTGCCCCGCCGAGTAGGAGATGATATCCGCCTCGCTCGCGTCGGGCCGGCCGAGGTCATATTCCATGGTCTGGAACAAGAGGCATTCGACAAACCGACCCGAGGAAATCGAGCCGCCGGGATGTCCCGATCCGGGCACGTAATTATAGAGCACCGCACACAGGGCGCGATACGCCGCGTCGAGCGCCTCGAGCGCCGCAAGGGCGGCGGGATCGGGCGCGGTTTCATCGAGGTCCGTGGCGGCGTTGAAGTAGCGGCCCCGCCGGGGTCCGAATGGGATCGTCATGCTGCGTTGCCTTTCGCGTCGCTCACGCCCCCCACAGGGCGGCCAGTCCCTTCAGCCCTTCGCCGATCCGTTCCGTTGAAATGCCGGAATAGGCGAACCGGACAAACACCCGCGTCTCGTCGGGCGCGGGCTTCCCGAAATGACTGCGCGAACAGAAGGAGACCCCGGCCCTGTGCAGCGCGTCGAGGCGGAGGGCCTGCTGGTCGGCATACCCCTTGCGCCGGTGGACTTCGGTGACGTCCGGGAACAGATAAAACGTCACCTCCGGCACGCGGATCGTCACACCGGGAATCTTCTGGAGCTCCGCGGCGAGCGCGTCGCGCCGCTCTTTGAGCGTGCGGACGAGGGCCGCGCTCCCGGACTGGTCCCCGCGCAGGGCCTCCACGCCGGCCCACTGGATGAAATGGGCGGTGCAGGACTCCATGTTGACGTTGAGCTTGTTGATGATGTCTATGATCGCCTTCGGTCCCACGGCCGCGCCGAGCCGCCAGCCGGTCATCGCGTAGCGTTTGCTGTGCGCGACGAGGATCACGGTCCGTTCCTGCATGCCCGGCAGGCTGGCGATGCTGCGGCTCCGCCCGGAGTACCGGACATGGAAATAGGCCTCGTCCGACAACAGCAGCAGGTTGTGGCGCTGGACAAATTCGGCCACCCACCGCATCTCCTCCTCGTCCGACTCGGCGCCGAGCGGGTTCTGCCCGTTGTTGTAGATCATGGCCACGGTCCGAGGCGTCACCGACGCGGCCAGCTGCTCGCGCCGGATCCGGAATCCCGTCGGCGACGGGTCGTAGCCGTACGGGATGGCCGAGCCGCCGAAATACTGGATTTGCGACTCGTAGATCGGGTAGCCCGGATTCGGATACAGCACGGCGTCGCCCTCGTTCATCACGGCCTGCAGGAATTTCCCGATGACCGGCTTGCCGCCCGGCTGGATGGACACCTGCTCGGGCGCATAGGCGAGGCCGCGGTCGCGGCCCACGTCCTCCGCATACGCGGCGCGCAACTCGGGAATGCCCGCGGCGGGACAGTACCCGGTCCTGCCGTCCCGAAGGGCCTTGAGCGCGGCCTGCACGATGTTCTCCGGCGTGGGAAGATTCATGTCCCCGAGGTGGAACGGATACACCGGATGGCCCTGCGCGGCCCACAGTCGCGCATCCTCCGACACCGCAAACGCGGTCTCGGTCCCGAGCCGCGCGAGACGATTGGCGATCTTCATGCTGCGTCCTCCCTGGCGTTGGCGGTGACCGGTGATCCGTGCCCGTGATCGGTCTCTGGTTGCCACTTACCGGTCGCGGGTCCCTGTTTACCGGTCACCTCTTCCTCACGCCTTCCCGTAGCTCTCCACAAAGCCCGCGTAGAACGCGGCCGACCGGACCAGGTGCTCGATCTCCACGCACTCGTTCGGGGCGTGCGCGAAATGCTCGTGGCCGGGTCCGAATCCGATGGTCGGGATGCCGTGCATCCCCGCGGTGGCGATGCCGTTCGTGCTGAACGTCCAGTGCCCGACCGTCGGCGCGCTGTTGAACACCTCCCGGTAGGCCGCGCGCGCGACGCGCACCTCCTTTGTCGTCTCGGGCATCTCCCACGTGGGATAATATTTCTTTGTCGGGTAGGTCAGACCCGTCCAGCTCGGCACCGCGTATTCCAGCACGGTGATCTTCGCCTTGGCCTTCTTGATGGACGGCAGCGCGCGCAGCTGGCGCACCACCACCCGCTCGCTCTCGCCGACCGTGAGGCGGCGGTCGAGATGGATCGTGCAGCCGTCCGCGACCGCGCACAGGCTCGGCGAGCGGGAGCGGACGTGGCTGATCGTCACCGTCCCCTTGCCCAGCGGCTTGCGCGGCTTCAGGCGGGCGTTCAGCCGCTCGATGTCCCTGATGATCGGCGCCATCTTGTACACCGCGTTCACGCCGCGTTCCGGCGCGGAGCCGTGACACGAGATCCCCGCGGTTTCGACCTCGATCTCCATGCGGCCGCGATGTCCGCGGTAGATGCGCAGGCTCGTCGGCTCGGTGATCACCACCACGTGCGGGCGCAGCTTGTCCTCCCGGATGATGTACTGCCAGCACAGCCCGTCGCAGTCCTCCTCCTGCACCGTCCCCGTCACGTAGAGCGTCGCGTCCTTCGGGAACCCCGCCTTCTTGAGCAGCGCCCCCGCGTACACCGCCGAGGCGACGCCGCCCTTCATGTCGCTCGTTCCGCGCCCGTAGAGGATGCCGCCCTTCACGACCGGATCAAACGGGTCCGTTTTCCACTGCGCCAGGTCCCCGACGTCCACCGTGTCCACGTGCCCGTCAATCGCGATGACCCGCCGCCCATTGCCGATCCGGCCGATCACGTTGCCCATCGGATCAATCCGCACCTCGTCGTAGCCGAGCTTCTTCATCTCGGCCTGGACGCGCTTGATGACCGGCCCCTCCTGGCTGCTCAGCGACTTGATCGCGATGAGGTCGCGCATGAAGTTCAACAGCGGCGCCTCGTGCCGGCGCGCCAGATCGAGATACGTGCTCATGGTTCCGTTGCTCCTGTTTTATTGAACCCTTGGAATTTCCAGACGTTGGAAGTCCCGCCGGGGCCGTTTTCCAGACGTTGGAAGTCCATAGTCGCTTATCGCCTATTCCGATATCTGAAAAAAGGTCCGGGCCTCGTTCAACGCCGCCAACAGGTTGCGCCCCCGATCGTAACCCCGGGCAGGAATCAGATGGAGCGCGGCTTGGGCCGTCGCCAGCCGATGGACGGCATCCTGCTCAACCCGCATGGCAACGGCATTGCCACGCGCGCGGAACTCACCGACCACCCGTTCGGATTGGGCATCGCTTCCCACCGCCACGGCCAAATCCACATCCCGCGTGAAGCGGGGCTCGGTGCGAACAGAAACGGCCCACCCGCCAAGCAAAACCCAGGGAATCTCCAGCGCAGCCAGCACGGCTTGCGCGCCCAACAGGATCTGGCCTGCGGCGTTCATGGATGTTGGAGGCGAACACGAATCGGGCCATCCACATCGCCCGGTATGGGCTCCGTCTCCCGGTAGAGCCAGCGCCGCCACTCCGCGTCCGAATCCATTTCAGGATTCGTCGCGCAGGCGCGCCGGATGGTTTGCCGCATCATGGCCAGTCCCGCTTCGTGGAGCTCAACGGCCAGCGCCATCTTCTTCTGTACGACCAACGCATCCATGTCGGAAATCTACCGGAAAGCCGCGCCATTCACAATGTCGCAACACCGCCGTGTTTGTCGGCTCCGATTTCGAAGCCATCGGTCTGGCCGATCGGATCAGCCTCGGCCGGGGTGGGATGGCCGAACAGGCGGCACGGATCGAGAAAATGCTCCTGCGCGGCGGAGCGTTCCTCGAGCTCCGCCGTGCGCCACTTGGCAATGAAGGCGGCGGCGTTCAACCGGCGTCCTTTCCGGCGGCCGGAGGCGGCAGGCGGCCCTTGGCCGGAAGCTTTGCCTGGGGGGCATATACGATGTGATCGTTCAGGCGCATGCGCAGGTGAAGAAGCTGCCCGTCACGCAACGTCACGCTGCCCTCGAACGACCCGGAACGGAAGGTGGCCTTCTCGCCGAGAGGAGTGCCCCCGGCTTCCAGCGTGAAGCAGGCCGACGCAAGGGTCTCCAGAACGCACGCCTTCGCCTGATCCGGCGTCAGGATGCAGTCCTTCGTCTCCTCCGCGTCGCGAGCCGCCTCCAGGGCGTCCAGAATAACGGGATACCAGAGCACCTGGGCGCTTTCGGCGTCGTGAAACCAGTTTGCGGCGTGCAGCTCGCCGCACACGAACACGGCCAGCCCGTGGGCGCTCGGGGGATAGGGACACCGCAGGGGCAGGGCGCGGATGACCTCCGGCGATAGATCGTCCTTGCAGGTCAGCGCCCCGCTCGCCGCCTGCGCATCCGCCTGCTGCTGCACGAAGCCCGAGCCGGCATCGAGCGACAGCACGGCCAGTTCGGGCCAGCCCCGGGGCGGGCCGAACGCCATCGCCTCCACGGCCTCGCGCGTGTGCTGCCGGAAGGCCACCTGTTCCTGCTCGCCGCGCGCCGCCTCCACCGCCTTGAGCATGCGGTACAGAAATTGGGTTTTCGGATACAACTCCTCGTCGTGGCCCAGTTCGCGCACGCGGTCGCGGAGGCGGGACAGGGTGTCGGCGGAGTAGGCGTCGAGGCGGCCCCACACGCCCGCGAAAAGGTTGTGGCAGATCGCGCGCCAGTCATCCCGTTCGTCGGGCATCAGGATGGAGGAGAGCTGCGACGTCGCATGGACCTCCAGCAGCAACGGCATCCGTCCGCCTTCGACGGAGCCGGTCACGCGCCCGGTCAGCGCCAGCGCGCCCTCCAGCATCAGGGCGGAGAAGTAACGCGCGTCGTGGCGCGGCAGGTGGCCGATCTGGCTCCCGTCGCGGGTGAAGACCGCGACGGCGTTCGGATCGAAGGGGTTGTCCGGCTCGCGGTCAAAAAACACCTCCTGCCCGCTCAGGCGCGCCGCGCCCTCGTAGTATTGGACGCCGACAATCCAGGTCCGCAGCGTGCCGAAGCGCTGGAAGAGCGGTTGATTCACTTGGATCATGCGATATTTTCTCTCCGGCCTTGTTGGCGTCGCTTTTCCTTCAACTCGCGCGAGATGTGGAAGACCTCGATCGGGGTAACCCGCCGAACGCCCGGCTGGCCGGGGCTGATGATATACGAATCGCCGTTCCGATGCATATAGAAGGTCTCCCGTGCGGTGGATATGACGAAACCGGTGCTCGCCTCGAAGACCTCGACCCGCCGGCCCGCGCCCGTGATCGTCCAGCCCCACGTTTGCCGTACGGGCTGCCCGGGAAACAGGGCCACCACGGGGGCGATTTCGTCCGGGCATCAAACGGCAGTCCATTTCTCATCTGGGATACAGTTCAGACCCGCAACCCCTCGAGCTCCAAAAGCATCCGGACTCCTCGACACCCTGGGAGGGACTGCATCCGCCCCGGTGCGGTCCTGAATCATCGCTCCGGCTAAAGGTTTTTCAGCACGCCGGTGGCCGCGTTGAACCGCTCGATGAGCCGGTCCCACTCGGCGACCTGCTCCGGTGCGAACATCTCCCGCCAGAAATCGTCGCTCCACAGGGCGTTCAACTCCTCCGACGTGCGGCCCTGCTGCTCGACCCACGTGAAGTACTTGAACTGGTGCAGCGCCTTCCGGTCGAAATACGTCAGCTCGCGCAGGTGGTCGGTCTGCGCGCCGAGCAGGTAGCGGCCGTGGTGGACGGCCGCCGCCTCGCGCGTGTAGGCGCCGTGTTGATCGGCCATCTCGGCGAGGCGCGACGCGTAGAGGTCCATCGAGTCGGTCATCGGGAAGAAGACGACGTCCTTCGGGCCCATGTCGTAGTAGCGCGCGGCCTTGATCGCGGCGACGAGGTTGCAGATGCAGGAGATGCCGGCGAGGCCGAGCCGGTCCGCCGCGGCGGAGGGGACGCCCGCGGAAAGGAGGTAGTCGCGCCCGGCCGGCTCGTTGAAGAGCCGCATGACCTGCATGGTCTGCTCGTCGTCAATCGCGGCGACCATGTCGGTGTTCTTCACGTTGTGGATCCACGGCACGTGCTTGTCGCCGATGCCCTCGATCCGGTGCGCGCCGAACCCGAACTGGTAGAGCGTCGGGCACTGCATCGCCTCGGCGGCGACGACCCGCACGGAGGGATGCCGCGCGCGCAGGAAGTCGCCGGCGGCGATGGTGCCGGCCGAGCCGGTCGCGCTGACGTAACCCGAGAGGCGCGCGCCCGCGGGCGCGTATTCGCGCTGGAAAATCTCTTCGATGATCCCGCCGGTCATCGTGTAGTGCCAGATCGCGTTGCCGAACTCCTCGAACTGGTTGAAAATCACGATGCCGTTTCCGCGCGTTTTGCGCAGCTCCCAGCACTTGTCGTAGATCTCCTTCACGTTGGACTCGGTGCCGGGCGTGGCGATGATTTCGTCGGTGCCGATTTCCTTCAGCCAGTCGAAGCGCTCGCGGCTCATGCCCTCGGGCAGGATCGCGACCGCCGGGCAGCCGAGCAGCGCGCAGTCGTAGGCGCCCCCGCGGCAGTAGTTGCCGGTGGACGGCCAGACCGCCTTCTGCGCGGTGGGGTCGAAATGGCCGGAGACGAGGCGCGGCACGAGACACCCGTACGCCGCGCCGACCTTGTGCGCGCCGGTCGGGAACCACTTGCCGGCGATGCCGACGATTTTCGCGTCCACCCCGGTCAGCGCGGGCGGGAATTCAAGCCAGTTTCCGCCGCCGAATCCGCCGCCCTTCGCCTTCGGCTCGTTGTGCCAGGTGATGCGGAACAGGTTCAGCGGGTTGACGTCCCACAATCCGATGCCCCGCAATTTTTCCACAATCTTCGCCGGAATTCTTGCCGGGTCTCGCTGCTGGGCGAAGGTCGGCAGGATCACGCCCCGCTCCCGGGCGCGCGCAACGGCTTTTCGGAGGACGTCTTCGTCGAGGCGGTCTGTGAGTTTCATGGCGACGGGGACAGCGTCCCGCCGGACCGTCCGCCGCGCAACGGCAAAGCCCGCCCGGAGGCCCTGATCAAGCTATCGGGGATTCCCCGATAACCGCCGCCCGAATGGGCTGGCCACGCGAAGTTCCGCGTCGGAAAATGCGCCCGTGAAGATTCGGTTGGAGTATGTCGCGATCCTTCAGGTGAAGGGCGCGCGCAGCGGGTCGGAAATCGAACTCCCGGAGGGCGCCACCGTCGGGGCGCTGTTGGAGAAGCTCCAGATCGCGCCGGCGCACCGCGCCTCCATCGCGCCGTTCGTCAACGACCGGCGCGCGCGATTGACCACCGCGCTGCGGGATGGAGACCGCGCCTTCCTCGCGCTCCCGGTCGGCGGGGGATGACGGGGCCCGCGGCGGGCCGCATCCTCACGGATGGGGCGGGCGCCCCCGCAGGGCGCGCCACACCTTTTCGGCGGTGAACGGGCCTTCCCGCAGGCGGACGCCGACGGCGTTGTAGATCGCGTTCGAGATGGCCGGCAGCGGGCCGTTGATGCAGATTTCCGAAACGCTCTTGGCGCCGTAGGGCCCGGTCTTCTCGTAGCTGTCCACCAGAATGGTCTTCAGCTCCGGTTTGTCGCGCAGGGAGAAGATCTTGTAGTCGTGGAACGAGGCGTTGGTCATCTTGCCGCGTTCGTTGAACAGGAACTCCTCGGTCAGCGCATAGCTGATGCCGTTGAGCACGCCGCCCTCGGTCTGGCCCTCGGCCAGCTTCGGATTGATCGCGGTGCCGCAGTCCACCGCCGCCACGTACTTGACGACCCGCACCTGTCCCGTCTCGGTGTCCACCTCGACCTCCGCGAAGTGCGCGGAGAAGGGCGGCGGCGACTTGTGCGTGATGTGCGAGGATAGCGCGCCGATCTGGTGCTGATCGGCCGCGTACAGCGAGTGCAGCGCGACTTCGGAAAACGTGACCCGGGCGGAATCGTCCTTCGCGTGGACCACGCTGTTTTCGATGCGCAGCTCGCCCGGCTTCTTGTCCAGCATCCGGCCCGCCACCGCGAGGATCTGCTTCACCACCTTTTCCGCCACGTTGCGGACGGCGGACCCGCTCAAATACGTGGTGCTCGAGGCATAGGCGCCGACGTCGAACGGCGTCATGTCGGTATCGGACGAATAGACAATAATCTTTTCGAGGTCGCACCCCAGCGCCTCGGCGGCGATCTGCGCGAGGACCGTGTCGCTGCCCGTCCCGAGGTCGGTCGCGCCCATCAGCAGGTTGAACGAACCGTCCTCATTCATCTTCAGCGAGGCCGCGCCCATGTCAATTTCGGGGATGCTGGACCCCTGCATCAGGCAGGCCATCCCGATGCCGCGCCGCTCGCGGCCGGTCTTCTTCCGCCAGTCGCCGCGCTTCTTCCATCCGATCTCCTTCGCGCCCAGTTTGATGCAGCGGGCCAGCTCGCAACTGCCGATGCTCTGTTCGACGCCGGCCTTGCCCTCGCCGAGCGCGCGGAACACCGGAGACGTGTCGCCCGAACGGATGTGGTTCATCGCCCGGAATTCGAGCGGGTCGAAACCCAGCTGTTCCGCCAGCTCGTCCATCGCGCACTCGACCGCGAGCGCGGACTGCGTCGCGCCGTAGCCGCGGTAGGCGCCGCCCACGGGAAGATTGGTATAGACGGCGGTGCCCGTGAAATGGATGTGCCGAGCCCTGTAGAGCGGCAGCATCTTGCTGCCGCAGTTGCAGACAACCGTCAGCGCGTGCGCGCCGTAGGCCCCCGTGTTGGACAGGCAATCCATGCCGAGCGCGGTGATCGTGCCGTCCTTCTTCGCGCCGAGGCGCAACCGGGTGCGGACCGGATGGCGCGTGCGCGCGCTGACGAACTCCTCCTCGCGCGTGTACTCGAGCCGGCACGGGCGCTGCGTCCGGAGCGCCATCATCCCGACGACATCCTCCACCAGCACCTCCTGCTTCACCCCGAAGCCGCCGCCGATGCGGGGCTTGATGACGCGGATCCTGCGCACCGGGATTTCGAGGCACTGCGCGACGATACGCCGCACGTGGAACGGCACCTGCGTGCTGGTCACGATGACGAGGCGGCCCTCCGGGTCAATGTACGAAAACGCGACGTGCGGCTCGATCGGGCAGTGCTGCGCATAGTGGGCGTAGTACTCGTGGTCCACCACAACGTCGGCGTCGGCCAGCCCCTCGTCCAGCGACCCGACGTCCATGCCGACGTAGGCGGCCATGTTCTTCCGCGGCTCGTAGGGCACGGGGATTTTCGCGTGCGCATCCGGCTCGTCGTGGATCACCGGGGCGCCCGGCTTCATCGCGTCGTCGGGCGACAGCACCGCCGGCAACACCTCGTACTCCACCCGGATCGCGGCGATCGCCTGTTCGGCGAGCTCGACGGACTCCGCGGCGACCGCCGCCACGCGGTCGCCGACGAAGCGGACCTTGCGGTCGAACATGCAGGTGTCGTAGGGCGACGGCTCGGGATATCCCTGGCCCGCCGTCGTGTGGGGGATGCGCGGCACGTTCCCGTGGTGCAGGACGCAGCGCACCCCGGGCATCTTTTCAGCGCCCGAAACATCGAGCGACCTGATGACGGCGTGCGCGTGCGGGCTCCACAGGAATTTGATGACCAGCGCGTCCTCGGGCGCCCGGTCCAATGCGTACAAGGGCCGCCCCATCGCCAGCGCGAGCGCGTCAATCTTGCGGACCGACTTGTTGACGACGTTGAACGTTCTGGCCATTTCACACCTCCCGAAGGCAATCCCGAAACACGAAGTTGAACTGGCGGCTCTATTCCGGATCAATGACGCGCCGGAGCGCCGACTGGATCTTCTCGTACCCCGTGCACCGGCATAAATTTCCGTCCAGATGCTCCTGGAGCGTCGCCTCGTCGGGCTTCGGGTTTTCGTCCAGCAGCGCCTTGGCGGACAGGATCATGCCGGGCATGCAGAATCCGCATTGCACGGCGCCCTCGTCGGCGAGGGCCCGCTGCAGGCGATGCGGTTGATCGAACGTTCCGATGGCTTCGATGGTCTGCACCGCGCGGCCCGCGGCCTGGAAGGCGTACACGTGGCAGGCATTGACCGTCTTCCCGTCGAGGATGACGGTGCAGGCCCCGCAGGCGCCCTCATCGCACCCGATCTTGACCCCCTTGTAGCCGATCCGCCGCAGCAGCGCGGCGAGCGATTCGTCCGGGTCAATCGCCTGCGCCCTCGCCTCGCCGTTGATGGTCAACTGGATCTGCTTTGTGTTCATGGGGTAGATCCTTTCGCAGTAATGCCGGCGAAGGCCTGGTTCAAGGCATCGGCGACGGCGACCCGGGCGACGTGCTGGATATAGTCCGGCGAGAAGCCCGCCACGCCGCGCCACGAACGGGCGGCGACCAGGCCCGACGCCGAACGGAAGAGTTCGTCGCCGGCCGGTTTTCCAATGAGGGCCGCCTCGACCTCCTTCAGCCGCGCCGGCATCGGAACGGCGGCGCCCAGCGCGACGCGCGCGGAGGCGATCGTGCGCCCGTCGAGCGCGATGACGGCGGCGGCGGTCGCCTGGCTGAAATCGGAGGCCACGCGCCGCGTCTTCCGGTAGCCGAATCCCCACCCCGCCTGCAGCGCGGGGACGCGGACGCCGACCAGCAGGTCGCCCGCCGCCAGCAAACGGGTCGGCTGGCCCGCGAAGAATTCGTCCGCGCCGTAATCGCGCGGCGCCTCGCCCCGCACGGTCATCACCGCGTCCAGCGCCAGCAGGGCGACCGGGAAGTCCGCCCACGCGAATACCCGGACGATATTGCCGCCCAGTGTCGAAACGTTCCGGACCTGCTGCGTCACGAACGACTCGGCGACGCGGTCGAGCACCCACCCGGTTTCCCGCCGGCGGCGCAGGTCATCAATCGTGGTCATCGCGCCGACGGCATAGGCCCCGCCCTCCCGGCGAATGCCCGACAGCCCGCAGCGGGACAAATCAACGGCCACCTTGGGTTCCTTGTGCCGGAGGAACATCAGCGAGGAGGCGCCCGCGACGGGCATCCCGCCGTCGCCCAGCCGTTTCAACAGGCCGCGCGCCTCGGCGAGGCCGGCGGGGGTCACGAAATCGTTGAACATTCTCATGGCGTCCTCGGCTATGCGTACTTCCGGCCCGTGCCGCGCTCCGCCGCGCGGAGCATCCGCGCGGCGATTTCATTGGCGCGGTGAAACAGCCGCGCCTCGTCCTCGCCGACCAGACGCCCATTCTCCACCACCACCCGGCCCCCGACAATCGTATATTCCGCCCGGATCCCGCCGCCGCAGAACACCGGGGCGGCGACCGGATCGGCCATCGCGCCGGCGAAGTCTATGCGCTCCAGGTTGAACGCCGCGAAGTCCGCCGCGCAGCCCGGCGCGATGCGGCCCAGCTCCGGGCGGCCCAGCACGTCGGCCCCGCCCGCCGTCGCCATCCGCAGCACGCGATGGGCGGGCATCGCCTCAACGCCCGTCCCGACGCGATGCACCAGCAGGGCCATCTGGATTTCCCGCAGAAAGTTCGAGGAATCGTTGCTCGCGCTGCCGTCCACGCCGAGGCCGACGCGGACGCCCTTCTCCAGCATCCGGGGCACGGGGCAGATGCCCGAGCCCAGGCGCAGGTTGGACGTCGGGCAATGCGCGATGCCGGTCCCGGTCCGGGCCAGCCGGTCAATCTCCGCCTCGTTGAAATGGATGCCGTGCGCGTACCAGACATCCGGGCCGACCCAGTCCACGCTCTCCATGTATTCGAGCGGGCGCAGGCCGTGCGTTTGCAGGCAGTACGCCTCCTCGTCCCTGGTCTCGCACAGGTGCGTGTGGCAGATGACGCCCTTTTCGCGCGCGAAGCGGATCGTGTCGCGCAGCAGCCCGGTGGTGACCGAAAACGGCGAGCACGGCGCGAGGGCGATCCGGCACATCGCGTGCGGCTTCGGGTCGTGGTATTTCGCGATCAGGCGGTCGCAGTCCTTCAGGATCGTCTCGGGATCCTGCACCACGTCGTCCGGCGGCAGGCCGCCCTGCGACCGCCCGCGGCTCATGCTGCCGCGCGTGGGGTGAAACCGCGCGCCCATCGCCAGGGCCGTTTCGATCTCCACGTCGAGAAATTCCCGCGGCGCGCCGCGGGGAAAGACGTAGAAATGATCGGTGGTCGTCGTGCAGCCGGACAGCAGCAGTTCGCCGATGCCGACGCGCGTGCTGACCTCGATGGCCTCGGTGTCCAATTCGCGCCAGATCTCATAGAGGCCGACGAGCCAGTCGAACAGCTTCGCGTCCTGCACCGCCGGGATGTTGCGCGTCAGCGTCTGGTAGAGGTGGTGGTGCGTATTGACGAAGCCGGGATAGACCACGCAGCGGGAGCAGTCGAGGACGCGCGCGCCGTCGGGCGCGCGGAGGGCGGGCCCCACGCCGGCGATCCGGCCCCGCTCGGCCAGGATGTCCACGCCGCGCAGCGGCGCCACGCCGTCCGCCAGGGTGGCCACCGTGTGGCAGTTCTTCAGCAACAAGGGGTTCGATGCCATGGTGCGTTCCGCGTCAGATGCGCGCCCACAATTTCCGCGCGTGTTCGACCGCCCGGGCGCGGATGCCCTTCTCGTCCAGATGGGGCAACGCGCCGTTTTCGACGACGACCCGGCCGCGCGCGACGGTGTGACGCACCGGCGCGTTCACCAGCCCGAACAGCAGGTGGCCGAGGAACGTCCCCTTCTCGAACGGCGTGATGGGGGTGTAGTCGAAAACCGCCACGTCGGCCAGCTGGCCGGGCGCGAGCGCGCCGCGCGGGTCCTTGAAGAGGCGGTCGCACACGGCGCGGTTGTTCTTCAACAGCAGCGCGCAGGCCTCGGCGAAGGCGACGCGCGGGTCGCGGTGCGTGTCGCGCTGCAGCAGATAGGCCGCGCGCGCCTGCGCGATCATCGCGTTCGACATGCCGTCGGTCCCGAGGCCGAGCAGCACGCCGCGCGAAACGAGATCGAGCACGGGCGTCACGAGCAGCCCGTTGTTCATGTTGGATTCGGGATTGGTCACCATCATGGATCCCGTCCCGTGCAGGATCGCGAGCCCCTCGTCGTCAAGGTGGATGCCGTGCGCGAAGAGGGAGCCCGGCCCGGTCATGCCGTACCGCTCGAACCGCTCCATCGGCTCCTCGTGGAATTCCGCGCGGGTGACCTCCACGTCGCACGCGGCCTCCGCGACGTGGACATGGACCCCGACATCCAGGCAATCCACGAGCTCCGCGCAGCGCTCCATGGTCCGCGGCCCGAGGGTCATGGAGGCGTGCAGGCCGAGCAGCGCGGCGATCTGGCCGTCGCCGTGTTTGCGGCACTTCCCGATGAAGCGCTCGTTTTCCTCGATGCCGTCCCCTTCCCGGTTCCGGTCCGACACCTCGTAGCACAGGCATCCGCTCAACCCGACCTCGCGGAAGGCCTTTTCGACAAGGTCGAGGCTGCCGTCGGTGCAGCCGGGCGAGGCGTGGTGATCAATGATCGTCGTGCACCCCGCGCGTGCGGCTTCCATCACGGGGATGATGGACGAGTAATAAACGTCCTCGGGCGTCAGCGCGCGGTCGAGCCGCCACCAGACGCGTTCGAGGATCTCCTTGAAATGGCGGGCCGGTTCGCCCGGCGCCGTCCACCCGCGGGCCAGCGTCGAATACAGGTGGTGGTGCGCGTTGATCAGGCCGGGCAGGACCACGCCGCCCCCCGCGTCCATCACGCGGTCCGCGCGCTTTGCGCGGCCGGCGCCGGCCCCGACCTCGACGATACGGTCGCCTTCGATATACACGGCGCCCGACTCGACGATTTCGTCCCGCTCGTTGAGCGTGACGACCGTCCCATTCTTGATCAGTAGCGATTTCATGGGTTCACCCGATTTCCGTTCGATCCGACCCGTCGGCCGCCGGCAGGTGGGCGGCCGAGTCCCGCAGGCCGCGCAGCAGGACCAGCATGGCGGCGCAGGGCTCCAGCGAGACGGCGCGACCCTCCGTCGCGGCGCCCGAGGCGCGCGCCTTCCGGACGGACATGGTTTTCGGGTCGAGCTCGAGTTCGATCCCGCGCGCGCGGTAGCGGAGGTCGTGGTTCAGCGCAATCTCGTGCGTCGCGCCGCCCCACCGCGCCTGGAGGCCCCAGGTATCGTTGTCGCGGAACAACCGGAAGGCGTTGTCCGACTGCCGTTCGAACTCCCCGCGGTCCGCGTAGAGGCGCGGCTTGTCCCGGTACGGGGCGCCGGCGGTCGGGCAGAACACGGCGCAATTCCCGCATTCGTTGCAGAAATCGGCCAGGACAGCCACCTGGTAGCGCTGCCCCACGCGGAAGGGACCGCCCGGCCCGGCGATCCATTGCCCCCCGCGCTGGACCAGGGTGGGAAGGACGAACGCGGCGGGCTTCTGCTGGTAGGTGAAGAAGGCCAGATTCGGACAGACCGCGACGCAGAGGCTGCACAACAGGTGGCAGTCGAGGCAGCGCGCGGCCTCGCGCCGGGCGGCGTCATCGTCGAAGGTCCGGACCACCTCCTTGAAGTTGCGCCGCTCCGCCGGCGCGAGGTCGGGAATCGCCGGCTGGAACTCGCGGCGGCTCCGGTGCCGCAAGAGCTCGACCAGGTCCACCGGCCGCGCCGGCGGCGCGGCGTCCGCGAATGTCTCCTCGCGCCGCCGGATGGCGCGCGCGATTCGCTTGCCGTCGCCGACGGCCTTGACGATCGTGGCGGGGCCTTCCTGCACGGCATCCCCGCCCGCGTAGAGGCCTGCAACCGAGGTCTCCAG
>CAYMCD010000032.1:15419-28065 GCA_964388845.1 uncultured Verrucomicrobiota bacterium
GCGCCGTCCACCGCCAGGTACCCCTGCGGCGTGCGGGCCGGTTGCTCGGTTCCGAAGAAATCGAAGTCCGGTTGCTGGCTGATCGCGACGATGACGGAATCCAGCTCGAAGGTGTCCGCCTCGCCGGGCAACTCCACCGGGCGCCGGCGCCCGGACGCGTCGGGTTCGCCGAGGGCCATGCGCGCGCAGCGCAGCGCGGCGAGGCGCCCGTCCCGCGCGATCACTTCCTTCGGGGCGCGCAGTTCCAGCACCGGGATGCCCTCCTCCTCGAGCCCGCGCCGCTCCTCGTGCTGGGCGGGCATCTCGGCGCGGGTCCGGCGGTAGATGACGGACACCGCATCGGCGCCGAGCCGCCACGCGGTGCGCGCGCAATCCATCGCGACGTCGCCGCCGCCGATCACGCCGACCCGCCGGCCCAGCGGGGGCGCGCGGTTTTCGCGCACGGCCCGCAGGAATTCGAGCGCGTCATACACCCCCGCCGCATCCTCGCCGGGAATGCCGAGCCGCTGGCCCCGCTGCGCGCCGGCGGCGATGGCGATGTAGGCAAATCCCTCCCGGCGCAACCCGTCGAGCGAGAAGTCCCGACCGGCGCGCTGGTTAAATCGAAACTCGACCCCCAGCGCCCGGATCCGCGCGAGATCCTGCTCGACGACCTCCGGCGTGGCGCGATAGCCCGGGATCGAACCCGAGACCATGCCGCCGGCGTAGGCCCGGCTTTCGAACAGGGTCACCGGGTATCCGGCGGATCCGAGGAACCAGGCGGCGCTCAGGCCGCAGGGCCCCGCCCCGATGACCGCCACCCGCGCCCGCCGCGCCGGCCCGGCGACGGGCGGCCGGCGGGCCGTTTCGTGGTCCATGATGAACCGTTTGATTTCCCGGATCGCCAGCGGATCGTCGTAGTGCGTGCGGACGCACACGACCTGGCAGGGATGGTTGCAGGCCCGCCCGAGGATCGCCCCCAGCGGGTTGTCCTCGCGGACGATTTCGATCGCCTCCGCCATCCGCCCGTCGCGGACATAGTTCATGTAGAGCGGCACCCGCTGCTCGATCGCGCAGGCATCCCGGCAGGGCGCCTGGATGCAGTCGAACAGCCCGAGCCGGCGGGCCGTCTTCGTGCGGGCGCGGTCGAAGCGATCGCGCCGGTAGAGCGGATCGAGCAACACCTCCTCGGCATAGCGCTGGAGGTTCAGGCGCGCGCACACGCGCTGCTCCTGCGCGAGAGGGAGCGCACAGGAGGCCATCGCGAAGCCGGACTCGCGCGACGCCGTCCGGCAACCCAGCGCGTACAGGTCCTCGGCCTGCGCATCCGCCATCGCGCGGCGCGTGTGCTCGATGTATTGCAGCAGGCGCGTGTAGCCGCCGGGCCGCAGCAGGTCCGAGCAGGTGGTCACCGTGGTCATGCCGCAGGCCAGCAGCCGCGGCGCGTTAAACGCGTCCGCGCCGCCGGCGAACGAGATCATCAGCGCGCCCTTGAATTCCTCCATCAGCCGTTGCGCGAGGTGGACGGTGATCGCGTGCAGCGGGCGGCCGGAAAGGTACGCCATCTTTTCTTGCCGGCTGAACCCGGGGCGCCGGTTCACGGTCTCGAGCGTGTTCGACAGCTTCACGCCGAAGACCACGCCTTTCCGGGCCGCGACGCGGCGCAGGTCCTCGATGAGCCCCAGCGCGTCGCCGTATTTCAGATCGTGCTCGAACGCGAGGTCGGGCACCTCGATGTCGGTGTAGCCGAGCGTGTCGTTGAGGATACCGCGCACGCGCTCCGGGCCCAGCAGCGTCGGGTTGAGCTTCACGCTGGTGTGGAGGCCCCATTCCTCCATCAGGTAGCGCGCGATCGTGCCGATTTCGCCCGGCGGACAGCCGTGCATGGTGGAGAGCGTGACGTTGTTCGAGAGGCGGGACGGGATCGCCAGGTCCCGCGCCTCGGGAAAGACCGCGGCCGTCTCCTCGACCAGCCCATGCAGCGCATCGCCCGCGTCCCGCATGCGGTGGAGGAACTGCTGGACGTTGGGCTTGAGGATGCCCTCCATGTTGTAGCCCACGCTCATGTTGAAGATGACGCCCGGCGCGGCGCCGGGGAAGCCGAGCCGGCGGTGCAGCACGTGCGCCAGCACCCACGCGCGCAGGTATTCCTCGAACGACTGGTCGAGCGTCAGCTCCTGGGACCACTCCACGTTGTAGCCCGCGTCCTGCATGTCAATGCAGGGCTTGGGAACCTGCAGGCGGTCGAGCGTCTGGACCGTCTTGAGCTCGATGAACCGCGCGCCGCACGCCCACGCGGCGAGGATGTTCTGCGCCATCTGCGTGTGCGGCCCCGCCGCCACGCCGAACGGCGCCTCGAGAAAGGAGCCGTAGAGCCGCTGCGTGAACGGATCGCCGGGCTGCGGCTTGAAAAACAGCTCGCGCGGCACGCCAAACAAGGACTGCCGGCGCTCCCATTCGCCGGCGATCCACCGCACGAGCGCGCGGCGCGGCAGCGGCTGGAACAAGTCGGACACGGTATGATCCCCTGTGGCTAATGCCACGGCCCAGTTTGTTGGCCGTCGCGCCGGCGAACCAGCGCCTTTGCTCCGCCGTGGCCCCTATTTTGGCATCGGGGATTCACCGATGGCGGGACCCGTCAGGTATCCGACGGGACCCCGGGCCGTTCCCACGGCTTGCGGATCACGCGGCGCTCGAGCCCGCCGGATGGCGCGGATGGAGCGCTCTCCAGCAATTCCGCCGGCACCGAGGCGGCATCGGGAAAGAGGAAGACCTTGCAGGGCAGCACGCGCTTGACCACTACGATTCCGTTCGAACGCCAGACGCCCTCGATCAGTTGGATGGCCTCGAGGCGCGTCACGCGGGTTTCAACGCGGAGGGTGGTCGTCGGATACCGGCCCGGCTCGATCTTCACCGCGCACTTCGAGAGTTCCGCATAGAGCCCGGCGGCCTGGGACAGCGGCGCGTCGGCCAGGTTGAGCTCGACTGCGGACCCCTCCCCGGCCGGTTGCGCATGGGGCCGGACCGGGTACAGGGCCAGCGCCAGCAGGACCGCTAAAAAACGGCTCATTCCGGGAACGATGTGGCGGGGAGAGGGCCCGCCACAAGCAAAATTCCGGCTTCACACGGGCGGACGGCTGTGGGACACCCTCCCCCGGTGCGGCTGCTGCGTAACATCCTATTCTGGCTTTTCCTCGCGCTGTATCTCGTGGCGGCGCCGGTCCTGATCCTCTATGCCCTGGGCTACCTGTATAAGCCGGGAAGCGAGCGCGGCCTGTTTTCATACGGGCTGATCTCGCTCGGCAGCACACCGGACGACGCGCAGGTCTTCCTCGGAAACAGCCGGTACGCGCGGCGCACGCCGGCCCTGATCCGCGACCTGTTGCCCGGCGCGTATGACCTCCGCCTCCAGCGGGCCGGGCACGAACCGTGGCACGGCGTCGCGCGGGTGAAGGCGGAGCGGGCCACGCTGCTGGATCGCATCATCCTGCTGCCCGCCCCGTTGGCCCCGCGCCGCGTCCTGGATGGAACGTGGACCGACCTGCGCGGCGAGCCCGGCGATCGCGACGTCCTGCTGGCCGGCGGATCACGCCTCGGCGCGTGGGCCCGTCTCGATGCCGCGCGCCAGCTCATCGTCCCGCTGCTCGCGACCAACAGCCCATGGGCCGATGTGGCGGTGGAGCGCCACCGCCTGGTCCCCGGCGATCCGCACCTGCTCGTCATGGGACGCCATCGGGGCGAACCCCTCGTCCTCTGGCTGCGCGTGGACGATCCCGAAGCCGGGCCCGAGGATATCACGCGGCTGTTTCCGGAAGACCCGGACGAAATCGTCTGGGACCCCCAATCCCGACACGAACTGATCGCCCGCGTCGGCGACCGGTTGCATCGGGTCGAGACGCGGGAGCGCGCGCTGTATCCCGACTGGTCCGCCGCCGGGCGCGGCATGGCGCTGCGACGGGGCCGCCTGCTGCTGCTCGCGGACACCAACGCCCTGTTGCGCGTCGGGCGCGACGGCGAACAAACACCCACCGACTACGCCCTCCCCGACACCGCGCGCGCGCTCCTGCGCGACGCGCGCCATGCGATCTTCGCGCTGCCGGACGAGCGCGCGCTCTTCCTGGATTCCCAAGGCGCCCTGATCGCGAATGTCCCGCCCTGGCGCCTCGTGCCCGAAGGCGTCCGCGCCATCCTGCCCGCCGACTCGCCCCAGTGGCTCGCGCTGGCCGGGCGCAAGTTGTTCCGCATCGCCGCCAACCGCGACGACGAAGCGGCGCTCCTGTGCGAGGAAATCCTCGATCATCCGCGCCCCATCCAGCGGGCCGCATGGATTCACGAAGACACCCACATCCTCTTCTCGTCCGCCGGACGCATCCACCTGCTGGCGCTCGAACGCGGCGGCGGGCCCGCGGCGCGGCCGCTGGTCGAGTGCCACGCGGACGGCGCCTTCCATTTCAGCGAGGCGGGCGGCGTGCTCTATTTCCTTGATCGCGAGGGGCGCCTGTCCGCCCTGCGGCTGCTGCCGCCGGACCGGTTGATTCCCCTGCCGCGCGGCGCCGGGGGCGCTGAATGAACCCGGCGTATTCACGCAACGGGCTGGAGGGCCGCGACGCCGCGCTGCAGCGGCTGTTCGAAATCCTGCCGGGCGCGGCCAGCTGGTGCGTGCTGGCCGGCATGCTGACCCTCGGCCTCGCGCGCCCGCAACTCGCGGCGGCCCTTGTCATCGCCTTCAATCTCTATTGGCTGCTGCGGCTCGCGCATTCCACCATCTTCCTCGTTCTCTCCTACCTGCTGCTGCGCGCCGAGCGGGTGGCGGACTGGCGCGCGCGCCTCGCGGATCTCGCGGCGTCCCTGCCCGGCGCCGCGCCCCCGCTCGCGCGCTGGCTGCACCGGCGGCGCGTGGACGAATGGCGCCGGTCCGGGGAGCCGCCGCTCGATCCGGCCCGGGTGCATCACGTGGTCATCATTCCGATCGCGCGCGAAACGGCGGAGGTCTTCGGCCCCGGCATCGAAAGCCTCGCGGCGCAGGACTTCCCGACCGGGCGCATCGCCGTGTTGCTCGCGGTGGAGGCGCGCGCGCCGGACACGGCGCGGCGCGACGCGGAGCGAATCGCCGCGCGATTCCGGGACCGATTCCTGGCCATCGAAGTCGCCCTCCATCCCGACGGCGAGCCGGGCGAGGCCCGGGTCAAGGGCGCGAACGCCACATTCGCCGCGCGCCGCGCGGCGCGGATCCTGCAAGCCCGCGGCATCCCGTTTGACTGCGCGACCGCGTCCTGTTTCGACGCCGACACCGTCGTGCCGGAGCAGTACTTCAGTTGCCTGACCTACCACTTCTGCCTCGCGCCCAACCGCACACGCGCCAGCTTCCAGCCGATCCCCGTCTACCACAACAACATCTGGTCCGCGCCGGGCATCGCGCGCGTGCTGGAGGCGGGCTCCTCGTTCTTCCAGCTCATCGAGGCGACAAAACCCGACACCCTCGTCACCTTCTCGAGCCACAGCATGAGCTTCCAGGCCCTCGTCGAGGTGGACTACTGGCCGGTGGACATGATCTCCGACGACAGCGCGATCTTCTGGAAGGCCTTCCTTCACTTCGAGGGAAGCTACCGGGTCGTCCCGATGTACACGACCCTCTCGATGGATATCGTCGCCGAGCGGAACTGGCTCGCGACGCTGCGGGGCCTCTACAAGCAGAAACGGCGGTGGGCCTGGGGCGTGGAGAATTTTCCGCTCATCGCCCGCGGCTTCCTGCGCTCGCGCCGCATCCCGGCGCGCGAAAAATTCGCGCATACCGTCAAGATGTTCGAGGGCCACCTGGCCTGGGCCACGTGGGGCTTCATGTTGACGGCGTTCAACTGGCTGCCCGCCCTCGTGGCGGGCCGCGAATTCTCAAGCACGGTCATGTACTTCACCGCGCCCCGCATCAGCGCCATCATCTTCAACCTCGCCGGTCTCGCCCTGATCGTCACCATCGTGCTGAGCCAGCTGCTGATGCCCCCGCCGCCCTCGCGCCGGCCCATCCTGACGCGCTGCGCGCACGCCGCGGAATGGCTGCTGATCCCGCTGATCACCCTGTTCTTCAGCGCGGTCCCCGCGCTCGACGCGCAGACCCGGCTGATGCTGGGCCGGCGCATGGAATTCTGGGTCGCGGGGAAGGGAAAGAGGGAGTCGGCGGCCGGGACGGCGGACCCCGTGGCCCGTCCTCAGTAATCCGCGCGCAGGGGTCGGCGGTGAACCCCGCGCCTTTGTGCCTTCGCGCCTTTCTGCTATGCTCCGATCCATGAACCGGAAACTCTCGGCCGAACAGGAGCTGGACTACCTCAAGGAACTCTACGGCGGCAACGTGGAGGGCATCCTGCGGTGGATCACCAACGCCTTCGATGTCCTGCAGCAACGCTCGGCCCTCATGTTGAGCCTTGTGGCGGTCGTGCTCACGATCACCGGCTTTTCCGGCCCGACCGTCGCGGCCTCGGGGCGCTTCTCCAAGATCTGCATCGCGTACGGCCTCGCGATGGTCCTGGCCGCGGCGGTGCTCATCCTGGCCGGCCCGCTGCAGCTCCGATGGGCCACGCAGTGGCGCGGCGAAACCATGGACGCGTCCCTGGTCGCGCTGATCCGCCGCCGCAACGCGCGCACCCGGAAATACCACGCGGCCTTCGTCCTGCTGAGCCTCGGCCTGACGGGCTATGTCGGCAGCCTCCTCGGCTACCTGTTCCGCCTCTGATCGCCCCGCTCATTTGTGCGGCTTTATTCGTCGTCCGGCAGTAGGATGCCGCCAGGATGGCCGCGTTCCCCGAGTATCTCGAGCGCCTGTGGCCGCACATGGCCGCCGCGCTGGTGCTTGCCATAGACGCGTGGGCGGCCGCCCACGCGATCCTCTACAAGCGCGATCCGCGTTCGGCGACGACGTGGATCGGCCTGATCCTGTTGTTCCCCATCGTCGGCGCGGCGCTCTATCTCCTCCTCGGCATCAACCGCATCCAGCGCCGCGCGGTCCTGCTGCGCACGCGCGCGGGATTGGAACCCCGCGCGCGCGACGCCAGCCTCGTGGCGCCGCGCCTGGGCACCGGACTCGAGGAAACCGGCGCGCTGGCCTCGGCGGTCCAGCGGGTCACCGGGGCGCCGCTCCTGGACGGGAACCGCGTGCAGCCCCTCCGCAACGGCGACGAGGCCTATCCGGCCATGCTCGAAGCCATCGCGAAGGCCGGACACAGCCTCGCCCTCAGTTCCTACATCTTTTCTAACGACCGCATCGGGCTGGCCTTTGCCGATGCGCTCGGCGCGGCCGCGCGGCGCGGGGTCGAAGTCCGCGTGCTCGTGGACGACGTGGGCGCGCGCTACTCGCTGCCGACGATCTTCGGCGCGCTGGCCCGGCGCGGCGTCCGCGCCGCCGCCTTCATCCCGACCTTTTTCCACTGGCGGATGCCGTACATCAATCTGCGCAACCACCGGAAACTGCTCGTCGCCGACGGGCACGCGGGATTCACCGGCGGCATCAACATCCGCGACAACAACGTGCTGGCCCAGCCCGGGCGCGATTCCGTCCAGGACCTTCACTTCCGGATAGACGGTCCCGTCGTGCGCCAGTTCCAGCAGGCGTTTGCCGAGGATTGGTGCTTCGCGACGGGCGAGCGGCTCGCCGGCGAGCGCTGGTTCCCGGATCTCGCGGCGGCCGGCAACGTGCTCGCGCGCGGCATCGCGGACGGGCCCGACGAGGACCAGGACAAGCTGCGCTGCACCCTGCTGGCCGCGCTGGCGTGCGCGCGGCGGCGGGTTCGTATCGTCACGCCCTATTTCCTGCCGGACCAGAGCCTGGTCAGCGCCCTCAACACCTGTGCGCTGCGGGGCCTGGAGGTGGATATCGTCATCCCGATGCGGTCCAACCTGCGCACCGTCGGCTGGGCCTGCCAGGCGCAGCTCTGGCAGGTGCTCGGACGCGGGTGCCGGGTCTGGCGCACCCCGCCGCCGTTCGACCACGCCAAGATCATGCTGGTGGACGACGTCTGGTCGCTGGTCGGGTCCGGGAACTGGGACGCGCGCTCGCTGCGGCTGAACTTCGAGTTCAACCTGGAGTGCTACGATCCCCGCCTGGCCGCCGACCTCAACGCGCGGGTGGACGAGAAGATTTCCGGCGCCCGCGAGGCCACCCTCGCCGAACTCGACGCGCGCCCGCTCCCCACCCGGCTCCGCGACGGCGCCGCGCGCCTGTTCTGGCCGTATCTGTGAACCGGCGGACCGGGCGGCCCGCTACCAGAACTGGTACTGCCCGCGCAGCACGACGTAAACGCCGAGCAGCAGGTTGGTGAGCGCGTGGGCGGCGGCGGCGGCCCAGATGTCGCGCGTGCGGAGAAAGAGCCAGCCGTAGGCGAGGCCCGCCACGATGCCGGCCAGCCACTCCATGTGCTCGAGGCCGAAAATGAACGCGACGGCTAGAAAGGGCAGCGCGAGGTAGCGTCCGGGGTCCACCCGCGTGAAGTCGCCGCCGAACATCCATCGGTACAGGAATCCGCGCCAGAAGAACTCCTCGATGACGCCGATCACGAGTCCCGACCCGAGGATGCGGGCGATCGCCAGCGGCCAGCCGCAGGTTTCCGGCGCATACGGCAGCCGCGTCAGCGGTTCCCGCAGCTCGCCCAGCGGACGCACGCCCCACCGCACGTACAGCTCCTGGAGCGCGCCCCATCGCGCCGCTGCCGGATCCTCCAAGACCACCCACGCCGCCAGCACCAGAACACCCACCGCCGCCGCGAGGGGAAGATGCCGCACCTGCGGGCGCCCGTACCAGCGCCATGGGCGCAGATAAGCCAGCAGGCCGAGACACAGGACGCTCCGGATCGCGTACGCCCAGGCCGCGGGAATCTGCGGCACGTCCAGGAAGTGCATCAGCGCAATCCAGCCGGCGAACGGCAGAACGTGCGCCCACAGCGGGCTGGCCGCTAACGGAACCGGCTTCTCGGCATCCATGATGCGGGAGAATAATGCTGGAATGACCCATGAAGCAATGACCAATAGGGCGGATAGGACACCGCGCATCAGGGTCTTCTCCTTTTGGTCATTTCCTCAATTCGTCATTTGGCCCCTTGGCCCCCTCCCGCTACACTGCGCGCATGACCCGGCTTCCCCATCTGACGGCGGAGGAGGCGACCGCCGCGCTGGCCGCGCGGAACGAGCCGTTCCATTCCGGCTACTACGCGTTTTATTCGAGCGTGATGGGCGGCATCGTCACGGCGCCAGGCCTCATGGTGGTGCCCGCGGACGACCACCTGGTCCACCGCGGCGACGGCGTATTCGAAACGCTCAAGTGCGTCAATGGGGGCGTGTACCTGTGGGACGATCACCTCCGGCGCCTGCTGCACTCCGCCGGGGCCATCGGCCTCCCGGTCCCCTGGAGCGCGGATGAACTCGCCGACCGTACCGCGCAGACGATCCGGGCCGGAGGACGCCGGGATTGCCTGGTCCGCATGATCGTTGCCCGCGGACCGGGCAGCATGGGCATCAGCCCGTACGACTGCCCGGCGCCCGCGCTCTACATCCTCGCGCACGAGCTCAAGCCCTCGTTCATGGCCGCCCATCCCGGCGGCGCGCGGGTGATCACCGGCTCGATCCCGGTCAAGGCGGGCCTTTTTGCGACGATCAAGTCCTGCAACTACCTGCCCAATGTCCTGCTGAAAAAGGAAGCCGCCGACGCCGGGGCCGATTTCGCCCTCGCGTACGACGAGGCCGGCTTCCTGGCCGAGGGCGCGACGGAAAATTTCGGCATCGTGGACCGCGCCGGACGCCTGCGCGTGCCGGGCCCGGGCCGCATCCTGCCCGGCACCACCATGAACCGCGCGCTCGAACTGGCCCGGCCCCTGGTCGAACGCGGGCTCGCGACGGCCATCGCCCGCGGCCCGATCGCGCGCGACGAGGTCGCGGCCGCGCGCGAACTGCTGGTCTTCGGCACAACGCCCGATGTCACGGCGGCCGTGCAACTGGACGGCCAACCGGTCGGCGATGGAACGCCCGGCCCCGTCGCGGTGGCCTTGCTCGGGATGATCGAATATGATATCCGCCACTCGCAGTCAGGGCGCCTGCCCGCTTTCCCATAATGGAGAAGTCCCCATGAAGAAATTGGCCGCCTTCGCCGCCGCCGCCCTGTTCGCATCCGGATTCCAGACCGCCGACGCCGCCTCGCTCGCGGCCGATACCGCGGAACTCCGACTCCAGGGCAACCTCGATCCGAGCACGGCCGCCGGGGATGAGTTCCGGCTCGCGGCTTCCTACGGATACTTCTTCATGGATAACGTGCAGGCGGGCGGACGGCTCCACTTCCACAACGACGACTTCGTGCGCGACTTCGGCGCGGGCGCCTTCATCGAGGGCAACCTCGACACCGGGACCGGGCTGCTGCCCTTCGGCGAGGCCTTCGCTGGATTGTCCAACGTGGACATTGAAGACGTTGACGACACGACCGCGCTGTTGCTGGAACTCCGGCTCGGCGCCAAGTATTTCATCGCGGACCACGTGGCCCTCGCGGCCGCCGGCGTCTTCGCCGTCGCAACGGACAAAATCTACGCGGACAAGGCCAAACTCCGCGATACGGACGCATTCCTCGAGCTGTCGCTGCGCTGCTACTTCTGAGACAGCTGTTCCAACCCACCCCTGAATCCCCCCCCATCGGAGGGTGGCCGGAGGCCGGGGCGGGTTATCCGCCGCCGGCGGTCTCCGCGCGCTCCTCGTGCAGGCGGGCGGCGCGCATGTACTCCCGGCGCATCGTCGCGATATTGGAAATCGAGATGCCCTTCGGGCACGCGGCCTCGCACTCGGCGTGGTTCGAACAGTTGCCGAAGCCCTCCCGGTCCATCTGCGCGACCATGCGCAGCGCCCGCCGCTCGCGCTCGGCCCGGCCCTGCGGCAACAGGGAGAATTGCGTGATCTTCGCGCTGACAAACAGCGAGGCCGACGCGTTCGGGCACGCCGCGACGCAGGCGCCGCAGCCGATGCACGCCGCGGAGTCCATCGCCTTCTCCGCGATATCCTTCGGCACCAGCACCGCGTTCGCGTCCGGCGCCGAGCCGGCGTTGACGGATACGTAGCCGCCCGCGGCGATGATGCGGTCGAACGCGCCGCGGTCCACGACGAGGTCCTTGATCACCGGGAACGATCGGGCGCGGAACGGCTCAACCGTCACCGTGCTGCCGTCCGCGAAGTGCCGCATGCGCAGCTCGCACGTCGTGCATTTCAACCGCGAGCCGTGGGCCAGGCCGTCCACCACGAGGCCGCAGGTGCCGCAGATGCCCTCGCGGCAATCGCTGTCGAACGCCACCGGTTCCTCGCCCTGTTTCGTGAGCTGCTCGTTCAGCACATCGAGCATCTCCAACAGCGACATCTCCGGCAAGATGCCGTCCACCGCATACTGTTTGAATCCGCCCTTTGCATTCGGGCCCGACTGCCGCCAGACGTTGACATTAAATTTCATGACCGGTTCTTCCGTTTTCCGTTTTGCGTCCTACTTGTAACTCCGCTGCGCCAGGTGCACGTAATCGAACTCCAGGTCCTCCTTGTGCAGGACCGGTTCCGACGCGTTGCCCGACCACTGCCACGCGCCGACATAGCAGAAATTCCGGTCGTCGCGCTGGGCCTCGCCCTCCGGCGATTGGAACTCCTCGCGGAAATGGCCGCCGCACGACTCCTTGCGGTGCAGCGCGTCCAGCGCCATCAGCTCGCCCTGCTCCATGAAGTCCGCCACGCGGCCCGCGAATTCCAGGTTCTTGTTGAAATCGCCGTCGGACCCGCCGACGTTCACGTCGCGCCAGAACTCCTCGCGCAGCGCGCGGATATCGCGGATCGCGCCCTCAAGGCCCTTCTCGTTGCGCGCCATGCCGACGTGGTCCCACATGATGCGGCCGAGCTGCCAGTGGAAATCGCGCACCGTCCGCTTGCCGCGCGCGCCGGCGAGCCGCCGGGTCTGCTCCGTCACCGCCGCGACCGACGCCTTGAACGCCGGGTGATCGGTCGTGACCTTGTTCTTCAGCGCGTCGCTGCCCGCGAGATAGTGGCCCAGCGTGTAGGGGATCACGAAATAACCGTCCGCCAGCCCCTGCATCAGCGCGCTCGCGCCGAGCCGGTTCGCGCCGTGGTCGGAAAAGTTCGCCTCGCCGAGCACGTGCAGGCCCGGGATGTTGCTCATGAGATTGTAGTCCACCCACAACCCGCCCATCGTGTAATGCGGCGCGGGATAGATGCGCATCGGCATCTCGTAGGGCGACTCGCCGGTGATCTCGTGGTACATGTCGAACAAATTGCCGTAGCGGTCGCGCACCACGTCGCGGCCCAGCCGCTGGATCGCGTCGCCGAAATCCAGGTACACCGAGTAGCCCGTGCCGCCGACGCCGTAGCCGGTGTCGCACATCCGCTTCGCCGCGCGCGACGCGATGTCGCGGGGGACCAGGTTGCCGAACGCCGGATAGATGCGCTCGAGGAAGTAGTCGCGCTCGCCGTCGGGGATCTCGCCCGGCGGGCGCTGGTCGCCTTTGTTCTTCGGCACCCACACGCGCCCGTCGTTGCGCAGCGACTCGCTCATCAGCGTCAACTTCGACTGCGACTCGCCGGCGAGCGGGATGCACGTCGGATGGATCTGCGTGTAGCACGGGTTCGCGAACAGCGCGCCCTTCTTGTGGCAGCGCCA
>CAYMCD010000033.1:0-27644 GCA_964388845.1 uncultured Verrucomicrobiota bacterium
ACTCAACCTCCTCAATAAACGTCACTTCGACTGGTAGAATGCAAAAGCCCTACCACCGACCCGCGCGGCGGTTGACACCCGGGCGCGGGGATGAGTACCGTTTCCGGCCTATGGCCCCTAAATCTCCTCGCGTGTTGGTGACCGGCGGCGCCGGTTACATCGGGTCGGTCCTCGTGCCCATGCTGCTCCAGCGCGGGTTCCGGGTCACGGTGCTCGACAACTTTCTATTCAACCAGACCTCGCTGCTCGACAGCTGCCATCACGAGGGGCTGACGATCGTGCGCGGCGACGCGCGGGACAAGGCGCTGATCAAGAAACACCTCGACCCGTCGGATATTGCGATCCCCCTCGCCTGCCTTGTCGGCGCGCCGATCTGCGCGCAGCGGCCCCAAGAGGCTCAATCGCTCAATTGCGACGCGGTGAAAATGATCGTGGACCTCTCGCGGCCGGACCAGAAGATCCTCTACCCGAACACGAACAGCGGCTACGGCATCGGGAAGGAAGGCGAATTCTGCACCGAGGAATCGCCGCTCAACCCGATCTCGGTGTACGGGACGACGAAGGTCGAGGCGGAAAACCACGTGCTGGCCAGCGGGCGCGGGCTGACATTCCGGCTCGCGACGGTGTTCGGGATCAGCCCTCGGATGCGCGTGGATTTGCTGGTCAACGACTTCACCTACCGCGCGGTGACGGACCGGTTCGTGATCCTCTTCGAGGCGCACTTCAAGCGGAACTACATCCACGTGCGCGACGTGGCGCGGGCGTTCCTGCACGCGATGGACAACTGGGACGCGATGCACGGCCAGGCCTACAACGTGGGCCTGTCCGAGGCGAACCTGTCGAAAATGGAGCTCTGCCTCGAAATCAAGAAACAGGTCCCGGAGTTTACGATCCTTGAGGCGCCGGTCGGCCAGGACCCGGACCAGCGGAACTACATCGTCAGCAACGAAAAGATCGAGGCGTCCGGTTTCAAGCCCGCCCACTCGCTGCAGTGGGGCATCGCCGAACTCATCAAGGGCTACCAGGTCATCCGCCGGAACCAGTATGCGAATGTATGACAGTTCCCGCCCGGGCGCAAAGGACGCGAAGCATGGGGGACAACGGATTTAGTGGAAGGGCATAGCTGAGGAATATAGATCCTGTAGCCATCGAACCACCTGGCGCGCTTCGCGCCTTTGCGAGAAACTCCACCGGACATGAAAGACGCCCGCTTCAAGCGCATCCTCGTCACCGGGGCGCACGGTTTCCTCGGGCGCCACATCCTGCCGCGGCTGCGGGAGGCGTTCGCCGCCGAATTCGTGTGCCCGACCCGCGCGGAGTATGACCTGCTCCAGCCGGCCGTCCCGGCGCGCCTCATGCGGGATGCGCAGCCGGATTGCGTCGTCCACCTGGCCGCGAAGTCGGGCGGGATCCTCGACAACAAGAACCGGCCGGCCGACTACTTCTACGATAATCTCGCGATGAACACCGCGGTGCTCGATGCGGCGTTCAAGGCGGGCGTCGCGAAGCTGCTGACGCTGATGGGCGGCTGTTCCTACCCGGCCCACGCGACGTCGCCCATCGGCGAGGACCAGATGTGGAACGGCCTCCCGCAGGTCGAGAGCGTGGGGTACTCGGTCGCCAAGAAAATGCTGCTCGTCCAATCATGGGCCTACCGGAAACAGCACGGCTTCAACTCGGTCGTCCTGATCCCGGGCAACGTTTACGGCGAATGGGACAATTTCAACCTCGAACAGGCCCACGTGATCCCGGCGATGATCCGGAAATACATCGAGGCGCAGGAGGCCGGACGCCCCACGATGACGGCGTTCGGCAGCGGGAAGCCGACGCGCGATTTCGTTTACGCCGGCGATGTCGCGGCGACCATCCCCTGGTTCCTCGCGCACTACGATTCGAGCGACCCGGTCAACATCTCCGCCGGCCGCCGCATCTCCATCCGCGAACTGGCGGATACCGTCAGGCGGACGACCGGGTTCGCCGGCGACATCGTCTGGGACGTCTCCAAGCCGGACGGGCAGATGGACAAGATTTTCGACGTGACGCGCCTGCGCGGACTCGGCCTCTCGTGCGACACGGCGCTGGAGGACGGCCTGCGGCGCACGGTCGCGTGGTTCCGCGAGGCGCGATCGAGCGGGGACGCGAGGCTCTGATGGCCGACCTCATCGTGCTCGGCAGCGCGGGGTTCGTCGGCACCGCCATCGTCGCGGAGGCGCGTGCGCGGGGCCTGCGCGCGCACGAACTCGACCGGGACACCTACCGGCCCGGCCTGGCCGCGCGCTGGTTGATCAACGCGAACGGCAACTCGAAGAAGTTCCTCGCGCGCGAGCAGCCGGCCCTCGAATTCGACCTGTCCGTGCGCAGCGTCATGCAATCGCTCCACGATTTCCGCGTCGAACGCTACTGCTTCCTGTCCACGATTGACGTGTACGACAACGTGAGCGATCCGGCGTGCAACGCGGAGGACGCGCCGATCCGACGCGACCGGCTCACCGCCTACGGGCTGCACAAATTGCTGGCCGAGGACCTGGTCCGCCACCATGCGCCGCAATGGCTGATCCTCCGCATGGGCGGATTTGTCGGACCGGGTCTGCGGAAGAATTCGATTTACGACCTGCTGAAGGGCCGGCCCCTCCGCGTCCATCCCGACTCGCGCTACCAGTACCAGCACACCCGCGCGCTGGCCGCCACCGCGCTGGACCTGCTGCAGGCCGGCGCGGCCCGCGAAATCTGGAATGCCGCCGGCGACGGCACGATCAGCTTGCGCGAAATCGCGGAGTGGATCCCCGGCGCGCACCTCCCGGCGCCGGAGGGCCGGCCGGAGCACTACGAGGTGAACCTCGCGAAGCTGAAGGCGCTGCGGCCGGTGGATTCCACGCGTGAAACCGTGCGCCGTTTCGTGCAGGATGTCCGCGAAGGACGGGAAGCCCTCGCATGATCATCTCGCGCACACCGTTCCGCGTCAGCTTCTTCGGCGGAGGCACGGATTTCCCCGAATACTATCGCGAACACGGCGGCGCAGTCCTCGCCACCGGGATTGACAAGTACTGTTACCTTTCGGTCCACTCGCTCGGCCCCTTCTTCAAGCACCGGATCCGCGTGAGTTACGCGCAGACCGAAACCGTGGCCCGGCCGGAGGAGATTCAACACCCGCTGGTCCGCGAGTGCCTGGGCCTGCTCGGTCTCGACGCGGGGATGGAGATCAACCACGTCGCCGACCTGCCGGGCCGCACCGGGCTCGGGACATCCTCCTCTTTCACCGTCGGTTTGCTGCACGCGCTTCACGCGTTCCGCGGAGAGGCGCCCGCCCCCGCGCAACTGGCCGAGGAGGCCATCCTCGTGGAGCGCGAGCGGGTCGGGGACGCCGGGGGACACCAGGACCAGTACGCCGCCGCGTTCGGCGGGCTCTGCCGCTTCGACTTCGCCGCGAACGGCATCGCCGCGCGCCCGATCCCCATGGAACCTGCCCGCCGCCAGGCCCTCGGCGACCGGCTGCTGCTGTTCTTCACCGGGATGGAAAGCTCCGCGGAGCAGATCCTTCAGGAGCAGTTGAAAAACACCGCGCGCAACCTCCCCGCGCTGCGCGAAATGCGCGCCATGGTGGACCAGGCCGAACGCCTGCTCGCCGGCGGCGCGGATCTCGACGCCTTCGGACGCCTGCTGCACGCCGCCTGGATCCAGAAGCGATCCCTCTCCTCCGGCATCAGCAACCGCGAAATTGACGCGGCCTATGACGCCGCGCTCCGCGCCGGCGCGCTGGGCGGCAAGCTCCTCGGCGCCGGCGGGCGCGGCTTCCTCCTGCTGTACGCGGACCCGGCGGCGCACGCCTCTCTCCGCGCCGCGTTGCGCGCGCTCACGGAAATTCCCTTCCGCTTCAGCACCGAGGGCAGCCGCATCATCTTCCGTTCGCCGGAGTCATGAGCGCGAAACCGCGCATCGCTTTCTGGTTCCGCTACGGGGCCGCCGAGCACACCGAGCTTTATCACGCCCTGCCCCGCCTGCTCGAGGCGCTCGCCCTCCACGCGGAGGTGCACTACTTCGGTTTCGAGGGCCGCGGCCCCGCGCCCGAATCGGTCACCCGCCACGCCGTCGCGCATCGCCTGCCCTTCCGCGTGGACCGCACGAACCACCGCGACAAACTCCTCAAATATGCGCTCTGGCTGCTCTGCCTGCCGTGGATCGGGCTGCGCTGCCGCGCCCTGCGCATCCGCGCGGTCTACATGGACGAAACCGTCCCGCTCGCCGCGCCGCTCGCCCGCCTGTTCTTCGGCCCCAACGTCGCCATCACGATCGCCGATTTCTTCACGGACATCTACCTGTCCGGCGGCGGCCTCAAGGGAGCGCTCGCCCGCGCCATCCAGGCGCTCGACTGGGCCGCATGGCGCAAACTGCCCCTCATCGTCACGCGCGCGAAAAACACACGCGCTTTCCTCGCCCGCCATGGGGTGGACCCCGCCCGCGTCCACCCGATCTACGATCCCGTGGACACGTCGCTCTACCGCCCCGCCGACCGCGCGGCGGCCCGCGCGCGCTTCGGCTACCGCGAAGACGAGGTCGTCCTCGTCCACCACGGCATCCTGCACCCCAACAAGGGCAACGACTGGATCCTCCGCGCGCTCGCCGCGGCGCGGCATGAAATCCCCGCGGTGCGCTACCTGCTGGTGGGAAACGGACCCGAATTCGGCCGCCTCCAGGCCCTTTCGCGCGAGCTGGGCCTCGCGGACATCGTCCGCATGACCGGCTGGCTGCCGAGGCCGGAGGACGTCAACATCGCGCTCAACGCGGGCGATGTCGGGCTCGTGATGCGCGTGGGCCACGCCTCCGACGATTTCCACATGACCGGCGCGCTGGTCCACAACATGGCCGCCGGGTTGCCCATCCTCGCGGCGAAGCTCGGCGGCGTCTCCGAAGTCGTCGAGGACGGCGTGCACGGCTTCCTGTTCTCGCCGGACGATCCGGCGCAATTCACGAACCGCCTGGCCCGGCTCGCCGCCGATCCGGCGCAGCGCCGGAGGATGGGCGACGCCGCGCTCGAACAATCGCGGCGCGCGTTCTCGCTCGACGGCGTCGTCCAACAAACCGTCAACTCGCTCCTCACCCTGCTGGGCCCATGAGCGCGCCCGCCATCATCCTGGCCGGCGGACTCGGAACCCGGCTGCGCGCGCTGTACCCGGACAGGCCCAAGGCGCTCGTGCCGATCCGGGGCCGGCCGTTTATCGCGTGGATGCGCGACTGGCTGCGCGCGCAGGGCGTCGAACGCATCCACCTCGCGGCGGGCCACCTCGCCGGGCAGCTCGTCGAGTGGGCCGCGCGGCAGGGCGATTCCCACCTGACCGTGTCCCACGAGCCCGAGCCGCTGGGCACGGGCGGCGGGCTCCGCTATGCGCTCGAACGCGTGCCCGGCGCCGAGTTGCTCGTCCTCAACGGCGATTCGTTCGTTCCCGAACTGGCGCTGCGCGGCTGGCTTGCGGAGCCGATGGCGACCGCGGCCGCCTGCGCGATCGCCGTCGCGCCCATCGGGACGCCCGGCCGCTATGGATCCGTTCAATTCGACGAACGGAACCGCATCGAGGCCTTTCTGGAGAAGGCCGAACGGCCCGCGGGCTGGGTCAACGCCGGCGTCTACAGGATGCGCCGCGCCGCGCTGGAAGCCGCGCCCGGCGCGGCGAACTTCTCGCTCGAACACGACCTGTTCCCGGCGCTCGCGCGGGCGGGTCGCCTCCTCGCGCACCCCGTCCCGCCCCCCCTGCTCGACATGGGCACGCCCGAGGGCATCCGCGCGCTGGAGGAAGGGCTCGACGCGCATCCCGGATTTTTCCAACGTCTGTAAAAAGTATTTCCGAATCTTCCAACGTCCGTAAAAACTCCGCGGAGTCGCTTCCCATGCTTGTAAGAACCCTCTCGGGCGTCGCGCTGCTGGCGGTTCTTTGCTCCTGCGCGCCGCGCGCGACCGGGCCGGAGCGGCCGTGGCGCGATTTCGTGTCGGACCTGACCAACACGCTGCGGCTGGTTGACCGCAACACGGGCGGCACGCGTTTGATTTCGACCGCCGATCCGCGCGGGGGGAATGACGATTTCAACCAGTTCCACGGGCCCGGCGCCGAGCCCGGCTGGGTCACGCTGGCGGACCTCAAGGGACCCGGCGTGGTCCGCCGGTTCTGGACGACCGGCGTGGACCCGGGCCATCCGTTCCGCCTGTATTTTGACGGCGAGAAGCACCCGCGCCTGGAGGGCGCCATTGACGAACTCTTCGGCGGGCGCGCGCCGTTCGCGCCGCCGCTGGCGCGCTACATGAACCTGTGCTGGTTCAGCTACGTTCCCTACACCTACCGGCGGTCGCTGCGCATCGAGTCGAAGGCGCCGCCGACACATCCCCTCTGGGGACCGCGGCGGTTCTTCTTCCAGTTGAACGTGGAGGATCTGCCGGCGGGCGCGCGCGTGGAATCCTTCCCGATGGCGTTGTCCGACGCGGATCGCGCCGCATGCGACGCGGTCGCCGCCGCGTGGAACGGCGCGGTCCGCGACCCCTTGGTACCGGACGGCGAACAGGAATCCCAAACCCTCCTGCCGGGCGAGGAGAAGACTGTCTGGCGCGCGCGCGGACCGGCGATCCTGCCGGTGTGGCAGCTGGCCGTCGCCCCCGCGCGGGCGGACGAGTGGTCCATTCGGGAACGCGAGAACCTGCTTCAGGATGTGGTGTTGAAAATCCGGTACAACGGGCGCGCCGACGCGAGCGTGGATGCGCCGTTGGGCGATTTCTTCGGCAACGCATGGCGGCGGCGCGAGTACGGCTCGCTCATGGCCGGCGTGGGTCCCGATCTCCATGTGAGCCGCTGGCCTCTCGCCTTCGCGGAATCCGCGGAAATCGTGCTGGTCAACGGTTCGGATCGCGCGATCCATGCGCGGTTCGGCGGCGCCGCGCGCCCGGTGCCGGATGCCGGCATCCGCTATTTCCACGCCGAGTGGCGGCGCAGCGGGCCGGAGGCGGGGCGCCCCCACCCCATCGCCGCGTTTGCGGGTCGCGGCCTCTTCGCGGGCGCGTTCCTGGGCGTGACCGGCGTGGCCGGCACGCCGCAGGACGATTCGTGGTGGCTGCTCGAGGGCGACGAGGCGATCGAGGTGGACGACGAGGCGCGCCCCTCGTGGCGCGGGACCGGGCTGGAGGATTATTTCAACGGCGGGTGGTATTACCGGAGCTGCGCCTTCTCGGGTCTGCACGGTATTTTCGACCGGTCCCCGTTCCGCGTGGCGCAGTACCGGCACCAACTGGTTGACCCGGTTGCGTTCGACCGCTCGCTGCGGATGAGCATCGAGCGGGGCGACCAGAACGTGAGCCGCGCATGGTTCCAGAGCGTGGCGTATGCGTACCTGGATGAACCGGCGGCGGTGCAACCGACGCCCGCGCGGCGCGAGGACCGGCGCGCCGTCGAACACCGGCTCGAATGGCAGAACCTGATGCTGCAATTGACCGAGCTCGAGCGCATGAACAATTTCCGGGCGGCGCTTGCGTTGATCGGCGAGTACCGCGAGGCCGTTCCGGACGCGCCCGACCACGGGGTTTACGCGCTGCGCGCATTGGAATATCGCCGTTTGCTCGGCGAATCCATCGGCGCCGCGGAGCTGGCGCCGTTCGTGGCGGGCGGGCACGGACCGGCGGCGGCGGAGCAGGCGCGCCTGCTGGAATGGTTTTATGCGGCCCCCAACCGCGCGCTGGCCGGCATCAACGCCAACGCGCAGGCGCAGCTGTATCTCAACGGGCGGGCGCTCGCGCGGACGGAGCATCCGCTCGCGTGGGCGGTGGTCGGCGTCGAACTCGGCGCGGGGCCGATCGCGCTGTGCGCGGATGCGACGATGATCCGGCAGGAGCCGTGGGTGAATCTGGGCCTCCGGTCGCACACGGGCTTTGCGGGCAGCGGCATCGGCACGAAGCGGGCGCGCCGCGTGTCGGGCGTGTGGAACGGCGTGGAGGCGTCGGCGACGGAATGGGCGCCCGCGCCGAACCCGGACCTGCTGCGCGGCACGCCGGACGCGCCGTTCATCGGCAGCATCGCCAACGCCTTCGTGCTCTTTGGCTCGAAAAGTTTTTCCGTCCGCAGCGAGGACTGGGCCCATCACAAAGGACGCGGGTATTTCCGGCTGGACCTTCCGCGTCCGCCCGTCGGGTGGCCTGATCAGGCCGCGGAAATCACCGGTCTTGGACGATAGCGCCACAAGCCCGCCCGCGGGGCCCGGGCCCGTTCATCCGGGCTTGAACATCCCGGCGGGTTCCGACTATCGTCCGGGCACTGAAGGGAAAAGGGCATGCGCACTCTAAAGTATATCGGCCGGTTGATTGGCGAGTTTTTTGATTTTGCCTGGCAGAACAAGGCGTGGTGGATCATCCCGATCGTGCTGGTCTTGTTGATTCTCGCCCTCTTCATCATCACGGGCTCCAGCGTCGCGCCCTTCATCTACACGCTCTTTTGACCGGCGCCGCACAACCTCCGGTCGAGGTCGAGAGCCTCGAAGTCGGGCCGTTCGCCTCGAACTGCCACGTGCTGTGCCCGGCGGGGTCGTCGCGTGCGCTGCTGGTTGACCCCGGCGATGACGCGGATCGCATCCTGGATCTGTTGAAGCGGCGAGGTTGGACGGTGGACCGCTACCTGCTTACGCACGGGCACATGGACCACGTCTTTGCGCTGGCGGAGATGCTCGGGGCGCAACCGGCCCCGGTCGCGCTGCATCCGCTCGATGCGGCATGGGCCTTCACATCGGCCAACACCATGCCGCCCTGCTATGTTGAACCACCTCGCGCCGTGCCGATCGCGCGGCACTGGGCGGACGGACAGCGCTGGGTGGACCTGGGGCTCGCGTACGAGGTCTGGCACACGCCGGGCCATTCGCGCGGGAGCGTGAGCCTCGTTTTCCGCGAGGCGGGGTTGCTGTTTCCGGGCGACGTGCTGTTCGCCGGCGCGATCGGGCGTCCCGATCTGCCGGGCGGCGACGCCCGCGCGCTCGCCGCGTCGCTCAAACGCCTGTTGACGCTCCCCGATGAGACGCGCGTATATCCGGGGCACGGGGGCCCGACCACGATCGGACGCGAGCGGAGACACAATCCGTACCTGCGCGATTTCGGCTGGGCGGGCTGAGGCGGTCGCGTTCAGCGGTCGAACGACAACTTCGCGCCGCGCCGGATAAACGTCGGGATATCGAGGTCCTCGCCCTTGATGAGCGTCGGCGTTGACTTGGTGAACGCGCCTCGGTCGGGCGGCTTGAGGTCCATGGGCAGCTCCGGCGTTTCGCCCGGGCGGGCCTTTTCGGGCCGCGCCGACGGCGCCGCGGCGCCGCTCTCCATCCGGTCATCCGTCCACGATTCGGAGGCCAGCAACGTGAGGGTCACGCGTTCCCGGCGCGCGGGGTCAACCAGCGCGCCCATGCAGATATGCGCGTTGTTCCGGACCGACGCGGTGATCTGGCCCATGATGCCCTGCAAGTCGGCGAGCGTGAGATCCGGGCCGCCCGCGATGTTCACGAGCACGCCCTGCGCCTCCGAGAGCAGCCGCCCGTGCTCCAGCAGCGGGCTGTCGAGCAGCGCGCGGAGGGCGCTGGCGACGCGCGCCGGGCCCGCGGCCTCGGCGTGGGCGAAACTCAACGCGCCGCCGCTGCGGTCGGCCAGCTCCTGGATGTCCGCGAGCGTGATGTTGATCACGCCGGTGCTGGTCAGCAGGTACCAGAGCGCGTACACGCCCTCGGCGATCATCGCGTCCGACGCGGCAAATGCGTCCTCCAGCGCGTTCGACTCACCGGCGATTTTGAGCAGGCGGTCGTTCGGCTGCGCCACGACGGCGCCCGCGAAACGGCGCAGGTGCCGGAGCCCCTCATCGGCCAGACGGCGGCAACGGTCCCCCTCGATGGAAAACGGGAGGCTCACAAAGGCGAGCGTCAGCAGGCCCAGGTCGCGGGCCGCCTTGGCGATGAGGGGCATGGCCCCGGTCCCGGTTCCCCGGCCCAGGCCGCCGACGAGGATCAGCAGGTCCGTCCCGCTCATGAGGTCCTGAAGCGCGGCCAGGCTTTCCTCGACACACAGGCGGCCCGACGCGGCATCGCCCCCGGCGCCGAGCCCCCGCGTGGTGCGCTCGCCGATCAGCAGGGTCCGGGGCACACCGCAGGCGGCCAGCGCGTCCGCGTCGGAATTGACGGCGACGACGGGCGGGCCATCGGACCAGCGGGCGGCCATGCGGGCGACGCCGTTGCAGCCGGCGCCGCCGACCCCCATCACCAGGACCCGGCTGCGCGGCTTGAGTTCCGGCGGCGGGAACAACTGCGCCTGCGGTCGCGGCGGCATCAGGAACCCTCCCAGATGCGCCGGAAGATGCCGGTCTTCGCGCGACGCTGCCCGCCGCGCATCAGGGCATAGCGCAACAAGCCGATGGCGGCCGCATATTCCGGGCCTTCCGTGGCGATGGCCAGCCCGCTCACATCCTTCGGCCGGCCGGTCTGGCACGGCAGGTTGAAGACGCGCTCCGCGAGCTGCGTCACCTGCTGGAGATAGGCCCCGCCACCGGTGAGCACCACGCCGCGGCCCAGGTGGTGGAGCAGATCGCGCGCTTCCAACTCGTCGCGGACCAGGGTCAAGGTCTCCTCCATGCGCAGCTGTGTGATGGTCTGGAGATCGCCCAGCCGCGCGAAGCGGCCGCGCCCCGCGCCTTCGGACGAAAGGTCCACGTGTTGCCCGCGATGGGCGAGATCTATGACCGCGCTGCCGAATTCTTCCTTGAGGCGCTCCGCCTGGGGCTGCGTCACCTTCAGCCCGCGGGCCAGATCGTTCGTCAGGTGGTCCCCGCCGACGGCAAACGACCCGGCCGCGGCAATGGCCTGGCCGGCGTACGCCACGTAATTGGTGCTGCCGCCGCCGAGGTCAATGACCACGGCGCCCTGCTGTTTGTCCTCGTGCGACAGGACCGCCAGCGCCGCGCAGAGGCCGGACGCGGCAATGTCCTCCACCTCGACCGGGACGCTGCGCGCCACCTTCACGAGGTTCCGGATCCACGTGCGCGACGCGTAGAACAGGAGCATGTCCACGGCCAGCTTGCTTCCCTCCAGGCCTTCCGGATTGAGGATCCCGCGCTGGTCATCCACCTGGAAGTGCTGGCAGATCGAGTGGAAAATCTCGTAGTCGCCCTGCAGGTTCACCGTCCGGGCGGTCTCCAGCACGCGGCCGATCTCCTCCCGCGTGACCTCGCCGTCGTCATGGACCAGCGGGATGCTGCCGCGGTTGATCGCCGTGCGGATGTTGGCGCCGGACATCAGCAGATTGACCTGCTTGATCCCGACATCGGCGTTGGACTCCGCCTGCGCCAGCGCCTCCTGCGCGCACAACAGCGCGGCATCGAAATCGTGGACCTCGCTCTTGCGGACGCCACGCGACGGGCACTCGCCGAGCCCGAGGATCATCAGGTGGTTGTCCTCGCGGCTCTCGCCCACGAGGGCGCGGACCTTGGTGGTGCCGAGCTCGAGGGCCACGACGATCGGCTGGTCCCGCATCGGCATCAGCGCAACCGCGCCTCCGCCGGCGCCCGGGTGCGCACCGGGAAATTGCGGTCCACGGTGAGGTCCGCGTATTCGATTTCCTGGCCCAACTCGCGCTGCGTCGCGACGAGATCAGCCAGCTTTTCGAGACGCCATTTGAACTGGTTCCGTGCCATCTCGACCTTCGCGCCGCCCGCCAGCGTCAGTTCGAGGAAATCGGCCGGGCGGACGTTGACCGCCTGGATGCGCAGCAGCGCGCCGAGGCGCGTCTGCTCGCAGAGGTCCAGGACCTGGAGCGCGTGGAGCGTTTTTTCGTCCCGGATCACGCTGCCCGGCGCCAGTCCGCTCTCCGGGGTTCCCGTGATCTGCGGGAGACCGCGGATCGCGCCGGGCCCGAGCACGAACCCGTCGGCATCCACGGCCATCGGAATGCCGACGGCTCCTTCCGCCAGGCGCGCGAGGGCGGTCCGCTCCTCGACGCGGATGACCAGCGTGTCGGGCAGTCGGCGTTGGACGGACGCCGAGCGCACGCGCGGGGTCCGTTCGAGGTTCCGTGCGATTTGCGCGATGTCCACCGCGAAGAGATTCTGGCCTTCCGTGACCTGCGCGTATTCGCGCAGGTGCGGGGCCGACAAGGTTCCCGTGGACGTCAGGTCAATCCGGCGGATCGTGAAGCGTTCGTTCTGCGCGAAGAGCCGCTCGCCGGCCCAGTTCATGCCGGACGCCGCGAGCCAGGCCACCGCGGACAGCGCGGCCAGCAGCAGGACGATCGCTCCGGCGCGGTGGACGCGATCGCGCCCCTTTCCCGCGCCGCGGCCGTTGACGGCGAGCAGGCCCGACCGGTTCCGGCCCCGACGGTGGTTGCCGGGCGTCTCTTTTTTCTTAAACCATCTCATCCCAATCCTCACGCGGCGGAAAACCCCAGGATCGTCTCACATAAATCGCCGAACTCAAGCCCGGCCGCGCGCGCGGCCTTCGGCAGCAGGCTCGTCTCGGTGAAGCCCGGAATCGTGTTCATTTCCAGCACATAGGCGTGCCCTTCCGGAGTCAACCGGATGTCCACCCGGCCGAGGCCGCGGCAGCCGAGCGCCTCGAAGGTGCGCCACGCCAGCGACTGGCACAGCTGCGTCAACTCCGGGTCCAGGGGCGCGGGCACGAGGTACTCCGTCAGGCCCTTCGTGTATTTCGCCCGGTAGTCGTAGTGGCCTTCGGGCGCGCGAATCTCGACCACGGGCAGGACCTGGTCGCCCACAATTCCGACGGTCAGTTCCGCGCCGGGGACGAATGCCTCGACCAGCGCCTCGCCGTCGTGCGACAGCGCCGCCTCCAGCGCCGGCGCCCACTCGTCCTCCGCGGTGACCTTGGACAGCCCGATGCTCGATCCCTGGCGCGGCGGTTTGACGACCACGGGCAAACGCAGCGTGCGCGGATCGCCCCGCCGCAGCACCTCGTACCGCGCGGTCGAAATACCGCGCCGTTCGAACACCCGTTTGGTCGCGGCCTTGTCGAACGCGAGCCGGCTCGCGGCGGACCCGGAGCCCGTGAAAGGGATGCGGCGCTGTTCGAGCAGGGCTTGCGCCGCGCCGTCCTCGCCGAACACGCCATGCAGGGCGATGAAGACCGCCTCCACCCCGTCGGGCAGTTCCAACGCCGGCGCGGTGACATCCAGCTCCGCGACGTCGTAGCCGCGCGCACGCAGCGCGCCGGCGACGGCCGCGCCCGAGGCGAGGGAGACTTCACGCTCGGCGGACGGACCGCCCTTCAGCACCGCCACACGGTTGAATCGCCTGCCCATGGTTATCAAGTTCCCGGAGTTCGCAGCGAGTCGGCCGCCCAGCCGGCGATCTTGTCCACATCGCCCGCGCCGATCACCAGCAACACGTCGCCGTCGCGCCATTTGTCGCGGATCAGGTCCCATGCTTCAAGCAAGGAGTGCGCAAGCGTCACGCGCGGACCCGTTCCGCCTCGGAAATGCCCGAGCAGATCGGCGCTCTCCCCGCCCGGAGCCGGCGGCTCGGATGCGGCGTACACCGGGGCGAGGACCAGCTCGTCCAGGCCCTCGAATGCAGGCGGGAACGACGCGGCCAGCGCGGCCGTCCGCGAATGGCGGTGGGGCTGGTACACCGCGATGCGGCGCTGCGCGGGCAGCCTGAGCGCCTGCGCCACCAGCGCCCGGATCTCCGTCGGATGGTGCGCGTAATCCGAGACGACGATGCGGCGCGGCGTCCGCGCGACGATTTCAAAACGGCGCCGGACCGGACGGAACCCCGCAAGCGCGCGGGCCGCGGCGTCAAAGGGGATCCCCGCGTCAAGGGCCACGCCGAGCGCGCCCAGCGCGTCCAACAGGTTCGTGCGGCCCGGGACGCCGAGCGCCAGGTCGCCGAGCGGAGCGCCGTCGAGCGCGATTCCGGCCGCGCACCCCAGCCCCTCCTCGCGGAAGGCGACCGCGCGCAGGCGCGCCGCGTCCGCGAAACCGAACGAATGCGCGCGCGGCAGCCCGGCACACACGCGGCGCGCGCCGGGATCGTCCGCGCCGTACCAGAGCCCGGCGCGCACCCGGCTCGCGAAGCGCCGGAAACAGGCGTCGAGCTCGTCCGAAGACGCGAAATAGTCCACGTGATCGAGCTCGGCGTTCGTCAGCACCGCATGGGTCGGCTCATACAGCGCGACGGTCCCGTCGCTCTCGTCGGCCTCCACGATCAGCGGGTCGCCACCCACCGCCGCCACGCGCCCGTCGGCGTCCAGCTCGCCGCCCACGGCGAAGGCGACGGGACGGCCCGCCGCCTGGAACACATGGACCAGCATGGCGGTGGTCGTCGTCTTGCCATGGCTGCCGGCGACGGCGACCGACGGGCGGTCGCGCAACAGGGCCGGCAGCACGACGCCGCGGGTGAAGGTCGGCAGGGCGAGCGCCCGCGCGGCGGCCAACTCGGGATCGGCCGCGCGCACGGCGGGGCTGTAGATCACCGCGTGCTGGCCGGGCCCGAGGTGCCCCGGGTCATGGCCGGCGGCGACAGAAATGCCGAGCGATTCGAGCCAGCGCGTGACGCGGCCGGGTTGGACGTCGCATCCGGTCACGCGATGGCCTCTCGCCTTCAAGTGAACGGCCAGCGCCGCCATGCCGACGCCGCCAATGCCCATCAGGTGGACCGGGCCGGGGGGTTCGGCCAGCCATCGGCAGGCGTCCCGATAGGCGGACTCCTGCCCCGCCCATGCGAGGTCGTTCACGGGGCGGCGCGCTCCACGAGCTCGGCCAGGGCGGCCGCGCCGTCACGCTGTGCGCGCGCGCGCGAAGCGGCATTCATCCGACGCAATTTTTCCGGATCGCACAGCCGCGCCACCAGGTATTCCGTCAGCCAGGCCGCGTCCAAATCGCCGTCGGCGACGAGATCGGCCGCGCCGGCCCGTTCCATCGCGCGGGCGTTGGCGCCCTGATGGTCGGACACGGCGTGGGGGTACGGAATCAGGAGCGCCGGTATGCCGAAGGCCGACAATTCCGCGCAACTTGCCGCGCCGGACCTGCTGATGGCGAAATCCGCCCGCGCGTACAGGGCGGCCATCTCGTGCGTGAAGGCGCGGACATCCGCGTCGAGCCCGCCGGCTGCATAGGCAGCGCGCACAGCCGGCTCGCCGGCCCGGCCGGCGAGATGGATCACGCGCAACCCGGGCATGGCCCGGGCGGCCGCGATCAGCGCGGGCGGCGCCACCTCGTTCAGGCGCTGTGCGCCCGCGCTGCCGCCCATGACAAGGACGGTGCGGGCGTCCGGCGGCGCGGAGCGCGGCGGAAGGTCCCGGACGGCCTCGGCCAGGGCGCGCCGGATGGGCATGCCGGTCTGGGTCAGGCGCGCCCCTTTCAAATAATAGGCCGTGCCGTCGAACGAGATGCCGACGGCGGCGGCACGGCGTGCGAAGAAACGGATCGCGCGACCGGGCACCACGTTGGCCTCGTGCAGCACCACGGGAATGTGGAGCCGCAGCGCGGCGAGCACCGGTCCGGCTGAGGCATAGCTGCCCATGGCGAGCAGGACATCCGGGGGGTCACGCCGCATCCGGCGGCGGCCTTCGGCGCCGGCGCGCCACAGTCCCCAAGCGGTCAGCAGCGCGCGCCAGGTGATCCGCGTTTCAAAGCCGGACGCCGGAAGCGTGACGACCGGCCCGCTCCAGCCGGCGGCGGCGGCGGACTCAATACCCTTGCCGGCCAGCCAGAGGGTGACCGAATGGCCCCGGCGCGCCAGTTCATCCGCGGTGGCCAGACCCGGGAAGATGTGGCCCCCGGTTCCCCCGCACGCAACGGCCACCTTCATGGCGCGGCCCGCTCCTGCGCCAGGAGGAACTGTTTCCAGCCCGCCCCGGCGGAGTAGCCGCCGGATTTCCCGCCGGCAGCCAGCACGCGATGGCACGGCACAAAAAGCGGCAGCGGATTCCGCGCGCAGAACTGGCCCGCCGCGCGCGCCCCCCGGGGCCGCCCGGCCCGGCGCGCCAACTCGCCATAGCTCACACACTCGCCCGGCTTGAGGCGCAGCAGGGCGCGCCGGCAGGCGGCGGCAAACGGGGATTCGGCCGGCGCCATCGGCGGACGGGCCCCCGCCCGCCCCGCGAAGAGCGAGCGGATGAAGGACGCCCCGAAGCGAAGCGCGCGCAGATCCCCCGCGCGGGTCGCGGCGCACACGATGCGCGCGACGCGCGGCGCCCGCGGTGAAGGGCCGCGCCGAAGGGGAAGATCGCACGCGGACAGGCGGCCTCCGCGCGCGGACAGGCGAACCGGCCCCCAGGATGTGTGGAGCACCAAGAAACTGGCCGGGGGACGGGGCACGGCTAGAAGATCATCCGGTAGACGAGGTAGCCGACCAGCGCGACGAAGACCAGCATGAAGATCGCCTTGTTTCGCTGGACCTTCCGCTCGCGATGGAGCGGGCGGATCTCGCCCCGATGGAAGTGGCCGGCGTAATAGTTGGCGAACCGCTCGGATCCGCGCGCGGGCGCGCGCCGGCCGCCGGGTGGCGGGACGGTTGGCGGGAGGGCTTCGTCCATCGGCTGGTTGACGGCTTCAACCGGCGCGGCGGGGGTCGCTCCATCCGGCGCGGCGCGGCGCGGGATCGCGCGTGGTCCCGGGACGTCCACCGGCTCGCCGCGCTCGATCTTTCGTATGCGGCGGTTGACATCCTTCATGGAGTGCCGAAGCGCGCGCTCCTCGTCCTCGAGGGCGCGCAAACGGCGGGCCAGGGCCCCTTCCTGTTCCGGACGCGGCATGGCATCAGACAAAGAGGCCGGCCGACATAGCGAAGAAGAACAACAGGGCGACGAGGATGATCACGGCAACCAGCGGGAGCGTCACGGCGAGCCCGACCTTGAACCAGTGCGAAAAACCCCGCTCATCCTCGGCGAGCGCGTGCTCGTCGTACAGGCGCGCCGGCTGGCCGGCGGGCGCCAACGCCACATCGGGCTTGGCGGCGTCAATCTTGGCCATGCACTTGCTGTACTCGAGCCGGGCCTGTTCCAGCACCCCGAGACTCTTGTTGAGCTCCTCGCGGATCAGCTCCTCGGGCCAGCCCTCTTCCTTGAGTGATTCGACCGACGCGAGCAGTTCCTTGAAGCGGCTCCGCGTGGCGCCCAGCAGTTCGACCATGCGCTGCGCGTCCACCTCCTTGCGCTCGAGATTGACGAGGCTTCGCTTGAGTTGGTCCGTGATCTCGCGTTTTCCCCGCTCATACTCGTCCTGACGTTTGCGCAATTCCTCCAGCTCGCGTCGTTCCTGTTCCAATTGTTCCTGCCGTTTGCGCAGGCGATCCAACTCCTGCGCGGCGATCGCGGACTGGGTATCCACCTCCTTGCGGTGGCGGGCCATGCGGGTGAGGTTCAGGTCCGAGACCGGCCGCACGGGGATATCGCTGCTGTCGAGCGGGTCGCCCATGCTTTCGACCGGCTCGTCGCCCGGCCCCATCTTGATGCGCTTGGTTGTGTCCCGCTGCCGCACGAGGTCTTGGTCAAAAAAATCAGTTCCGGACATGGGCGATCTCCTCTCCGCGACACGCGGATGCTATCGGCTCTCCACTTTGGGCACCATCAAGGTCTGGCCCGCCCTGACGCTCTGCGGCCCGCCCTGCAGCGCGCCGCGGTTCGCGTCATAGATCGGCTGCCAATTCTTGGAATCCCCATACACCTTGCCCGCGATGCGCGAGAGCGTATCGCCGGGCTGCACGACGTAGGGCGTCATCTCGGAAAGCGGGAGCTGGGCGGGCGGCACGGGAACCGGCGCGGCGGACGGCGCGACCGATGCGGCCGGCGCGGCGGGCGGTTTCGCCGCGCCCGATTCGAGCTGGGCGCGGAGGGCCGCGTTTTCGTTCTTCAACAAGGCGATCTGCTGGATGGCTTGGTTGGGCCGGTCCGGGAGGGAGGCGGCGAAGGATATTCGCGCATGCTGGATGAGATCCTTGACGAGGTCCTCCTTGTCGGCCTCCGGGCGCATGTCGAGGTAGCGCTGGTAATGGTAGAGGGCGCGAACGTAGTCCTCGAGGTCGTGGTCGTAGATCCAGCCGAGTTCGAGGTGGGCGCCGGCCAGGTGCGGGCGTTTATCGAGCGCGCGCTGGTAAGCCGCGACGGCGCCGGGTATATCCTGCGCATTCTTCCGGTCGCGCGCGCGGCGCAGCAGCGGATCGCGATCCTCCCGGGCGGCGCGCAACCCGCCGGGCCCGCATCCGGACGCCAGCACCAGGGCCAAGCACGCGGAGAAAAGGGGACCGAGGTGGCGCGATAAAAGCATGGCCTCCAGTAGCACGCCGGCCCCCGCGCGTCAATCACCCGGTTACCCGGTTCATTGCATCGTCGCATCGGAATTGACACCACACAACCGGCTTGGCTACGTTCCCGGTTCCTTCCCTTGGGGGGTTAGCTCAGTTGGTAGAGCGTCTGAATGGCATTCAGAAGGTCGGGAGTTCGACTCTCCTACCCTCCACCATCCGGAACTTTTCGAGATGGCGGACCACAAGGACCACGGTTCGGGGAACTGGACGAGCAGGACGGGCGACGGTTTCTGACGTGACGCCGAGGCAGAGGGCGAGGCGGCGGGAGTCGCCGGACGACCGCGCGACGCGCGGGACGAGGACGCGGCGGGAAACGCAAGGAACCCCGATTTCGGCTGATTTTCCGAGGATTTGCCCACCCACGCGAAGGAAGGCCGGGAGGTTCTTGCGGAGGCGCGTGCGGCACAGCCGCCGCGCCGAAGCTCTGCGGATCGCTTCTGATTTTCGGACGGGGGCGCTCCCAACGCGGACGCGCTCCGCGCGTCCGCTTCCGTCGTCGTATCTCTCAAAAGCAGGTTCGAGCCGATTTTCCGGTGAAAATCGCGCACGTCCTCCAAGCGGGCCGAAAAGATCGCCTTTTCAGCCTGATTCGCCTGTTTTACGAACTCGGCCAGCGGTTCGAGCCAAACGCCCCCTTGGGTCTTCGTCGCGACAAGATCGGCCTCAAGGGCCGACTTCTCCGCGATAAGCGGTTCCTTCGCGGCAGTGTACTCGTCCCGCGAAACCACCCCCTCAAGCATCGCGTTCAGCAGTCGGCCAAGTTTGGCCTGAACTGCGGCGAGTTGGTCTTTCTTGTCAGCAATCGGAATCGAGGATTTGCGGAATGCGGCGGCGCGGTCCTTCTCGATCTGTTCCAGCATTCGGGCCGTCCATTCGTCCGAAATGCTGACGGTGCGGAGTGAGTCCTTCAACTGTCCGGCAAGCACTTCCGCCCGGCTATACCGCTTCTGTCCGCACGGTCCCATTTTCTTCGTGCAGCGATAGTAATGGTGCCCCTTTTGGCGTTCTGCGGTAATTGGAGTTCCCCCGAATTAGTGGACACCCGGGGGTGGTGTTTTTGGTGATGTTAGTTCCTCATGGTTTCAAAGTCCACAGGGGACCGATACCCGAGCGAGCTGTGGAGCCTCACCCGTGCAGAGAGGGTGCAGAGAGGGGACGGGTGCAGAGAGGGGACGTCCCTTGCATCATCATCATTTACAAGTTGTTATGCGAATATAGACGCGCAAGCGCGCATTCGGTAAACTTCCCACATGCCAAGGCAAGCCAGGAATTATCAGAAGTCGATCTGCTACCACGTATTCAATCGGGGCGTAAATCGAAACCCGATTTTCGGGTCGCTCCGGGATCGGGAAATTTTCCTGGGATTGATCCAGAAGTATAAGGCCTCGCACAAGGTGCGGGTGTACCACTGGGTCTTGATGGAAAATCATTTTCACCTGCTCATTGAAATCGAATTCGATAATCTCCGGCCCTTTGTCGGGGGAATCCAGCAGTCCTATGCGCAGTACCATCACAAGACGCACCACACGTGCGGCACGTTCTGGCAGGGCCGGTTCAATAGCAAACCGGTGGAAATTGGTTCTTATCTGGCCAGCTGCGGTCGCTACATCGAGCGCAATCCAGTCCGCGCCGGGCTGTCAGAGACGGCATGGGCCTATCCATGGTCGAGCGCCGCCTACTATGTAAATGCAGAACCTGATCTGGTGACCGACCACAACATCTACCTCGGCACGTTCAACCGAAGAGACCGTCGCCGTTACGCCGATGCACTGACCTCCGGAACCGATGAGGATGTCGTGCGAAGCCGGGAACACAACAAGACCATCGGCAGCGAAAAATTCTCAGATAGATTCAAGACCGATCGCGGCCATCTGCGATTGAAAAAGGGGAGACCAACGGGGCGCAAGGAAATGCGGTAATATTGATATATCATATTCTGCTATAATCTGTTACAAGGAACGTCCCCCCCACTTTGATAAAGATTCTACTGGCATTCGATTCTTTCAAGGGCTGCCTGTCCGCGGAGGCTGCGTGCCGGCAGGCGGCGATTGCACTTGCCGAGGCCATTCCCGCGGCCGTCCTCGTTGAAAAACCGATGGCGGACGGCGGAGAAGGCACCGCCGCCTCGCTGCTGGCCGCGCGAGGCGGCGAGTGGATCCCTTGCCCGGCCACGGGACCCCTGCCCGGGATGACGGTGGACGCCGGCTTCGGGCTCCTGCCCGACGGCGAAACAGCCGTGGTCGAAATGGCCGCCTCCAGCGGATTGACCCTGTTGCGGCCCGATCAGCGCAATCCGCTCGCCACGACTTCGCTCGGCACGGGGGAATTGATCAGCGCCGCGCTCAGTCACGGCGCGCGCCGGATTCTGCTGGCTGTCGGCGGCAGCGCAAGCGTGGACGGAGGGATCGGCGCCGCGCACGCGCTCGGTTGGCGATTTCTCGATGGGCGGGGACATGAACTTCCGCCTCTCGGCGGCGCGCTCCACCGGATCGCCGCGATGCGCGCGCCCGCGCAGGCGGCACCCACTCCGGAGTCAGTCGTGGCGCTCGCGGATGTCACCAATCCCCTCTGCGGACCGAACGGCGCGGCGCGAGTTTACGGCCCGCAAAAGGGCGCCACGCCCGAGGCCGTGGCGCAGCTCGACGCGGGGCTCGCCCACTTCGCCGCCCTGCTCCAGCGCGTGCGCGGGGCCGACGTGCTGTTGTTGCCCGGCGGCGGCGCGGGGGGCGGGCTCGCCGCCGGCGCGGCGGCCCTTTTCGGCGCACGCATCCACAGTGGCATTGACATGGTGATGGACGCCGTTGGACTGGACGAGGCGCTGTCGGGCGCGGACTGGGTGGTCACCGGAGAAGGCTCGTTCGACGCGCAGTCCCTGCAGGGCAAGGTTGTATCCGGCGTCATCGCCCGGGCCCGACGCGATGGGGTCCGGGTGGCAGTGCTCGCGGGCCGGGTGGCGCTCGATGCAGCGCAGACCCGGGCGGCCGGTATCGCTTATGCGGAGGGTATCTCGCCTCCGGGGCTCCCCATCGAGGAAGCGATCCGCCAGGCGCCGCACTTTCTGCGCCAGGCCGCGACGCGTTTCGCGGAGGAATGCGCCTAGGCTCCCGAATCATGCGCGCGCCGGGACCAGCCAGCAACACTGGTACGGAGCGAGAAAGGCCGGCGGCGCGGCGCCCGTGATGAGATCGGACCGGTCATCGCCCACCCATCGCGCGGGGACGGCAACCGTGCGCGCGGACAAGTTGTGCAGCGCGAGAACCGTCGTTCCGCCAGCCGACCCGCGAAGGATCGCGAGGCAGCCCGGCGGCGAATCGAGCACCTCCTGCGCGGCGTCAGGATGAAAGGCCGGGCAACCGGCGCGGAGCCGCAGGCGGCGGCGCAGTTCATCAAAGAGGATCCGCTCAGCGCTCAGGGGGATGGACAGAAGCGAGTCCAGTTCCGCGCGCACCCATTTTTTCCGGTTGAGCGAGCGCGCGCGTCCTGTCGCGCGGAACCCGGACACATCGTTGCGCGCGCCGAACAGGCTGTGAAAGTAGACGGCGGGAATCCCCTGCAGCGCGAGCGGCAGCGTCTGCGAACACAAGAATCGCGCGACATCGAGCGCGGGGTCGCGCCCCTCCGCCAGCGCGTCGAAAAAGGTGATGTTCAGTTCGTACGGCAGGTCCGAACCGCCGCTGGTCCGCCGCGTGGAGATCTCGCCGCCTCTCGCCCGCACGCGTTCCAGCAGCGCGTCCAATTCGGCATCCGGCAGCAGCCCCTGCAGCGGGCGCACGCCGATGCCGTCGTGCGAGGCGGTGAAGTTCAACCAGGTGCAGCCCGCCGGCGGCGGCGCGAGCGCGCGCAGCCAGGCTTCGAGATGGCGGGGCTCGCCGGTCTGCAGCGCATGTAGCAGCAGGGGCGGCAGGCTGAACTGGTAGACCATGTGCGCCTCGTCGCCCGCGCCGAAATAGCCGATATTCTCCGCGTGCGGCACGTTTGTTTCGGTCAGCAGCAGCACCCCGGGCGCGGCGAGCGACAGCACGTCGCGAAGCAGTTTGACGATCTCGTGCGTCTCGGGCAGGTGGACGCAGGAGGAACCCGTACGTTTCCACAGGTAGGCGACGGCATCGAGCCGGATGATCCGCGCGCCGCGCGCGATGTAATAGAACAGAATGTCGAGCATCTCGAAGAGCACGTCGGGGTTCCCGAAATCAAGGTCCACCTGGTCCTCGCTGAACGTGGTCCAAGCCCATGCCGCTCCGTCGGCCTTCCGCACCTCGCTCAACAGCGGGAGACTCCGCGGACGCACCACCGCCGAGAGATCCGCGGCGGGGTTCGCCTCTATGAAATAATCCCGGTACGGCGCGTTGCCTTCACGGTAGGCGCGGAACCAGTCGCCCTTGCGCGAAACATGGTTGAGCACGAGATCCACCATCAGGTCGAAGCGTTCGCCCAGGGCCTCGATATCCTCCCAGTCGCCGAGTTCGGATCTGACCGCGCGGTAATCGGTCACGGAAAAGCCGTCGTCGGACGAGTACGGGAAAAACGGCAACACATGGACCGCGGAAAACGCCTCCGCCAGGTGCCCGTCGGCGAAGCGTTTCAGGGTGGCGAGCGGCGGGACGCCCGACTCGTGCACGGTATCCCCGTAGGTGATGAGCACGGCATCCCTCTCGGTCCAGCGCGGGCCGCGCGCGGCGCCCGGGCCGCCGTCGGATCCGACCCCGTAGCGGCCGATCAGATGCAGCAGGCGCCCCACCCCGGCCGCGGCGGACCCCGCGCCATAGAGCCGGGCCAGTCGGGCCAGAAGCCGGTCGCGCACGTCCATGGGGAGGCACGCGCTCATTGCTCCGGCATGCCCGTGATGTTGGTGACGAGGGTGTGCAGACTCCTGCGCAGCACCGAATATCCATAATAGCGGGCGCCCACGCGGAAGTTGTGCTCCACCATCTCGCGGCGGAAGGCCGCATCCTCCAGCACCCGGCGCACCTCCTCCACCACCTGCCGCGTGATATAGCCGTCCATCAGCGGGCAGCGGAACCCCTTGGGCTCGATGTCGCGGCCGAAGACCCCGTAGCGGTTCACGACCACGGGCACCCGAAAATAGACCGCCTCCAGAAAGGCGTTGCCGAACCCCTCGTAGAGGCTCGGATACGTCACGAGGTCCGCGTGCGGGTAGATGTCCCACAGCGTGAAGATTTTTCGCCCCTCCTCGTCCACCGCCCGCGTATCAGACACGCGTGTGGACACGAAGCGCAGATCCACACGCGCCTCGCGGGCCATGTCCGCGATCATGTTGCGGTATTCGAATCCCTCGTCGCCCGCCTCGTGTGAGATGACGAGCTTGTATTTGGGATCGTCGAGCAGTTGCACGAGCTTGATCGCGTGCTCGATACCCTTGCGCGGCACGATGCGCGTGGGCTGCAGTATGAACACATCCGCCGGCGAAAGGCCGAGCTGCGCGCGCACATCGGAGGCGTAGGCGTCCACCGACGGCGGCGGCTTTTCAAATTCGATGACGTTCGGGACCAGCATCGCAGGCAGTCCGCGGCGGCGGGCGAGGTCCTCGAGCGCCTCCTGGTTGATCACCACGTGTTGCAGGCGCGGGTCGCGCGGCGGAAATGCCATGTCGAGAAAATCCGGCACGGCGTTGATCGAGAAGCGCGCGCGCTCCCAATAGAAGTCGTGGTGGTGCGCGATGGACGGCAGGGAGGTCTCGGCGAACAGATGGGTGACCGCGACGCCGAGCGGGACGTGCATCGGAATGGTCACGGCGTTCTGGATGATCAACGCGGTGAGGTCGAAACGCTCGACGAACGCGTACAGCGTGGATTTGAGATAGTCCGCGAGGTCTAGGATGCGGCGGGTCACCAGCGGGCCGCGCGTGGTGCGGCCCCAGATGCGATCGTTGATCCAGCGGTTTTCGGAAAAACCGAAAAAGGCCTCGGGCACGCAGTGGGAGATCTCTCGGGGCCGGTCAAGCAGGCCGGCATACCAGAACGAGCGGCAGCCCATCTCCGCGAGGACCTCCGCCCACTTCCGGCTTTCGAGCGAGACCCCGTCGGTGCCCGCAAAGCGCGTTGATATAAAACCGATCCGCTCCGCCATTATTTTATTCGCGCGGGCTGTTTGCATGGACAGCACCGCCGATCCCGACCTAGAATAGGCCGCGTGGTGGATCGCCACAAACACAAACATCAAGCTGATGGACGAACCAAAAGACGATTTGTTGCCGCTGCTGGACGCGCTGCCCGCGCGCATCCGGGCCCTGGAGCCGCTTCGCGAGATGCTTCTCGCGAACCTCGTGCTGGTCGGCGAGATTCCGGCGCCGACCGGACAGGAGGCGGCCCGCGTCGAGACGCTGCTCGTCCGGTGGAGCGAGTCGGGGCTCCTGAACTGTTCGCGCGACGCATTCGGCAACGGCGTCGGCCTGCTCCAGGGCACGGAGGGGAGCCGGAACATCCTTATCGTGACGCATGCGGACACGGCATACGACGAGACGGTGGACCATGCGATCGCCGTGCAGCCGGACGAGGTGACGGGCGTGGGCGTCGCGGAAAACGCCATCCCGCTGGCGGCGCTGGCCACGCTGCCGGCCCTGCTCGAGGCGCTGGAGATCCGCCTCAAGTCGAATCTTGTTTTCCTCGCGGCGGGCCGTTCGCTCGGGCGCGGCAACCTCGAGGGCCTGCGCCATTTCCTCGCCAACAACCCGCAGCAGCCCGGCGCCGGTATCTGCCTGGAAGGCACGCCGCTCGGTCGCTTGAGCTACCAGTCCATCGGCATGCGCCGCGGCGAGATCCGATGCCGGGTCCCGCCGGAATACAACTGGACACGCTTCGGCGCGTCGGGCTCGGTCCTGACGATCAATCAGCTGGTGACCCGCATCGCCGCGATTCCGCTGCCGCGCCGGCCGGTCGCCTCGATCGTGCTGGGCTCGCTCGAGGCGGGCCATACCTACGACCACGTGGCGATGCAGGCGGTGTTGCGTTTCGAATTGCTGAGCGAGACGTCGGATCTTGCCCAGTACCTGCACCAGCACTTCAGCGATATCGTCGCCGAGGTCGGCGCGCAATCCGGCGCGCAGATTGACCTGGACATCATCGCCCGCTGCGAGCCCGGCGGCATTCCGATCGGCCACCCGCTGGCGCGCGTCGCCCGCCGGATCGTGGAGCGCATCGGCGCCCCGCTGCGCATCGCTCCGGACACCACCGAACTTTCCGCGCTGATTGACCGGCGCATCCCGGCCGTCACGATCGGTCTGACGGAGGGCGAATTGATGGACGATGAGCGGGGGCGCGTGCGGATCAAGCCTCTGTATGCGGGGCTCGCGCAGCTGATCACGCTGCTGCTCGCCATAGACGGAGGGCTCTGCGATGAGGGCTAATCTCCCCGCCCCGGGCGACGCGGACGCCATCGCGGGCCGCATCGGAAGCTGGCTCGGGTCGAACACGTTCCACCATTCTCATTTCGCGGACGTACGGAAACTGGTGGACGCGAAGCAGCGCAAGCAGCTCTCGATCTCGCTGTGCATCCCCACGCTCAACGAGGAGAAGACGATCGGCAAGGAGATCGTCGTCTTCAAGGGCGAGCTGATGAAGCGCCACCCGCTGCTGGACGAGATCGCGGTCATTGACTCCGGCTCCGTGGACAAGACCCGCGAGGTCGCGGCGGAATTCGGCGCCGAGGTCCACCTGTCCTCCGCGATCCTCCCCGAGATGGGCGAAAAACGCGGCAAGGGCGAAAACCTCTGGAAAGCCATCCACCAGCTCAAGGGCGACATCATCGTCTACATTGACGCGGACATCACCAACATCCACCCGCGTTTCGTATACGGCCTGCTGGGCCCGCTGCTGTTGCGGCCCGAGATCCAGTACGTGAAGGCCTTCTACGACCGCCCGTTGGTCATGGCGCCCGGCGTCCGCACCGCCGGCGGCGGGCGCGTCACCGAAATTCTGGTTCGCCCGCTCTTTTCGCTGTTCTTCCCCGAGCTGACCGCGCTGATCCAGCCGCTCTCCGGCGAGTACGCCGTCCGCCGCACGCTGCTGGAAACACTCGCGTTTCCGATCGGCTACGGCGTCGAGACCGCGCACCTGATTGACGTCTATACGCGGTGGGGCCTCGACGCAATCGCGCAGACGGATCTCGACCAGCGCGTGCACCGCAACCAGTCCACCGCGGACCTCGGCAAGATGGCCTTCGGCATCCAGCGCGCCTTCCTCTCCCGCCTCAAATCGCTCGGCCTCGTCAAGGGCCTGCCGGAACTGGGCTCGATTCTCCGCCAGTTCCAGTCCCGCGACGGCCGCTACGAGGAGATCGAGCACGTCATCCGGGAGGAGGAACGGCCGCCGATGATTGAGGTGCCCGCCTATCGGAAGCGACGGGGACTTCCACCCGCCTAGGCGGGGCCAACGACCGGGCTTCGGGACGCGCACGGAATGCGAATCGCCATCGTTCATTATCACCTGCGCCGGGGCGGCGTCACCCGCGTTATCGAGACCACTTCGAGGGCGCTTCGCGAAGCGGGCGACGCGGTCGCGGTCGTGACCGGCCAATTGGTGGCCGGGTTGGACTACGCGGACAGCCGGTCAAGCCCCGTGGCGGGCGGACTTGCCGATGCATTGGAAATCAGCGCGCGTGCGCTGCTCGACGGCGCCCCGGATATCTGGCACATCCACAACCACCAGCTCGGCCGGAATCCGGCGGCCACCGCAGCCTTCCGGGAACTTGTCCTTCGCGGGCGGCCGGTCCTGTTGCATATACACGATTTTCCGGAGGACGGCCGGCCGGCCCAATATCGCGCCCTTCGCGATGCGTTTGGGGCCGGGCTCTCCACCGCGTTGTATCCGGCCGCGACACACGTCCACTATGCCGTCCTCAATTCGCGCGACCGGGAAGCCCTCTTGCGGGCGGGCGTTCCGCCCGGTCAGTTGCACCTGCTGCCGAATCCAGTCGGTCCGGCGCCGGGCCCGGCGACGGACCGGGCGCACGGGTCCGACCTTGTGCTGTACCCCACACGGGCGTTGCGCCGGAAGAATGTCGGAGAATTTCTCCTGTGGGCCGCGATGGAGACGCGCGGCCTGCGCTACGGCCTGACTCTGGCGCCCACGTCACCTGACGATGTGCGGGTCTACAGCGCATGGCGGGCCTTCGCCGCCCTGCGCCGCCTCCCCGTCACATTCGAGATGGGGCTTCGCGACGAATCGCTGGAGGATCTCCTGGCGCGGACCGCCTGCGCCGTCACGACCAGCATCGCGGAGGGCTTTGGCCTCGCCTTCCTGGAGCCGTGGCTCGCCGGTGTCCCGCTTGTCGGGCGCGGCCTGCCTGATATCACGGGGGATCTGTCGAGGGCCGGCCTCGGCC
>CAYMCD010000034.1:0-26909 GCA_964388845.1 uncultured Verrucomicrobiota bacterium
GGCAACATGGGCAAGACCTCCGGCACCGGCGTCGCGTTCACGCGCGACGGCGCGAACGGCGAGGACAAGCCGATGGGCGAGTACCTCATTGACGCGCAGGGCGAGGACGTCGTCGCGGGCATCCGCACGCCGAAGCACCTCGACGAGATGGCGTCGGAGACGGAGCCGTCCTGGAAGGACGCGGACAAGCAGCTCCGCGCGATCATGCACCGGCTGGAGCGCCGCTACAAATACCCGCAGGACGTCGAGTTCACGGTCCAGGAGGGCAAGCTCTGGATGCTCCAGACCCGCAACGCGAAGCGGACCGGCCTGGCCGGCGTGCGCTGGGCCGTCGAGATGGCGACCGGCAAGGATTTCCAGACCGGCAAGAAACAGGACAAGATCCTGACCGCGGCCGAGGCGCTCAACACGGTCGGCGGCGGCGATCTCGAACAGTTGCTCTTCCCGATCTTCAACACGAGGGCCGAGGCCGTGGCCGAGCAGTTGACGACGGGCCTGCCCGCGGGCCCCGGCGCCGCGGTCGGCAAGATCGTCTTCCAGGCCCACGACGCGGAGGCGGCCGTTAAGGCCAATCCGAACGAGAAGCTGATCCTCGTCCGGCACGAGACCTCGCCCGAAGACGTCGGCGGCATGTGGGCGGCGCAGGGCATCCTGACCTCGACGGGCGGCATGACCTCCCACGCGGCGGTCGTCGCGCGCGGCTGGGGCAAGTGCTGCATCGCCGGCGCGGGCACGCTGCAGATTGACTACGCGAGCAAGACGGTCAGCTGCGGCGCCCATATCCTGCGCGAGGGCGACTGGATCAGCCTGAACGGCTCGACCGGCATCGTCTACAAGGGCCAGATCCCGACCGAGGCCAGCCCGGTGGTGGCCGCCGTGGTGGACAACAGCGCCGAGGCCCGGAAGCACCCCATCTACAAGATGTACCGGCAGATCTCCGACTGGGCCGACCAGCACCGGAAGATCAAGGTGCGCACCAACGCCGACACGCCGAAGGACGCCGAGGTGGCGATCCGGTTCGGCGCGGAGGGCATCGGACTCTGCCGCACCGAGCACATGTTCTTCGAGGGCGAGCGCATCTGGGCCAAGCGCGAGTTCATCCTCGCGGAGACGAAGGAGGCCCGCGAGAAGGCGCTCGCGAAGCTGCTGCCCTATCAGCGCGGCGATTTCGAGGGCATCTTCGAGGCGATGGACGGCCACCCGGTCACCATCCGCCTGCTCGATCCGCCGCTGCACGAATTCCTCCCGCACGACGCGAAGGGCCAGGACGAAATGGCCCGCCGCATGAACGTGCCGGTGGAGAAAATCCGGCAGCGCGTGAAGCAGTTGCACGAGATGAACCCGATGCTCGGCCACCGCGGCTGCCGCCTCTCGATCACCTACCCCGAGCTGATCGTCATGCAGACGACGGCGATCATCGAGGCGGCGATCAACGCGGCGAAGCAGCGCGTCAAGGTCCTGCCGGAAATCATGGTGCCGCTCGTCGGCAACAAGACCGAGCTCGACTACTGCGAGCAGATCATCCGCCAGACCGCGGACAGGCTCATCAAGGACCGCAAGTCCAAGGTGACCTACATGGTCGGCACGATGATCGAAGTCCCGCGCGCGGCGGTGACCGCGGACCAGATCGCGGAGACCGCCGAGTTCTTCAGCTTCGGCACGAACGACCTGACGCAGATGACGCTCGGGTTCAGCCGCGACGACATCGGCACCTTTCTCCCGGACTACCTCGAGAAGAAGATCCTGCCGGTGGATCCGTTCCAGAGCCTGGACCAGGGCGGCGTCGGCAAACTCGTCGAGCTGGCGGTTCAGAAGGGCCGCGAGACCCGGCCGAACATCAAGCTCGGCATCTGCGGCGAACACGGCGGCGACCCGAACAGCGTGAAGTTCTGCTGCAAGGCGGGGCTGAACTACGTCAGCTGCTCGCCGTTCCGCGTGCCGATCGCCCGCCTCGCGGCGGCGCAGGCGGCGATCGCGAAGAAGTAAACGCGATCCATCGCCACAAACTCGAAACGGGCCGGGGATTTCCCCGGCCCGTTTTGCTTCCCTTGTGGCGTGCCGATGGGTCGCGGAACTTGACTGCATTATGCAGTCAACTATATTGGCCGCATGAAGACGCTAACCGTGCGAGAAGTTCCCGAAGAGGTGTATGCGGCGATCCGGCGTGATGCAAAAAGCTGCCGCCGCAGCATTCAGGAACAGGTGCGCTACGTGCTCGCCAAGGAAGCGCAACTTCGCGAGGGCCGGATTTCCTCCTCCGCCCGCCTGTGGCGCGGGCGGCTCAAAACCCGCGCCCAAGCGGATTGCGTCGGCGACATCCGGGCGGCCCGCGCGCGCCGATGAACCTGCACGTCCTCGACACCTCCGCATTGATTAGACTTTTCTTTGCGGATGGCCCCATGCCCGCGGGCCTCGTCGAATTGGCGCGGGACGTGGACGCCGGCGGCGCGGCGCTTGTCGCGCCGGAGCTCATCTGGGTCGAAGCCGCACACGCTGTGCAGCGGAAATTGCGCCGGGGTGAACTATCCTCATCCGAGCGCGATGCCGTCTGGCGCGCGCTGCGTCGAACGCCTGTCGAGGTCCTGCCGATTGTGCGCCACGTGGATCGCGCGTTGGCGCTTTCGGTCGCGCTTGACGTCAGCGTGTACGACGCCATGTACCTCGCCGTGGCCGAGCATGTTGACGGACGCCTGTGGACGGCGGACAAAGATCTGGCTCACGCCGCGCGCGGGATGGGATTGGATGTCAGTTGATTTTATTCTCCGCGCCCGGTAGGAACAGCGCATGCCGACGTTGGATTGGATTGGGAAACAGGCGGTGGTGAACCACCATCATACGGTGCCGTTCCGCCTGCTGAAGGATGTGCCGGACCTGTCCGTCGGCGATCCCGGCTCCGGCAACCTCATCGTCCAAGGCGACAACCTGCTCGCCCTCAAGGCCCTCCTCCCGTACTACGCCGGCCAGGTCAAATGCATCTACATCGACCCGCCCTACAACACCGGCAACGAAGGCTGGGTCTATAACGACAACGTCAACTCCCCGCAGATCAAGCAATGGCTCGGCAAAACCGTCGGCAAGGAAGCCGAAGACCTTTCCCGCCACGACAAATGGCTCTGCATGATGTACCCGCGCCTCGCGTTGCTGCGCCAGTTCCTCCGCGAGGATGGAGTCCTGATGATCAGTATCGGACGCGAGGAGATTGCCAATCTACGCACTCTGTGTGACGCAGTTTTTGGTTACGATAATTTGATAGAAATTCTTGTTTGGAATACGCACGGACACACGGAAAACCAAGAAGAGATTACGGGGGTTCACGAGTACATATTGCTTTATGCTCGGAATAAGGGCTGTGTTCGTATTCGGAATATCGTTGATCCCTCGGTCCCTGAAGACTCGAAAATTCGACGGACGTTTGCCGAAAATTCTATCACTAAAAATGGCCCCAAAAATCCACCGAGCATTATTCAGCTTCCCGCTGGGTTCCCTTGCGAGGCGGAAGTTTTGAATTTAGCGCCAATGGATGATTTTGATGCCTTCTACCGCGAGACAAGTGTCTCGCGGGTGATTACCCGCGATATGACCAGAAAGTTTGGTGCCGTTTATCCCGTGCGGGCAGACCTGATGCTCGTCCGTGGCGGTGCACTTGCTAAACCATGCCGGGTTTTCAGCGGGTGGATGTCAGCCGACAAGCTGAAGAAGTATATCGCAAATGGGTGCGAACCGATCGAAGATTCCGGGTCCATGTTGCGTTTCTATCTCAGTAAAAATGGTGTGGTGTACTACAGACGCGAGGGCAGACAAACGCATTACGTGCAAAGTGTACTTACAAATTTGGGAACAACCGAGCTGAACCGATATTTGCTCGAATCTATGGGTATTCAATTTCAATATCCAAAACCGGTTGAGCTCTTGAGCTATCTGATCTCGCTGTATGCAAACGCAAGCGACCTTGTACTTGATTCATTCGTCGGCAGCGGCACCACCGGCCATGCCTTATTGAAGTTGAACCGGCATGACGGCGGAAACCGCCGCTTTATTCTCGTCGAAATGGAGCCGAAGATTGCGCGGGAGATTACGGCGGAGCGGGTGAAGCGGGTGGCGGAGGGGTACACGAACGCAAAGGGGGAGCGGGTCGAGGGGCTGGGCGGTGGCTTCCGGTTCTGCGAGTTGGGCGAGCCGTTGTTTGACGAGCGCGGGCAGATTCGCGAGTCGGTCCGGTTCGCCGACTTGGCCCGACATGTGTATTTCACGGAGACGGGCGAACCACTCCCTCGGGAGCGCGTGCCGAATTCCCCGAAAATCGGCGAATGTCGCGGCACGGCGATCTATCTGCTCTTCAACGGCATCCTCGGCGACAAGTCCGCGAGCGGCGGCAACGTGCTGACCCGCGCGGTCCTCGCGAAGCTCCCGCCGCACGACGGCCCGAGGGTGATCTACGGCGCCGGCTGCCTGCTCGGCGCCGACCGCCTCCGTGCCGAACAAATCACCTTCCGCCAGACGCCGTACGAGGTTAAGGTATCTTAACAGGGACACACCATGAAAACACTGACGCTGGAGAAGGACGGCGAACGCATCGCCATCCCCGCGCTGACCGCGGTCATCGAACGCGAAGACGATTGGTATGTTTCGCGCTGCCCCGAATTGGGCGTGGCCAGCCAGGGACGCACCCGACGCGAGGCGTACAACATGCTCGCGGAGGCGGCGCAGGTGTGGCTGGAGCAGGCCAGCGCGCGCGAGATCAAGCGCCGCCTGAAATCCGCCGGCGACGTGCGCCCCTTGGAATTGGCGCATGCCTAAACTGCGTCCGCTCTTTGTTCTTGATGCTGTAGCCGCGCCCGCTGGGCGCGGTTTCCAACCCGCAAAGACCGCCCTCAGCGAGGGCGGCTACAGAAGCCCGAACCTCCCATGATCGACCTCAAGGGCTATCAACATCGCGTGCTGGACTCGCTGCGCGAGTTCCTGGGACGGTGCGCGCGCGACGGCGAACCGGTCAGCGCGTATGAGGCGGTCACGGCGCGTGTGTATGGGATGCCGCAACCGTACGTCGGCGCGGCCGCGGGCGGATTCGGCAAGATGCCGTACGTATGCGTCCGCGTCCCCACGGGCGGCGGCAAGACGCTGCTGGCGGCGCATACGGTGGGGATCGCGTTGAATCGCTTCCTGCGCGCGCCGCGCGGGGTGGCGCTGTGGCTGGTGCCGAGCAATACGATTCTCGAGCAAACCGCCGCCGCGCTGCGCGACCCTCGCCATTTTTACCGCCAGGCGCTGGAGAAGGAGTGCGCGGGGCCGGTCGAGGTGCTGACCATCGAGGAGGCGCTGCGCATGACGCGGGCGCTGGTCGAGGGCGCGACCGTCGTCATCGTGTCCACGATCCAGTGCTTCCGCACCAGCGACCCGGAGGGGCGCAAGGTGTACAGCGGAGACAACAGCCACATGAAGGAGCATGTGGCGGCGATTCCGCCGGAGCGGTACGCGGGCATGGACATGGGGCCGGACCAGTTGCCCGCCCCGTCGCTGATGAACGCGCTGCGGCATCGCCGTCCGATTGTGATCGTGGACGAGGCGCACAACGCGCGCACGGAGTTGTCATTCTCCACGCTCGCGGCGGTGCAGCCGTCCTGCATCATCGAATTTACGGCGACGCCGGACCTCAAGAAGAGTCCGTCGAACGTGCTGCACCGGGTGTCCGCCGCGGAGTTGAAGGCGGAGCAGATGGTGAAGCTGCCGCTGCGGGTGGTGACCCGTCCGCCGGGCCAGCGGGAGCAGTTGCTGGCGGAGGCGATCGCACTGCGGAAGAATCTCGAAGGGCTGGCCGCGCGCGAGGCGGAGGCGACCGGCGAGTATCTGCGTCCGATCCTGTTGATCCAGGCGGAGCGCGTGGATGCGTGCGAGCTTTTGCGCGACAGGCTGGTTTCCGAGTATGGCCTGGTGCGGGATGAGATCAGGATTTCGACCGGCAAGCTGGACGACCTCAAAGAGGTGAAAGACATCGCCGCGCCCTTGTGTCCGGTCCGGTTCATCATTACGGTCGAGAAATTGCGCGAGGGCTGGGATTGCCCGTTCGCGTATGTGTTGTGCAGCTTGCGCGAGACGCGTTCCGCGACGGCGATTGAGCAAATCGTGGGCCGGATTCTCCGTCTGCCCAAAGCCTCCGCGAAAAAACAGGAACTTTTGAACTGCGCCTATGTGCTGGCGCTGGCGGAAGGCAACCGGTTGGAGGAAGTGCTGGCGGAGTTGAAGGACGCGCTCGTTGGCAACGGGTTCACGAAGGCCGAGGCGGAAAATGTTCTGCTGCCCGCCGCGCAGCCGATGCTGCCATTGAGCGTGCAGCCGCAGACGGTGCAGCTTGAGCCGGGTCAACTGGACCCGGTGGCCTTCCGCGCGCATGCGGATGAACTGGCGGGCAAGGTGCGGCTGGATGTCGGGCAGGATACGTTGACGGTCTTCGTTCCGTTGTCGAAAGAAGACGAAGAGCGTGTGCGGGACTGCGTTTCCGATCCGGCGGCGCGTGAACAGGTGACCGCCGCCATCGAACGAGTACGCCAGATTGAGCGGGCCTTCGCCGGAAAGGCGGAGCCCCGCGTCGCGACGCCTTTCGAGCAGCAATTGGAGTTTTTCATCCCGTTGCTTTCCGTGGCGGAGCAGGGGCGCTGGTTTGAGTTTGAGAAGACGCATTTGATCGAGCGCCCGTGGAAGTTGAGCGATCGGGATGCCGTTTTGCCGCCGGCCTACGATCCCCGCAAACGCCCGGGCGCGCGCACCGGATCGGTGGATGTCGGGGCCGACGGGAAGATCGGGGATGCCGTGGTCCGCGAGCGGGATGACGAGGATTTTATTGCCCGGTTGCAGCAGCAACTGGTGCTGTTCGAGCGTCCGGAAGACTGGACCTTTGAGGAGTTAGTCGCGTGGCTGGATGCCAAGATCGAGCACCGCGACATTCCGCCCGGCGAATCGGCCGAGTTCCTTCGAAAGGCCGTGCGGGGTCTGATGGCGCGATGTGGATTGACAGATGTGACAACGCTCGCGTTGGACCGCTTCAGGCTGCGCGACGAATTGGAGCGGTTGATCGATTTCCACCGCAATAGCGAGCATAAAGCGGCCTTTCAGCAATGGCTGTTGCCCGAAAGCGGCCTTGTGGCCTCTCCCGATCGCGGGCTCGATTTCAGCCGCACGTTGTATGAGCCGAGCTGGCTCTATGACGGAACGTTTGTGTTCAGGAAGCACTATTACGGGCCGAAACCGGGCGAGTTGCGGGAACGAACCAAGCAAAATGAGCTGACCGAGGAATTCAGTTGCGCCCAGTTTCTGGATGGGTTGAAGGCGGTGCAGTACTGGGTCAGGAATCTGGCCGGCAAGCTATCGTCGTTTCGGTTGCAGACATCGACCGATTATTTCTATCCGGACTTTGTGTGCCGGCTGCGGGACGGGCGGGTCCTTGTGGTCGAATACAAAGGGACGGATCGCTACGATACGGTGGATTCCGAGGAGAAACGTTTGGTTGGCGCGGTTTGGGCGCAACGCTCCGGCGGGCGCTGCCTGTTTGTGATGCCCCAGGGTAAAGACTTCTCCGCGATCGAATCCTCGCTGCACCAATAACGCGTTTTTCCCGGTCCGCCGGCGGCGGCCGGCCGTCCCGTTCTACCGGGCCGTTTACGTCCGCGGGGCGCGGAGGGAGCGCGCGGTGGCGATGGCGAGGGTGACCAGCGTGAGCGGCACGACAAACCACGCGACGGCGGCTACCACCCGCTGGGCCGCGTCCCACTGCGCGCCCAGCACGATCAGCCCGAGCAGGTAGAAGACGTAGTAGCCGAGGAAGAGCGCGCCCTCCCACCGGGAGATGCGGTGCCCGGTGAAGAAGATCGGCAGGCAGGCGACGGCCACCGCCAGCATCACGGGCACGTCGAATGCGAGCGCCTGGGCCGGGGCCTCGATGCCGTCCGGCGCGACCAGCGAGGAGATGCCCAGCACGGCGAGGATGTTGAAGATATTGCTTCCGATCAGGTTGCCCACCGCGATGTCGCGTTCCTTCCGGAGCGCGGCCACCACCGAGGTGGCGACTTCGGGCAGCGAGGTGCCCGCCGCCACGATCGTGAGACCGATCACCAGTTCGCTCACGCCGAGCCAGCGGGCGACCGCGACGCAGGCGTGGACGAGACACTGCGAACCCGCCACCAGCATCGCCAGCCCGGCGACGCACAGGGCGATCTGCGCGGCGATCTGGCGCGGCGTGCGCGCCGCGCGGCCGTATTCCTGGGCGTATTCCTCCTGGATGGCCGCGCTTTCGCGCCGGCTCTGGCGAACGCAGAACGCCGTGTAGGCGATCACCCCCGCCGCCAGCACGGCGCCCTCCCACCGGACCACCGCGCCGTCCAGCGCAAAAAACCACGCCCCCACCGACACGCCGATCATGATCGGCACATCCACGCGGATCAGGCGGATATCCACCTCCAGCGCGCCCAGCAGCGAACAGAGGCCGAGGATAAACAGGATATTGAAAATATTGCTGCCGACGACATTGCCGAAGGCGATGTCCGACTCCCCGGCCCACGCCGAAATCGTGCTGATGAAGAGCTCCGGCGCGCTGGTGCCATAGGACACGACCGTGAGCCCGATCACAAGGGGGGAAACGCCGAGTCCCGCGGCCAGGCGGGAGGCGCCGCGAACCAGGAGTTCGGCGCCCCAGACCAGCAGGACCATCCCGCCGACAAGCAACAACCATGTGGTCCCGTCCATGGCCCGGCAGAATGCGATACCGTCCGGACCGGGGCAAGCGGCAAAGGCACGGCCTCCAAAGGAGCGGGCGCCTCACCCGAAATCCGCGCTCAGCAGCGTGAAATCGCCGCTGACGGCCCGCGCGCCGCGGCGTTCGATCAGCGGCGCGCGTCGGCACAAAACGAAATGGCGGCGCGGCCCTTCCGCGTCCGCTTACAGATCCTCCATCTCGATGGCGTCGCGGATGAGTTTGTGTTCTTCGCGTTCCTCCATCCCGACGAGCTGCTGGAAGAAGTCCCGGACTTCCTCAACCGGGGCGCTCTCGGCGATGCTGTTGAACGACGCCACGAGGCATCGGTCCATCGCGAGCACGGATCGGATCAGCGCGGTCGAATCCGCCGCGTCCAGCCGGACCCGGTCGAGGCACTCGTGGATCGGGCGGCCCGGCGTATTCTTGAACCACGTATCCAGCACCGCGCGCGAGGCGCTGTCCTGGTATGCCGACAGGGCCTCCGCCATGTGGCGCTCGTGCCGCCCGATGTAGTCGGAGACCATGCGCAGCCGCTCCTTGTCGGCGCCCGAGGCGATGCCCTCGAAGCGCGCGGCCAGGTCCTGATGAAGGGCCCGGATCCGGTCAATAATCTGGTTCACGCTTTCCGCCATGGTCGTTCCTCCGTATTGGGGTTCGCACCGCCTCATCCGGCAGAAGCGTACGCCCATTTTTCCGCCCCGGATATCGGGCGAACCCTGATGGGCGCATCGGGCCGATCCCTGATAGCCAATGGCGCCCGGTTGTACTAGTCTCTCCCCGGCAGCTTCGGGAGGAGCACACGGCGGGAGTGCCGACCACGGAACGATCTAAAACATAATTTGGCGCCGGCGTAGGCGCGGCCTTCAAGCGGCGAGACCCTCGCCGCCCCCCCCCAGGCACTCCTCCGAAGCGCGCAGCGCCGGCGCCATTTGATTTCAGGGAAATAGCCGCGGGTCATACCGCCCGCGTCGGAGGGCGAGACCTGATGAAGAAGCAGATCGCGATTATTGACGGCAACGAGTCCACCGCGCATGCCGCCTACGCGACGGCCGAGGTCTGCGCGATCTATCCGATCACCCCGTCGTCCAACATGGGCGAACTGGCGGACCAGTGGGCCAGCGAGGGTCGGAAGAATCTCTGGGGCACCGTCCCCCTCGTTGTCGAGATGCAGAGCGAGGGCGGCGCCGCCGGCGCGGTCCACGGCGCCCTCCAGACCGGCGCCCTCGCCACGACATTCACGGCCTCCCAGGGGCTGCTGCTCATGATTCCCAACATGTACAAGATCGCCGGGGAGCTGACCCCGACGGTCTTCCACGTATCCGCCCGGGCCCTCGCCACCCAGGGGCTGTCCATTTTCGGCGATCACCAGGACGTGATGGCCGTCCGGGCGACCGGGTACGGCATGATCTGCTCCGCCTCCGTCCAGGAATGCATGGACATGGCCCTGATCGCCAAGGCGGTTTCGCTGGAGTCCCGCGTGCCGTTTGTTCATTTTTTCGACGGGTTCCGGACCTCGCACGAGGTGAACAAGGTGTGCCTGCTGTCGGACGGCGAACTCCGGGAGATGATTGACGACACCCTCGTCCTGGCGCATCGGAAGCGCGCGCTGACCCCGGAGGCCCCGGTGCTGCGCGGCACGGCGCAGAACCCGGATGTCTATTTCCAGGGCCGGGAATCGGTCAACCCGTACTACGCCGCCACGCCCGGGATCGTGGAGCGGGCCATGCGGAAGTTCGAGCGGGTGGCCGGCCGGTCCTACGCGCTGTTCGAATACCACGGCGCGCCGGACGCCGAACGGGTGGTGATCCTGATGGGGTCCGGCGCCGAGACCGCGCACGAGACGGTGGACCACCTCGCGCGAAAGGGGGAGAAGATCGGGTATGTGCGGGTGCGCCTCTACCGGCCCTTCTCCATTTCGCATTTCCTTTCGGCGCTCCCGAAGACCACGAAGGCCATCGCGGTGCTGGACCGGACCAAGGAGCCCGGCAGCGCGGGCGAGCCGCTCTACCAGGACGCGCTGACCGCCCTGGCGGAGGGCCTGGCCGAGGGGGCGCTGCCGATGGCGGCGATGCCCCGGGTGATCGGCGGCCGCTACGGCCTCTCGTCGAAGGAGTTCACGCCGGCGATGGTGAAGGCGGTATTCGACGAACTGAAGAAGGACCGGCCGAAGAACCACTTCACGGTGGGCATCCACGACGACGTGTCCCACACGAGCCTGGATTTCGATCCGTCGTTCATCATCGAGCCGGACAACGTGGTCCGGGCCATGTTCTACGGGCTGGGCGCGGACGGCACGGTTGGCGCGAACAAGAACTCGATCAAGATCATCGGCGAGGAAACCGATTTTCACGCGCAGGGCTACTTCGTCTATGACTCGAAGAAGTCCGGCTCGCAGACGATTTCGCACCTGCGCTTCGGTCCGGATCCGATCCGCTCGACCTACCTGATCCAATCGGCGAATTTCATCGGCTGTCACCAGTTCAACTTCCTCGAGAAGACGGACGTATTGCGGAACGCGGCGCCGGGCTGCGTGTTCCTGCTGAACAGCCCGTTCGGCCCGGACGCGGTGTGGGACCGGCTGCCCGGCCGCGCGCAGCGGCAGATTCTCGACAAGAAGATGAAGCTGTATGTGATAGACGCCTACGCCGTCGCGCGCGAAAACGGCATGGGCACCCGGATCAACACGATCATGCAGACCTGTTTCTTCGCCATCTCCGGCGTGCTGCCGCGCGACGAGGCGATCGAGCAGATCAAGAAATCCATCCGGAAGACCTACGGCCGCAAGGGCGAGGATGTGGTGAAGAAGAATTTTGAGGCGGTGGACCAGACGCTGGCCCACCTGCACGAGGTCCAAGTGCCCGCCGCCGCCACGAACACCGCCCCGCTGCCGCCGCCGGTCTCCCCCCGGGCCCCCGCCTTCGTGCGCGAGGTCGAGGCGCTGATGATGCAGGGGCTCGGCGACGAGATCCCGGTCAGCCGGATGCCGCCGGACGGCACCTACCCCACCGCGACGGCGAAGTGGGAGAAACGCAACATTTCCCAGACGGTGCCCGTGTGGCTGCCCGACATCTGCACGCAGTGCGGTTTGTGCGACCTGGTCTGCCCGCACAGCTGCATCCGCTCCAGGATGTATGACGAGTCCGCGCTCGCGGGCGCGCCGGCGGGGTTCAAATCCGCCGCGCTGCGCGGCAAGGAGGCGCCTCCGGGCGCGCGGTACACGCTCCAGATCTATGTCGAGGACTGCACCGGTTGCACACTCTGCGTGGGCGTCTGCCCCGCGAAGAGCAAGGAGAACGCCGCGATCCGCGCGATCAACATGCAGGACAAGGACCCGATCCTCGAGCAGGAGCGCGCGAACGAGGCGTTCTTTGAGTCCATCACGGACGGCGCGCCCGCCAGGGTGGACCTGACGATGGCGAAGGACCTGCAATACCTCGATCCGCTGTTCGAGTTCTCCGGCGCGTGCACCGGCTGCGGCGAAACGCCCTACGTCAAGATCGTCAGCCAGATGTTCGGCGACCGCATGCTCGTCGCGAACGCGACCGGCTGTTCCTCCATCTACGGCGGCAACCTGCCGACCACGCCGTGGTCGGTGGACGCCAACGGGCGCGGCCCGGCCTGGTCGAACTCGCTGTTCGAGGACAACGCGGAATTCGGCTTCGGCTACCGCCTCACGCTGGACAAGCACGCGGAATTCGCGCGCGAGCTGCTCGGCCGGCTCGACGGCGCGCTCGGCGACGCGCCGGTGCGGGAACTCCTGGGCGCGCCGCAGCGGACGCGCGACGAGCTCTTCGCCCAGCGCGCCCGCGTCGAGGCGCTGAAGAAGCGGCTGGCCGGTCTCGACCGGCCCGAGGCGAAGCTGCTGCTGCCGATCGCGGACCACCTGCTGCGCCGCAGCGTCTGGATCATGGGCGGCGACGGCTGGGCCTACGACATCGGCTACGGCGGACTCGACCACGTGCTCGCCGCCGGGCGCGACGTGAACCTCCTCGTGCTCGACACCGAGGTCTATTCGAACACCGGCGGCCAGATGTCGAAGGCCACGCCGCGCGGCGCGGTGGCGAAATTCGCGGCGGGCGGCAAGAAGACCGGCAAGAAGGACCTCGGCCTGCTCGCGATCTCCTACGGCCACGTGTACGTGGCCCGCGTCGCGATGGGCGCCAACCCGCGGCAGACCCTGCGCGCGCTGGTCGAGGCGGAGGCCTACGACGGCCCGTCGCTGGTCATCGCCTACAGCCACTGCATCGCGCACGGCATAGACATGGCGCTCGGCCTCAAGCAGCAGAAACTCGCGGTGGACACCGGCTACTGGCCGCTCTACCGCTACAACCCGGATCTCGCGGCGCAGGGCCAGAACGGCTTCCAGCTCGACTCGAAGCCGCCGGCGCTCCCGTTCAAGGACTACGCCTACAACGAGGTCCGCTACCGGATGCTCACCCACAGCGACCCCGAGGAGGCCGCGCGCCTGCTGAAACTCGCCCAGGGCGATGTGACCGCCCGGTGGAAGGCGCATGCGGCCCTGGCGGCGGGGGCGGCCGGCTGAAGGGCGGACCGCGAGGAGCGGCGCGCGATGAATATGACGAATGACGAAATCCGAATGACGGACGCGACCCCCGCCTTCGTCATTTCCGAACGAACGTGAGGAGCTGAACATGGACCTTCGCACGACGTATATGGGCCTGGAACTGGCGAATCCGCTCGTGGCCTCGGCCTCGCCGCTTTCGGAATCCGCCGAGAAAATCAAGCGGCTGGAGGAGGCGGGCGTCTCCGCGGTCGTGATGTTCTCGATCTTCGAGGAGCAGCTGCGGCAGGAGGAGGCGGTGATCAACCGCGCGCTCGCCGCGGGCGCGGAGAGTTTCGCCGAATCGCTGTCGTATTTTCCGCCGCGCGAGGACTATGAGGTGAAACCGGACCACTACCTGCGGATCATCGAAAAGGCCGCGTCCGCGTCAGGGATCCCGATCCTCGGAAGCCTCAACGGCACCTCCAGCGCGGGGTGGATCGGCTACGCCAGGAGCATCGAGCAGGCCGGCGCGCAGGGCATCGAATTGAACATCTACTGGACGCCGACCGACCCCGCGCTGTCCGCGTCCGACGTCGAACAGCGCTATCTCGACATTGTCGCGGCGGTGAAGGCCGCCGTGAAGATTCCGGTCGCGGTGAAGCTGAGTCCCTTCTTCAGCTCGTTCGCCAACTTCGCGGCGCGCCTCGACCAGGCCGGCGCGGACGCGCTGGTGCTGTTCAACCGGTTCTATCAGCCCGACTTCGACATTGAAGAACTCGAAGTGAAGCCGCAGCTCAACTTGAGCACGGCCTACGAAATCCGCCTCCCGCTGCGATGGATCGCCATCCTGAGCGGGCGCGTGAAGTGCTCGCTCGGCGCGACGCGCGGCGTGCACGGCGCGGCCGAGATCGTGAAGTATGTGATGGCCGGGGCCGACGCCGTGTTCACCACCTCGGCCCTGCTCCAGAACGGCGTCGCGCACGCCGGGACCCTTCTGCGCGAGCTGTGCGCCTGGATGGAGGCGCACGAATACGATTCCATCCGGCAGATGAAAGGCTGCATGAGCCAGCGGCACGTCGAGAACCCGTCGGCCTTTGAGCGCGCGAACTACATCAAGACGCTGGAGAGCTACAAGGCCGTGCTGCGCGGCGCGGTGTGAACCCCTTTGGCGGGCCGACACCGGCCCGTTTGACAGCAGGAGGAGTGACGATGAAGGCTAAGATTGACGAGGGCACCTGCACCGGTTGCGCGGTCTGCAGCGATGCCTGCCCCGAGGTGTTCGCCCTGGGCGACGACAACATCGCCAAGGTGATCGCGGACACCGTCCCGCCCGACAAGGAGGACGCGGTGCGCGAGTGCATCGCCAACTGCCCGGTGACCTGCATTTCCATCGAGGAATGAGGCGGGCGGCGAGCCGGCGCGATGCATGCGCGCGATCCAGCGGCTGAAGCGGAGGCCCGGCGGGGCGCCTGTGCGGGCGCGTGCCGCTCCTGCGGCGCGGCCTTCGCGGAGGATGGCGCCGCCCCTCCCCTTCGCGGCGCGCGCATGGGGCTCGCCGCGATCCTCGTCTTCCTGCTGCCCCTGGGCGGCGCGTACGCGGGCGCGCGCCTCGCCGGGCCGGGCGGGGCCGCCCAACTGGGCGGCGCGCTGATCGGCCTTTTCGGCGGGGTCCTCATCGCCCAGGGCCTCGTCGCCTGTCTCCGGACTTTGCGCGGGGAGCGCCCGTGATCGCCTCTCTGTCAGCCCCTCCGGAAATCCGCCCCTTCCGGGGCGGGATCCACCCGCCGGATCACAAGCGCCTCGCGGAAAACGCCCCGATCGAGGTGCTGCCGACTCCCGCCCTGCTGGCCGTCCCGCTCCACCAGCATGCCGGCGCGCCGTGCGTCTCGAAACTGAAGATGCGGCAGGAGGTGAAATGGGGCGAGGTCATCGCGGACGCGGAGGCCTTTGTCTCCGCGCCGATCCATGCGCCGGTCAACGGAATCGCGCAGATCGCCTCGGTGATCACGCTGCCGAACGGGCGCCACGTGAAGACCGCGCCGCTGAAGGCGGGCCCGGCGCAGGCGGACGCGGCGGAATTGAAGCAGGCGTTGCTCGGCGGCCCGTGGCCGTTCGCCGACATCGGCGCCCTGGTCCCGGCGGACATCGCGGGCCGATGCCGCGCCGCGGGGCTCGTGGGCGAGGGCGGCGCGGCGTTTCCGACGCACGTTAAACTCACGCGCAACGAGAAGCGGCCGGTGGACACGCTGCTGGTGAACGGCTGCGAGTGCGAGCCCTACCTCACCTCCGACTTCCGCCTGATGGTCGAGGCGCCGGACGCGATCGTGGCCGGGGCGCTGCTCGCGGCGCGTGCGTGCGGCGCGGCGCGGATCGTGATCGCGATCGAGGACAACAAGCCGCTCGCGATAAAGGCGCTCGCACCCGCGGCGGCGGAGCGCGGCGCGCGGGTCATCGTCGCCCCCGCGAAATATCCGATGGGCGGCGAGAAGCAGTTGATCCCGACCGTGCTCGGCCGCGTCGTGCCGAACGGCGGGCTCCCCCTCGACGTGGGCGTGGTGGTGATCAATGTCGGCACCGCGACCGCCCTGGCGGCGGCGGTGTTGCGCGATCGCCCGCTCACGCACCGCGTGGTGTCGGTGACCGGCGCGGGCCTCGAGCAGCCGAAGAACATCCTGGCGCCGGTCGGCGCGCCGATCGCCGAGTTGATCAAGTTCTGCGGCGGATTGAAACCGGACGCGGCGCGGGTAATCGCGGGCGGCCCGATGATGGGCTTCGCGCTCAACTCGCTCGACGTGCCGGTGACGAAGGGCACCAGCGGGATCGTCGCGCTGACGCGCGAGGACGTCCGGCGAAGCGAGGAAACCTCGTGCGTGCGCTGCGGCCGCTGCGTGGACGTGTGCCCGCTCCGCCTGGTCCCGACGAAAATCGCGCTGGCGGCGCGGCACCAGGACTGGGAGACGGCGCGCCGATACCATTTGCGCGTCTGCTGCGAGTGCGGCTGCTGCGCGTATGTGTGCCCGGCGGGGATCCCCCTGGTCCAGTTGATCCGAATGGGCAAGGTTGCGGGGAAGGATGTTTAGGGAAGGAACGAAGAAAGGCGGTCGCCGCGCCCGGTGGGCGCGGTGCTTGGCGGTGGAATCGAAATGAGCGGGCAAACACCAGCGGATGAAGCGAAACCGGCGGCCGCGCCCGCGCCGGTCTCCGCGGCGGCGCCCGCTTCCGAGCCGCCCGCGCTGGTGGTCGCGCCGGGTCCGCACCTGTCGAGCGGCGCGCTGACGACGCGACGCATGATGTACGACGTGGTCGGCGCCCTCGCGCCGGTGGCGCTCGTCGAAGTGGCGATGTGCGGGCGCGCCTCGGCGCACAAGCTGTTGCTGTGCGCCGCCACCTGCATGGGCGCCGAGTGGCTGTTTCAGCGGATGCGCGGGCGCCGCGCGACGCCGGGGGACGGCTCGGCGCTGCTGACCGGCCTGATCCTCGGGCTGTCGTTCCCGGCGCATACGCACTGGCACATCGCGTTTGTCGCGTCGCTGGCGGCGATCGGCCTCGGCAAAATGGCCTACGGCGGATTGGGCCAGAATATTTTCAACCCGGCGATGGTGGGCCGCGCGTTCGCGATCGTCGCGTTTCCCGCCGCGCTCGGGGCCTCGGCCTACGTCCCGGCGGTGGACGGGGTCGCGCTGGCGACGCCGCTGTCGGCCTTCAAGCAGGATGGCATCGTCGCGCCGCTGGTCCCGCTTTTCGCCGGGTTGGGCGCGGGCGCGTACGGCAGTTCCAGCGCCCTCGCGAGCCTGGCGGGCGGCCTGTATCTGTGCATCCGCCGCACGGCGTCCTGGGAGATTCCGGCCGGGATGATCGGCGCGGCGGCGGCCGGCGCGCTCGCGATCCAGTTGCTGGGCGCGAGCGGCGGATGGACGATGCTGCACGAACTGGGCGCCGGCGCGCTGGTGTTCGGGGCTTTTTTCATCGCGACGGATCCGGTGACGAGCCCGCTGACCCCGCGCGGCAAGTTCCTGTTCGGGGCGGGCATCGGCCTGCTGGTCATCGTGATCCGGAAACTGACGGGTTATCCCGAGGGCGTGATGTTCGCGGTGTTGATCATGAACGCGGTGGTCCCGCTGATCAACCGGTGGACGGTCCCGACCCCGCTGGGCGGCCCGATGCCGGTGAAACAGCCATGAAGATAAGGCTTCCAGACCGGAAAAGCAGCGGGGCCGCACGCGCCCCGACGGAATGGATCGGCCCAACGTGAAGGCGAATGATCTACAGGATGCGTGGCTCGTCGTGGCGCTGTGCCTGCTCTTCGGGGCGGCGCTGGCCGGCGTGCAGGGCGCGCTGCAGCCCCGCATCGAGGGCAACAAGGTCGCCGACACGATGCGGCAGATCCCGCTGCTGGTCCCCGGATCCGTTTCCGGCGCGCCGGACACGCGGGCGGGTCTTCGGATCTATCGCGCGCTGGACGCGGAGGCCCGGCCGGTGGGCACCGTGCTGGCCGCCTCCGGCCTGGGTTTCGCCGACCGGATCGAGCTGCTGGTGGCGCTCGATTCCGAAAGCGCGCGCATCACCGGCCTCTACATCGTGGACCAGAAGGAAACCCCCGGCCTCGGCGATTTCATCACGAAGACGAACTGGCGCGCCCAGTTCGCGGGCAAGCCGGCGGACCGGCGCCTCTCCGTCACCAAGACCGGCGCGCGCCGGCCGGAGCAGGTGGACGGCGTGACCGGCGCCACCATCTCGTCCGAGGCCGTGGTCGGCATCGTCAACGACGCGGTCGCGGCCTACCGCCGGGAGGCGGTCTCGCCATGAGCCGGACCGAGCCCAGCCCCCGCGAGCGGTTCGCGGGCGGGATCCTGCCCGAAAACCCGGTGTACCGGCAGATCCTGGGCATGTGCCCCTCGCTCGCCGTGACCAACACGATGGAGGGCGCGGTGACCATGGCCGGGGCCGTGCTGTTCGTGCTGACCTGCTCGAACGTGATCATCAGCCTGATCCGCCACCTGCTGAAGCCGCACCTGCGCATTTTGGTCTTCACGCTGACCATCGCGGCGTTCGTGACGGTCGCCGACCGGCTGCTCGCGGCCTATCTCTACGAGATGAGCAAGCAGCTCGGGCCCTACATCCCGCTGATCATCGTCAATTGCGTGATCATCGCGCGGATCGAGATCTGCGGCTCGAAGCAGGGCCCCCTGACGGCGGCGGCGGACGCGCTCGGCCAGTCGCTGGGCTTCGGCCTCGGCCTCGCGAGCATCGCGACGGTCCGGGAAATCCTCGGGTTCGGCACCTGGTTCGGGCGCTGGCTCGGCTGGCGCGTGATCCCCGACGGCCCGCCCGCCGTCTGGGATGAATGGATCGTGATGATCCTGCCGCCCGGCGCATTCCTGACGCTGGGGCTGCTGATGGGGCTGGTCAACTGGCTCGGCGCGCGCCCGAAGGCGGGCGGCGCGGGAGGCGCCGCATGAGCCACTTCACCACGCTCCTGATCGTCGCGGCGACGATGGTGCTGATCAACAACATGGTGCTGCACTACTTCGTCGGCATCTGCCCGTTCATCGGCGTCTCGCGCCGGGTGGACACGGCGTTCGGGATGGGCTGCGCGGTGACGTTCGTCGTCACGATCGCCGCGCTGTTGAGCTGGACCATCACGTATTTCGTCCTCGCGCCGGGCGCCCCGGCGACGGCGTGGTTCATGCGGCTCGCCCGGCCGGGCTGGACGGGCACGGTGAACCTGGGCGTACTCAGCTACATCGTCTACATTTTCCTCATCGCGGCGACGGTGCAGCTCGTGGAGATGTATGTCCGGAAGTTCTTCCCGCCGCTCTACAAGGCCTTCGGCGTGTTCCTGCCCCTGATCACGACAAACTGCCTGATCCTGTTCGTCTGCCTGGAGGTGATGAAGAATCTCGGCCCGGACGCCGCGGCCGGGGCGTGGGGGCTGGACCGAACGCTGGTCTACGCGGGTTCGTCGGGCCTCGGGTTCATGCTGGCCATCGTAATCATGGCGGGCATCCGGCAGGAGCTGGACACGTGCGATGTGCCGAAGGCGCTTCGCGGGGCGGGCATCACGCTGATCACGGCGGGCATCCTCGCGCTGGCGTTTCTCGGGTTCACCGGCATGGACCGGAACCTGATCCGGCTGGGTGAAGGCGGCGCGGAGGCGGTCCTCCCCCACGGCCACGCGGAGGCGCGGCGATGAGGACTGCTTCCCCTGGCGGCCTCGGCCTCGAAAGAGTCTTTTCCGGGGCCCTCGAGGCGGAGGCCGATTGCGAGGCCGATACGTTCGGCAGGTGACCATGGACACCGCCACCATAGCGATCGCGGGCGGGACGATGCTCGGGCTCGGTGTGACGGCCGGCTGGCTGCTCGGCTGGGCCAGCCGCATTTTCCATGTCGAGATTGACCCGCGCATCGAGGCCGTCAACGCGGTGCTGCCCGGCGCGAACTGCGGCGGGTGCGGCTGCACGGGCTGCGCGCTCTACGCCGAGTCCGTCGTCGCGGGAACGATCGCGCCGAACAAGTGCACTGTCGGCGGGCCCAGTTGCGCCGAGGCCGTCGCCCGGGTGCTCGGCGTCGAGGCGCTGGAAACGTGGCCGTACCGCCCGATCGTCCATTGCCGCGCGCACGACGGCGACAAGCATTACATCGGCGCCTACCAGGGCGAGCGCACGTGCACGGCGGCCAATCTCGTCAACGGCGTGCAGGGATGCACCTACGGGTGCCTGGCGTTCGGCGACTGCGTCCGCGCGTGCGACTACGACGCGATCCATATCGTCCGCGGCCTGGCCACCGTGGACTACGACGCCTGCACCGGCTGCGGCGCGTGCGCGCGCGCCTGCCCGCGCAACATCATCACGATGGTCCCCTTCAAGATGGAGCGCATGCTCGCGGTCGCCTGCTCGAACAAGGACTTCGGCAAGGACGTGCGCGCGGTCTGCAAGGTCGGCTGTCTCGGCTGCAAGGCCTGCACGAAGGCCAGCGGCCTGTTCACGGTGACCGACAACCTCTCGCGCGTGGATTACGACAAGTACGACCCCGACCACTTCGCCGGCGTGGATGTCGCCATCGAGAAGTGCCCCGCGCAGGGCATCATCTATTTTGGAAAACCGGCGAAGAAGGACCTGGCGAAACTCGAGCACGTTGACGCGCCGAAACTCGTCGAGGCCGACTTCAGGACGACGGTGGACAGGACGGACTGGCAGGGCTGACGGGATCGGGACCGGTGAATCACCGACCCCGGACCCGGCGCCGAGGACAGGGAAGGATTGAAGAAGTATGGAGGACCGACCATGAATATCCTCGACTACATCGGGAGCCATCCGTTGTTCAAGGGTATGGACGAGGCCTCCATCGCCTGGCTGGCCTCCTGTGCGCGGGAGCGGCGGTACGAGGCGGGCGATTTCCTGCTCCAGACGGGGAAGCCGGCCAACCACCTTTTCCTGATGGTGCGCGGCCGGGTGAACATCGAGGCGCCGCCGGCCGGCGAGAAAGGCGCGATCATCATCCAGACGCTGGCCGACGGCGACACCGTGGGCTGGTCCTGGATGCTACCGCCTTACACGTGGAACCTCGACGCCCGCGCGCTCGAAAACGTGCAGGCCGTCACGATTGACGCGCAGCAGCTCCGCGCGCGCCTCGAATCGGACCTGCCGATGGCCGCCCGGCTGTACCGCCGGTTTTCCGAAGTCATGCTCCAGCGCATCCACGGGATGCGCCGGCGGCTGTACGAAGAGACCTAGAGGTGACCCATGCCCCCCCGGCCAAGAAATATTGATCCGCCCGGCGCCGACAAACGCTGGCGCCTGGTGGACAACACCATGCGGAAGCACGGCTACCGCCCCGACGCGCTCATCGAGTCGCTGCACACGATGCAGGAATGCTTCGGCTACCTGGAGGAGTCCGGGCTCAAGTACATCGCGCAGGCGCTGCGCCTGCCGCTGAGCAAGGTGTTCGGCGTCGCCACGTTCTACCACTTCTTCACGCTGAAGCCGAAGGGCCGGCACACGTGCGTGGTGTGCATGGGCACCGCCTGCTACATTAAGGGTGCGCAGGCCATACTCGACGGGATCGAGAAGAAATACGGCGTGAAGCCCGGCGAGACCACGCGGGACGACGCGCTCTCGGTGCTGACCGCGCGCTGCATCGGCTCGTGCGGCCTGGCGGCGGCGATCGTCGTGGACGGCGCCATCGCGGGCAAGGTCAGCGCCGAAGACACGCTCGAGCAGATCAAAAAGGCGGTGGCCACATGACCCCGGAGGAAATCAGGGAGCTGGCCGGCGCGCGGCGCGCGGCGCTGCGCGAATCCCCGCGCCGCATCAACGTCTGCCTCGCGGCCGGGTGCCAGTCGTGCCATGGCGACAGCGTTTTCAAGGCGCTCAAGAAGGAGATCGAGACGCGCCGGATCGAGGGGGTCCAGGTGCGCGGCGTCGGCTGTCTCCGGTTGTGCGCCGAGGGCCCGCTCGTCCAGGTGGAGCCCGGCGGCGCGTTGTACCAACGCGTGCGCGCGGAAGACGCCGGCGAGCTGGTCGGATCGCTGGGCGGCGGACCGGTGGCGCGGCTCCAGTGCCCGACCGACGCGCCCTTCTTCGCGGCTCAGCAACAGATCGTGCTGGAAAACGCCGGGCGCATAGACCCGGAGAGCTTCGAGGATTACCTCGCGGCGGACGGCTACGAGGGGCTCATCCGGGCGCTCACCGAGATGACGCCCGCCGAGGTCGTCGCCGAGCTGACCGCCAGCGGGCTGCGGGGGCGCGGCGGGGGCGGCTTTCCGACGGGGCTCAAGTGGAGCACGGTCGCGAAGTCCAAGGGCGAAAGGAAATATGTGATCTGCAACGGCGACGAGGGCGATCCCGGCGCCTTCATGGACCGCAGCGTGCTGGAGAGCGACCCGCACCGCGTGATCGAGGGCATGATCATCGCGGGCTACGCGGTGGGCGCGCGCCATGGTTATGCCTACATCCGGGCGGAGTATCCGCTGGCCGTCAAGCGGATTCAGGGCGCCATCAAGCAGGCGCAAAAGGCCGGGTTGCTCGGCGAGGGCCTCTGCGGGACCGGTTACGGATTCACCCTCGAAGTGCGGCTCGGCGCGGGCGCCTTCGTCTGCGGCGAGGAGACCGCGCTGATCGCGTCCATCGAGGGCCGGCGCGGCCAGCCGCGCCCCCGCCCGCCCTTCCCGGCGGAATCGGGCCTGTGGGGCTGCCCGACGCTGATCAACAACGTCGAGACGTTCGCCAACGTCGCGCCCATCCTGCGCAAGGGCGGCGCGTGGTTCGCGGGGATCGGCACCGAGAAAAGCAAGGGCACCAAGGTCTTCGCCCTCGCGGGCCGCGTGAAGAACACCGGCCTCATCGAGGTGCCGATGGGCATCTCGCTGCGCGACATCATCTTCAAAATCGGCGGCGGCATTCCGGACGGGAAGCGGTTCAAGGCGGTGCAGACCGGCGGCCCCTCGGGCGGGTGCATCCCCGAACAGTTCCTGGACATGCCGGTGGACTACGACTCGCTGGCGAAGGTCGGCTCGATCATGGGATCCGGCGGCATGATCGTGATGGACGAAACGTCCTGCATGGTGGATGTCGCGAAGTTCTTCATGGAGTTCTGCAAGTCGGAGTCCTGCGGCAAGTGCGTGCCGTGCCGCGCGGGGACCGACCAGATGCACGGGCTGCTCTCGAAAATCTGCGCGGGCGAGGCCACGATGGACGACCTCGCGCTGCTCGAGCGCCTGTGCGACGTCGTGAAACACACCAGCCTGTGCGGGCTCGGGCAGACCGCCCCGAACCCGGTGCTCTCCACGCTGAACTATTTCCGCCACGAATACCTCGCGCACATCGAGCGCGGCCATTGCCCTGCGGGCGTCTGCAAGATCAAACGCGGAACGGAGGTCCACGCGTGAACGAGCGCATCTTGACCCTCAAGATCAACGGCCGGGACGTCAGCGCCGCCGAGGGGCAGACGATCCTGGAGGTCGCGCGCGAGAACGGGTTCGACATCCCCACCCTCTGCTACCTGAAGGGGTTGTCCCCCCTCGGCGCGTGCCGCATGTGCCTCGTGGAGATCAAGGGCGCCCCCCGGCTGCTGCCGGCCTGCGTGACCCGCGCGGCGGAGGGCATGGAGGTCGCGACCGACTCGCCGCGGCTGCGGGAATACCGGCGCACGATCGTCGAGCTGCTCTTCGCGGAGCGCAACCACGTCTGCTCGGTCTGCGTGAGCAACAACAACTGCGAGTTGCAGGCCATGGCGCGCAGCGTCGGCGTCACGCATATCCGCGTGCCGTACCGCCATCCCCGCCTCGGCGTTGACGCCACGCATCCGCGTTTCAGCGCGGACCACAACCGCTGCATCCTCTGCGCGCGCTGCATCCGCGTCTGCGACGAGATCGAAGGCGCGCACACGTGGGACACGATGGGCCGCGGTATTGACTGCCGGGTCATCACCGACCTGAACCAGCCGTGGGGCGCCTCGGACACCTGCACCTCGTGCGGCAAGTGCGTCCACGTCTGCCCCACGGGCACGCTCACGGAAAAGGGCCACGCCGCCGCTGAAATGAAGAAGCGTCTGCAATTCCTGCCGTACCTGACGGCGATGAGGGAGGTCAACCCATGAGCGCCAAGCTGCGCCTGGCCACCGTCTGGCTCGACGGCTGCTCCGGGTGCCACATGTCCCTGCTCGACATGGACGAACGCCTGCTCGACCTCGCCGGGCGGATCGAGCTGGTCAGCAGCCCGCTGATGGATGTGAAGGGATGCCCGGAGCGTATTGACCTCGCGATCATCGAGGGCGCGGTCACCAACGAGGAGGATTTGCACAAGGCGCTCGCCTTCCGCAAGAACGCGAGACTCGTGATGGCGCTCGGCGATTGCGCCGTCACGGGAAACGTACCCGCGATGCGGAATGGCTTTCCGGTGGACGAGCTCTACAACCGCGCCTACATCGAAAATGCCGATGCCGACAGGCAGGTGCCCGGCGAGGTCGTCCCCCCCCTGCTCGACCGGACCCGCCCGATCCACGAGATCATCAAGGTGGACATCTACGTGCCCGGTTGCCCGCCCCACGCGGACATCATTTTCTACGCCATCACCGAATTGCTGGAGGGCCGGATGCCCGACCCGGCGAAGATGGGGAAATTCGGATGAGCAAAAGGTGCGTTGGGCGTTTGGAGAGGGGAGAAGGCCATGGCAAAAACCATCGTCATTGATCCGGTCACCCGCATCGAGGGGCATTCCAAAATCACCTTGTTCCTGGATGACCAGGACCGGGTCGCCGACGCGCACTTCCACGTGACGCAGTTCCGCGGCTTCGAGAAATTCACCGAGGGCCGCCCCTTCGAGGAGATGCCGGCCATCACCGCGCGCATCTGCGGCATCTGCCCGGTCAGCCACCTGATGGCGTCCTCCAAGGCCTGCGACGACCTGATGGCGGTCAGGATCCCGCCCACCGCGGCGAAGCTGCGCCGGCTGATGAACCTCGCGCAGCTCGCGCAGTCGCACGCGCTTAGCTTCTTTCACCTGAGCTCGCCCGATTTCCTGCTCGGATTCGATTCCGACCCGGCGCAACGGCATGTGCTGGGGGTGGCCGCCCGGCACCCTGAAATCGCGCGGGACGGCATCTGGCTCCGCCAGTACGGCCAGCAGGTCATCGAATGGCTCGGCGGCAAACGCGTGCACCCCGCGTGGACCGTGCCGGGCGGCGTGAACGCGCCGCTGACCGATGAAGTCCGCCGGAAGATCCTCGACGGCATCCCGCGCGGAATAGAGATCGTCCGCCGCACGCTCGACTTCTTCAAGGGCGCGCAGGGCGCGTTCAAGGATGAGATCGAAAGCTTCGCCCATTTCCCGTCGCTGTTCCTCGCGCTCGTCACGCCGGAGGGCCGGCTCGAACACTACGACGGCTTCATCCGCGTGGTGGATGCCGACCGCAGGATCATCGCCGACAAACTGGAGCCGACGGCCTATACCCACCACATCGGCGAAGCGAGCCTCGGGGACAGCTACTTGAAGGCTCCGTACTTCAAGCCGTTCGGCTATCCGGGCGGGATGTATCGCGTCGGTCCGCTCGCGCGGCTTAATTGCTGCGATGCGTGCGGCACGCCGCTGGCGGACCGGGAGCTCGCCGATTTCCGGGCTCTGCGGCCCGGCGGCGCGGTGTTGAGCTCGTTCCATTACCATCACGCCCGCCTGATCGAGATCCTCTTCGCGCTGGAGCGCATGGCGGAACTGTGCCACGCGCCGGACATCCTCAATCCACATGTGCGCGCGGTGGCGAGCCCGAACAAGTTCGAGGGGATCGGCGTAACCGAGGCGCCGCGCGGCACGCTGTTCCACCACTACAAGATCAACGAACAGGGGCTGATCACATGGGCCAACCTGATCGTCGCCACGGGCAACAACAACCTGGCCATGAACAAGGGCATCGCGCAGGCCGCGAAGCGCTTCGTGAACGGGAAGGACGTGAAAGAGGGCGCGCTGAACCGGATCGAGGCGGTCATCCGATGCTTCGACCCGTGCCTGAGCTGTTCGACGCATGCGCTCGGCCAGATGCCGATCAAGTTGGCGGTGGTGAACGCGAAAGGGAATGTGGTGAGGGAAATAGTCAGGTCCTAGTTCGGAATCCGGATCCTGGCGGTCAATCGGGATTCCGATCCGGATGAGGATAAGGTTTGGAAATGAAAAAGACGGTCATTCTCGCGTGGGGCAACGACTTCCACCGCGACGACGGCGCGGGGAGGCGCGCCGCGGCGCTGCTGCGAGCCATGAACCTGCCCGGCGTCGAGGTGCACGATTTCAACCAACTTGCGCCGGAACACGCGGCGCTCCTCCGGGACGCTGATCGCGCGATCTTCCTCGACGCCTATCCGGCCGAGCCCGGCCGGGGCGCGCTGCTCCTGCCGCTGGGCGACCGGCAGGCAATCGCTCTGCCCCGCTCCTGCTTCGGCCACGCGGTTCAACCGACCGAGATCGCCGCGCTCGCGTCGGATCTCTTCGGATCGCGCGCGGAGGCATGGCTCGCCGCGATACCCGGTTTCGACTTCGACCTCGGCGAGGAACTTTCAGAAGCCACCCGGCGCGGAATGGACGATGTGATCCGGCGGCTTGCAGTGTTGATTCACGGACAGCCCGAACCCGAAGTGAATCATGCGCCCGCCCGCGAAGGGTCCGCTGGATGAAGCCACGGTGGACGAGGTCATCGCCCGCCATCCGAACAGGTCCGGCGATGTGCCCGGCATCCTGGAAGAATTGCAGCACCGCCATCCGGACCGCTACCTGCCCCGCGTGACGCTGGAGCAGGTGGCCCGGAAGACCGGCGTCTCGCGGTCGCAGATCTCCAGCGTGGTGACGTTCTAGAGGCTATCCCACAACCGCTTTTCGATGCCGGCCGGAGCTGTTTTGCCGGTTGGCAAGGCGGGAGTGCGGGAGGCGTGCCCGACGCGGCCCGTGCCCGAGCTCCCAACGCAGCCAGGCGGCAAAACAGCCCGGTCCCGCTGCGGGATGCGGCGGCGCATCCCGCCGGGCGGTGTTGCGCCTCCTCGACGGTGCGCTGGGGCATCGCCGTCGTCGGCGCGCCTGGCCCGGCGGGCGCGACGCTCGCACCAGCGCGAAAATGGGTTGTGGGATAGCCTCTAGCAGCCTGTCGGACTTTACAGACCCGCGATGGGTTTAATAGCGTTGGCGG
>CAYMCD010000035.1:0-26227 GCA_964388845.1 uncultured Verrucomicrobiota bacterium
CAGGTTGAACGGTTGCCCATATTCAACCGGGACCCGCACCTGCAGGGCGAGATCGAGGCTTCCGGGCGGGAGCGGCGCCGGCTGCGCCGCGGGCGCCGCCGCAGGCGGGGCCGCCGGGGTGGCCGGTCGCCGCCAGTGCCCCGGCGACCAAATCCCCGCGACAGCCAAAGCCGCCAGCAGGAGCGCCGCGGCCAGCGCCGGACGGTAACGATGGCCGCCGACGCGCGCGATCGCCCGCGAAAGCTCTTCCGCCGACGGACGCGCGCCCGGATCGGCGGACAGACACGCCGACACCATGGCATCCCATGCGTGGGCGCGCCCGCAGCGGCTCGGCCGGTCGAATCTGGCGGACCTCCCTTCCAGCAGCGCGCGGCTATCCGGAAACGGCAGTTGCCGCGTGAGCGCCTGATACAGCAGCACGCCCACGGTGAAGATGTCGCTCGCGGGACCCACCGCCGCGCCCGGCTGCCACTGTTCCGGGCTCATGTACCGCGGGGTCCCGCTGATTTCGCCGGGCCGCCCCTGCTCGCCGGTCCCCGCTGAGGCGGACGGCATCAGGGTGGAAAAGGACTCCAATCCGCCGCCCATCTGGGCGAGGCCGAAGTCCGCGATGGCCACACGCGGGAGCGCGCTGTCCGCCGGCCGCAGGAGAATGTTCGAGGGCTTCAGATCCCGGTGCACCACGCCGTTCGCGTGGAAATGATGGCAGTATTCGAGCGCGGCGCAGATCTGCAGGAACAGGTCACGGATTTCCCGCTCCGGCAGTGGATTATTCGGGCCGGCTTCGTTAAGCAGGTTCTGGAGCGTCTCCGGCCGGCCCTTCGGGCCGCCGACATACTCCATGACGAAGAAACAATGCTCGCCCTCCTGCCCGAAATCCGTCACGCGCGCGATGTTCGGATGATCCAGGTTGGCCATCAGGCGCGCCTCGTGCCGAAACCGCTTGAGGAAGCGCTCATCCACCGCCAGGTGCGGATGGATGATTTTCAACGCGTGGTGCGTACGGAGGGAGGTGTGCAACGCCTCATACACCATTCCCATCGCGCCGCGCGCGACAAACCGCAGGACGCGATAGTTTCCGAAGATCGCCCCCGCGGGCATGGGATCCGTATCCGGCGGCGGGGCCGGGGTCGCCGGCGGTTGGGTGGATGGGTTTTCCGTCATCCGTCTGCCTGCGGGCATGATGAACCTTTGCACGGGGCGGGTGCAAACAAATCTCCATGCCGTGCCGCCGTCAATCGCCGCAGGACAGCATTGCCCCCGGCGTGGGTGTGGCATACAAAGGGGCATGTTCAATTTCGACCAGACACGCGACCGCGCCGGCACGGGCAGCCTGAAATGGGACCGTTATGCCGGCCGCGACATCCTCCCGCTCTGGGTGGCGGACATGGATTTCGAGTCGCCGCCCGCGGTGATCGAAGCCCTGCATGCGCGCGCGGCGCACGGTGTCTTCGGCTACACCATCCCGCACGACGGCGTGGTGCGCGAGGTGCAGGCCTATTTGGGGCGCCGGCACGGGATCGAGGCGCGTGCCGAGTGGATCGTCTGGCTGCCGGGCCTCGTGCCCGGGTTAAACATCGCCTGCCGCGCGTTCGGCGAGCCGGGCGATTCCGTGATGACCTGCACCCCGGTCTATCCACCGTTCCTCAGCGCGCCCGCCTTCCAGGATCGCAGGCGCATCGCCGTGCCGCTGCATCTCGAACAGGGACGATGGGCCTTTGACTGGGCGGCGATGGAGCGCGCCGTCACGCCCGGCACACGGCTTTTTATCCTTTGCCACCCGCACAACCCCGTCGGCCGCGTCTGGCGCCGCGCGGAGCTGGAGCAGCTCGTTGACTTCTGCGAGCGCCACAACCTCATTCTCGTTTCCGACGAGATCCATTGCGACCTGATCCTCGACGATGTGCCGTGGACGCCGACGCTCGCGCTGGGCGAAAAAGCCGCCGCGCGCACGATCACCCTCCACGCGCCGAGCAAGACCTACAACCTGCCCGGCCTCGCCTGCGCCTACGCGGTGATCCCCGACGACGGCCTGCGCACGACCTTCCTGCGCGCGTGCCGGGGCCTGATCACCGAGATCAACGCCTTTGGCTACGCCGGCTGCGCGGCGGCGTACCGGCACGGCGAGCCCTGGCGGCAGGCGCTGCTCGGATACCTGCGCGGCAACCGCGACCTCGTCTATTCGTTCATCCGCGAACGCATGCCGCAGATCGGGCTGCAGCCGATGGAGGCGACGTATCTCGCGTGGCTCGATGTGCGCGCGCTGAAGCTTGAACATCCGCACCGCTCTTTTGAGGAAGCCGGCGTCGGCCTGTCCAATGGCGTTGATTTTGGCGCGCCCGGCTTCCTTCGCCTGAATTTCGGTTGCCCCCGCGCCCAGCTCCGCGAGGCCCTGGAACGCATGGCGCGCGGCTCGATCACGCCATAGCCAGCGCGCGGCCGCCGTGAAACCGCGCGCGCGTTGAGGTCGTTGCATTCCGCGCATGCCCGCACTATTCTCTCGCGGGAGGAGGGCGGGGCACGGGGCCGCGCGCCGCCGGATATGACCGCCACCATTCACGATAACTGGATTTCGCGCGGAGACGATTTCCGCGGGCGGAAGGGGCTGGAGCGGGATCCGGCCCAGTCGCCCCAGCCCGTGCCGGGCGGGGGTGCGGTGGAAACAGTCCCCGGCCTTCGCCAGGAAGCCGATCGCGAGACCGACGTGTCGGATTGCCTCGCCGCCGAGCAGCCCCTGCAAATTGTCGTGAACGGAAAACCATTCTCCATGACGCTGTGCACGCCGGGCCACGAGCGCTTCCTGGTTCGCGGCCTGTTGCACGGAGAAGGGGCGTTGGATTCCAGCTTCCTTCTTTACCGGCAAACCGCAATGGACCACGGCGCGGAGGTGCAGGTCGAGATTTCGTGCGAGGGCTTGAACCGCGACGCGCGCCGGCTGATGTCCGTCTCGTCGTGCGGCCTGTGCGGCAAGCCGTCGGCGGACCGGCTCCTTGACGGTGTCGAGCCGGTGGAACGGCGCGCGGCGGTCTCGGCGTCCGTTCTGGCCCTGATCCACGCGCGCGCCCGCGACCGGCAACCCGTGTTCCACCGGTCGGGCGGATGCCACGCCGCCTGCGCCGCGACGGTGGGGGGCGAGGTCCTGTGCGTTTTTGAGGATATCGGACGGCACAACGCGGTGGACAAGGTGATCGGCTTCCTGCTTGAAAACGCGCTGCTGTCCCGCGCCGACGTGCTCGCCGTCAGCGGGCGCGTCTCGCTGGAGATTGTGCTGAAGTGCGCGCGGGCGGGCATTCCGGTGTTGTCCGCGGTCTCCGCGCCCACCGCGCTGGCGGCGCGGATGGCGGCGCGCTGGGGCATCACGCTGGCCGCGTTCTGCCGGGAGGATCGCGCGACATTTTACAGCGGTGCGAACCGGATAACGCGGCCTGCAGCCGAGATGGGGATGATCGAAACATGAACCAACCGGAAAAGCCCGCGGGCGGATGGAGCGCCCTGGCGTCGGCGTATCACTTTCTGAAGCGCGAGGGTTTCCTGAAGGGCAACAAGACCTTGTTGAGCATGAACAAGCCGCGCGGATTCGATTGTCCCGGCTGCGCGTGGCCCGATCCCAAGCCCCATTCCATCGCCGAGTTCTGCGAGAACGGCGTCAAGGCGCTGACCTATGAAACAACGGGCCGGCGCGCGGACCCCGTGTTCTTCCGGCGGCACGCGGTGAGCGCCCTGCGCGCGTGGGACGACGCGGCCCTGGAGCAGGCGGGCCGGTTGACCGATCCCATGGCGTATAATCCGGACACCGATCGGTACGAGGCGATTTCGTGGGACGACGCCTTTTCGCGCATCGTCTCCTGCCTCCGCTCGCTGCCGTCGCCCGACGAGGCGATTTTCTACACGTCGGGGCGGACCAGCAACGAGGCGGCGTTCCTCTACCAGTTGCTCGGCCGGCTGTACGGCACCAACAATTTTCCCGACTGCTCGAACATGTGTCACGAATCGAGCGGCGTCGGCATGACCGAGTCCATCGGCACCGGCAAGGGCACGGTGACGCTGGACGATTTCGAGCGGGCGGACGCGATCTTCGTTTTTGGGCAGAACCCGGGCACGAATCATCCGCGCATGCTCGCCGAGCTGGAGCGCGCCTCCAAGCGCGGGGCGCGGATCGTCGCGTTCAATCCGCTGCTTGAGGCGGGGCTGGTTTCCTTCATTCATCCCAAGCATACGGTGGAGTTGCTGCTGAACCGGAGCACGCCGATCAGCACGCATTACTACCAGGTGCAGGTCGGTGGCGATTTCGCCGCCGCGCGCGCGATGGCCAAGCACGTCCTGGAGGCGGCCTCCGCGCGGCCCGCCGCGATTGACCGCGAGTTCATTGCCGCGCACACCGACGGATTCGACGCCTACAGCGGCGCCGTCCTGCAAACGCCGTGGACGCCGCTGCTCGCCGCGTCGGGCCTGACGCGGGAACAAATCGCGGAGGCCGCGGAGGTCTATCTCGGCGCCGACCGCGTGATCTGCTGTTGGGCGATGGGGTTGACCCAGCACCGGCACGGCGTGGCCAACGTCCAGGAGATCCTCAATCTGATGTTGCTGCGCGGACAGATCGGCCGGCCTGGCGCGGGCCCATGCCCCGTGCGGGGGCACAGCAACGTGCAGGGGGATCGCACCGTGGGGATCACGGAGTCGCCATCCGATGCGTTCCTCGACGCCCTCGATCGGGAATTTGGATTCAGCGCGCCGCGTCGCCACGGCCACGGCGTGGTGCAGGCGATCAAAGCCATGGCCGAGGGACGCGCGTCATTCTTCCTGGGCATGGGCGGAAATTTCGCTTCCGCCACGCCGGACACCGAGTTGACCTGGCGCGCGTTGGAGCGTTGCCGGATGACCGTCCACGTCTCGACCCATCTGAATCGGAGTCATGTGGTGCACGGGCGCGAGGCCCTGATCCTGCCTTGCATCGGACGGTCGGAAGAGGACCGGCAGTCCGGCGGCAGACAGTCCGTCACGGTTGAGGACTCGATGAGCATGGTGCACGCCTCGACCGGCAGAAACCGGCCGGCCTCGCCCCAATTGATGTCCGAACCGGCCATTGTCGCCGGCATCGGCGCGGCGCTGTTCCCCGACGGTCCGGTGGACTGGGCTCATCTGGTGGGTGACTACGGCCGCATCCGCGAGCGGATCGAGCGCGTCCTGCCCGCCTTTGCGGGCTACAACGAGCGGATCCGGCAGCCGGGCGGGTTCCACCTGCGGAATCCCGCGGCGCATCGCGAATGGAAGACCGCCACGGGCCGCGCGCGGTTCATCGTGAACCCGCTGCCCGACGTCGCCGTACCGGACGGCTGTCTCAAACTCATGACCGTGCGCTCGCACAACCAGTACAACACCACGGTGTACGACAGCGACGACCGGTACCGGGGCATCCGCGCGGAGCGGCGTGTGATCCTGCTGAATCCGGAGGACATGGCGGCGCGCGGTTTGGACGAGACGTGCCGCGTGGCCATCACCAGCCATGCCGGCGACGGCAGCCGCCGGTGCGTCCGGGACTTTCGCCCGGCGGCCTACGCGATTCCGCGCGGCTGCGCTGCGGCCTATTTTCCCGAGACGAACGTCCTGGTGGGACTGGACGACCACGCGGACCGGAGCCTGACCCCGATGTCGAAATTCATCGCCGTGACCGTCGAGCGGATGGACGCGGCGCCGCGATAACCGCCGTTCGCGCTGTCTAGGGTGCTATCCGAGGTGACGGCTTGCAGGCGCTCCTCGAAGTCGTCGTCCGTTTCCGTGCTGGACCCTGTCAGTGGTATCCCGCGCGCGGCATTGTCGGATGCGCGGCGCGACACGTGCCACTCGTGGCGAACGCCTCGGCGCGACTCTTGTCGTCCGGGCGCGCAAGCAGCAGATCAATCAACGAATCGTGAGCGACCTGATACTCCTCACGGAGCATCCGCCATTCCATGTGAATGGCACAGAGGCTAAAGAGGAGAATCGCGCGCTCGCACCCCCGCCCATCCGCGATCTCCATCGCTTCCGCCGCGGCGCGGCAGTGTACTTCATCCGCGCGGACGAAATAATGATCCCATGCGGCCTCGGCCGCGGGGCGCGGCGCGTGCCCGTGGCGCATCGCAAGACGACGGCCTTTCGGGGATACGATATAGCGCGCCACGCGCCGGGCGGCGACCGCGTGTCGCTTGATCAGCGCGCGGTCATTCTTGTTGCTCGTCGTATCGTTAAAGGCGACGGGGAACGGTCGTGCAAAGGGCACGCGCGTGCGGGATCGTTTGCTCGCGGGGACATTGATCCGGACCCGCGTTCGCCGGATCAAGACCGCTCGCTCATCTGCGGGGGCCGGCCCGGCGGGCCGGGAGGCGCACCGCCGGGATCAGACGCGCGGGAGGTCGTAGCCGACTTTGGTCGGCAGCAGCGAGCGGCCCATCAGCCAGGAGTCCACGCCGCGTGCGCATTCGCGGCCCTCGGAGATGGCCCAGACGATGAGGGACTGGCCCCGGCGCGCGTCGCCGGCGGCGAATACGCCGGGCACGTTGGTGGCATAGTTATCGTCCGCCTTCACGTTCCCGCGATTGTCGAGCGCGCAGCCTAGCTGCTTGACGATGCCGTCGGGTTCCGGGCCGGTGAAGCCCATCGCGAGCAGGACGAGGTCCGCGGGCCAGATCTTCTCCGAGCCCGGCACCTCCACGAGCCTTGGCGGGCCGTCGCCGGGCGCGGGGGCGAACTGCACACCGACCGTCTTGAGGTGGGTCACGCGGCCGTCTTTCCCGATGAATTCCTTGGTGGACAGGGCGAAGACGCGCTCGCAGCCCTCCTCATGCGAGGTGCTGGTGCGGAGCCTCATGGGATAGTAGGGCCAGGGCTGGTGCGCCGGCCGCTCCTTCGGCGGCATGGGCAGCAACTCGAAATTGGTCACGGATTTCGCGCCGTGCCGGTTCGACGTGCCGATGCAGTCGCTGCCGGTGTCGCCGCCGCCGATGACGATGACATGCTTGCCCGTGGCCAGGATCTGGCCCGGCACGGTGTCGCCCGCCACGACCTTGTTCTGCTGCGGCAGGAACTCCATCGCGAGGTGGATGCCTTTCCATTCGCGGCCCGGCGCGACCAGATCGCGCCCGCGCGTCGCGCCGATCGCCAGCACGATCGCGTCGAACTCCGCCTTGAGTTGTTCCGCGGCGATGTCCTCGCCGACGGCGACGCCGGTCCTGAAGGCGATGCCCTCGGCCTGCATGACCTCCAGGCGGCGATTGATGATGTGCTTCTCGAGCTTGAAGTCCGGGATGCCGTAGCGCAGCAGGCCGCCGATGCGGTTCGCGCGTTCGAACACCGTGACCGTGTGTCCGGCGCGGTTGAGCTGCTGGGCGCAGGCCAGTCCCGAGGGGCCCGAGCCGACGACGGCGATATTCTTTCCGGTGCGTTGTCCGGGCGGCTCGGGTTTGATCCAACCCTCGGCGAAGGCGCGCTCGACGATTTCCTTCTCGAGCTGCTCGATCGTGACGGGCGGCTCGTTGATGCCGAGCACGCAGGCCTCTTCGCACGGGGCGGGGCAGAGGCGCCCGGTGAATTCGGGGAAGTTGTTCGTCGCGTGCAGGCGGTCCATCGCCTCGCGCCAGCGGCCGCGATAGACGAGGTCGTTCCAGTCCGGGATGATGTTGCCCAGCGGGCAGCCGGTGTGGCAGAAGGGCACGCCGCAATCCATGCAGCGCGCGGCCTGTTTCCGGATCTGCTCCTCCGGGAACGGCTCGTAGAACTCGCGGTAAACCTTCAGCCGCTCCGCCACCGCCATCTTGCGCGGCAACTCGCGCGCGTACTCTTTGAATCCCGTAGGCTTGCCCATGGTTCACCCTTTTTCGGCCAACCGCAGATATCGCAGATGGCGCAGATAAAGAATCAATGTTCCCGTCGAATTTCCCTTTTGAATTGCAGCCGGCTGTAATTGAAGTTGAGCGGTTATCCCCCCGCCGGTTGCAGTTCCTTCGCCTTCTCAGCCGCCATTTTCTCCAAGGCCTTTTTATAGTCGTGGGGCATGACCTTCACGATGCGCTTCACGGTTTCGGGCCAGGCCGCGAGCAGGCGGGCGGCCACCGTGCTGTCGGTCAGCCGGCGATGCCGCTCCACCAGGTCCTTCACGAGGGCGATCTCCGCCGGATCGGAAAGTGTTTCCAGGCCCACCATCTCGCGGTTGCAGCGCCGTTCGCCGAAATCGCCCTGCTCATCGAGCACATAGGCGATGCCGCCGGACATGCCGGCGGCAAAATTCCGGCCGGTGCGCCCCAGCACGACGACGCAACCGCCGGTCATATACTCGCACCCGTGGTCGCCCACGCCCTCGACCACCGCGGTCGCGCCGCTGTTGCGGACGCAGAAGCGTTCGCCCGCCAGGCCGCGAACGAACGCCTCGCCCTTGATCGCGCCGTAGAGCGCGACGTTGCCGATGAGGATGTTTTCCTCGGCCCGGAAGGTGGATTCGCGCGGCGGGCGGATCGTCAGCCGCGCGCCCGACAGCCCCTTTCCGAAATAGTCGTTGGCATCGCCCTCGATGTGGAAGGTCAGACCCGGGGCGCCGAATGCGCAAAAACTCTGGCCGGCGGAACCCTTCGCGCGGATGACGATCGTGTCCTCGGGCAGGCCCGCCTCGCCGCGCGCCTTCGAGATGCGGTAACTCAACATGGTGCCGACCGTCCGGTTCACGTTCCGGATGCGCTGCTCGAACTCGACACGTTCCCCGCGCTCGAGGGCCGGCGCCGCCTTTGCGATCAATTCGAGGTCAAGCGCCTTGTCGAGGTTGTGGTTTTGCTTCTGGCGGCAATAGAGGCCGACCGCGGCGGGGACCTCGGGTTTATGCAGGATCTTCGTCAGATCGAGACCGCCGGCCTTCCAGTGCGAGGCGGCTTTCCGCGCGTCGAGCCGCTGGGTCTGGCCCACCATCTCGGCGATCGTGCGGAAGCCGAGCTTCGCCATGATCCGGCGCAGGTCCTCGGCGACAAAATGGAAGAAGTTGATCACCATTTCGGGCGTGCCCGTGAACTTCCTGCGGAGTTCCGGATCCTGCGTCGCGATGCCGACCGGGCACGTGTTGAGGTGGCAGACCCGCATCATGATGCAGCCGACCGTGATCAGCGGGGCGGTCGCAAAGCCGAATTCCTCCGCGCCCAGCAGACAGGCTACGGCGACGTCGCGGCCGGTCATGAGCTTGCCGTCGCACTCGACGACGATGCGGCTGCGCAGGTCGTTCAACACGAGGGTCTGGTGCGTTTCCGCGAGACCCAGCTCCCACGGGAGCCCCGCGTGTTTCAGCGAGGTCTCCGGCGACGCGCCGGTACCGCCGTCATAGCCGCTGATCAACACCACGTCGGACTTGCCCTTCGACACGCCCGCCGCGACGGTGCCCACGCCGACCTCCGACACCAGCTTCACGCTGACGCGCGCCTCGGGATTGGCGTTCTTGAGGTCATGGATCAATTGCGCGAGGTCCTCGATGGAGTAGATGTCGTGGTGGGGTGGGGGCGAGATGAGCTGGACCCACGGGGTCGAGTGGCGGGTCTTCGCGATCGGCGGATAGACCTTTTCGCCGGGCAACTGGCCGCCCTCGCCGGGCTTCGCGCCCTGCGCCATCTTGATCTGCAGTTCCTTCGCGTTCGCGAGGTAGTGGCTCGTGACGCCGAAGCGGCCGGACGCGACCTGCTTGATGGCGCTGCACTTCGAATCGCCGTTCGGCATCGGAACGTAGCGCGCGGCGTCTTCGCCGCCTTCGCCAGAGTTGCTCTTTCCGCCGATGCGGTTCATCGCGATGGCGAGGGTTTCGTGGGCCTCGATGCTGATCGAGCCGTACGACATGGCGCCGGTCTTGAATCGCTTGACGATTTCCGTCCACGGTTCCACCTCGTCGAGGGGGATGGCGCGGGCCGGATCGTCCTTGATCTCCATCAGCCCGCGCAGGGTCATCAGGTCGCGGGACTGGTCGTTCACCAGCGCGGCGTATTGATCGTAGGTCTCCAGCCTGCCGGCGCGCACGGCCTCCTGCAGCTTGGCGATGACGAGGGGCTGGAGCAGATGCCGTTCGCCCGTGCGCCGCCACTGGTAGAGGCCGCCGATATCCAGATGGAGCGCTTCCGGCACATGGGCGGGCGGATAGGCGCGGGCGTGCCGAAGCGCGGCCTCCCGGGCGATGGTGTCCAGGCCAACGCCCTCGAGTCGCGACGCCGTCCAGGTGAAGTAGTTGTCAATGACGTCCCTGCCGAGGCCGACCGCCTCGAATTGCTGGGCGCCCTTGTAGCTCTGCAGCGTGGAGATGCCCATCTTGGACATCACCTTGAGCACGCCCTTGTTGATCGCCTTGATGAAGTTCTTCTTCGCGGTCGGTCCGTCCACGTCCAGCATGCCGCCGGCGACCATCGCGCCCAGCGTCTCGAACGCCAGGTAGGGATTCACGGCGCTCGCGCCGTAGCCAAACAGCGTGGCGAAGTGGTGAACCTCCCGGGGCTCGCCGCTCTCGATGACCAATCCGCAGCGCTGCCGCAGACCGGTCCGGATCAGGTGGTGGTGCACGCCCGCGCAGGCCAGCAGCGCGGGGATCGGAGTCTTTTCGCGGCCCGCATCGCGGTCGGAGAGGATGATGATCTCATATCCGCCGAGGATGGCCGCCTCCGCCGCGTGGCACAGGGCCTCCAGGGCGGCCTGTAGCGCCTTGCCGTCGCCCGCGGGGTCGAACAGGGCCGGCAGGGTGATGGAGGTGATGCCGACGTCCTCGATTTCACGAATCCGCTCGAGGTCCTCGTTCGTGAGGATGGGCTGCGGGAGCCGGAGCTGATGGGCGTGCTCCGGCGTCTCGGCCAGCAGGTTGCGCGCGGACCCGATGCTGGTGCCCATGGAGGTCACGAGCTCCTCGCGGATCGCGTCCAGCGGCGGATTGGTCACCTGCGCGAACAGTTGCTTGAAATAGGAGTAGAGCAGCTGCGGCCGGTCCGAGAGCACCGCGAGCGGCACATCCACGCCCATCGAGCCGGTGGCCTCAATGCCGTTCCGGGCCATCGGCGCCATGACGATGCGCAGGTCTTCCAGCGTGTAGCCGAAAAGATTCTGTAGCACCGGCAACTCATCCGACAGGCCCGGCATCGGGTTCCTGGCGGGCGGCAGGTCGTCCAGTGTGACGAGGTGCTTCTTGAGCCACGCGGCGTACGGCCGGCGCGCGGCCATCTCGTGCTTGATCTCCTCGTCCTCAACAATCCGGCCCTTGGACATGTCCACCAGGAACATGCGGCCCGGCTGCAGGCGTCCCTTCTGGGCCACATTTTCAGGGGCCACCTCCAGAACGCCCGTTTCCGAGCCCACAATCACGAACCCGTCCTTCGTCACGGTATAGCGCGAGGGACGGAGGCCGTTGCGGTCGAGCACCGCGCCCACGCAGGTGCCGTCGGAGAAGGGAATCGAAGCGGGACCGTCCCACGGTTCGGCGAGGCAGGCATGGTACTGGTAGAAGGCGCGCTTCTCCGGGCTCATGGTCTCGTGGTTCTGCCACGCCTCGGGGATGAGCATGGACATCACGTGGGGCAGCGAGCGGCCGCCGTGGTAGAGCAGTTCCACCACGTTGTCGAGGATGGCCGAATCGCTGGCGCCCGGGGTGGCGACGGGGAAAAGTTTGCGCAGATCGTCGCCATACAGCGGGCTGTGGAAAAGACGCTGCCGGGCGGTGATCCAGTTCACATTGCCGCGCAGGGTGTTGATCTCGCCGTTGTGGCAGATGAAGCGGAAGGGATGCGCGAGATCCCAGGTCGGAAACGTATTGGTGCTGTAGCGCTGGTGCACGAGCGCCATCGCGCTCTGGAAATCGGGGTCCGTCAGGTCCGGCAGGAACGGCTCGATCTGGTCCGCGAGCATCAGGCCCTTGTAGACGATCGTGCGGCTCGAGAGGCTCGGCACATAGAAGAACCGCTTCTCGCCGAGCGACGACTCGCGGATGGCCTTTTCCATCACCTTGCGGAGGACGTACAACTTCCGCTCGAAGTGCGCCTGGTCCTTGATGCCCGCGCCGCGCCCGATGAAGATCTGGTGGATGTCGGGTTCGACCGCGCGCGCGATGTCGCCGAGCACCTCGTTGTGCTGCGGCACATTGCGCCAGCCGAGACATTCCTGGCCCTCTTCCCGGATCACGCGTTCGAACAGATCCATGCAATAGGCGCGTTCGGCGCGGTCGCGCGGTAGGAAAACCAGGCCCGACGCATAGGCGGTTTCCTCGGGCAGGCGGATGCGCTGGTCGCCCGCGATCTTGCGCAGGAACGCGTCCGGCAGCTGGATCATGATGCCCGCGCCGTCGCCGGTCTTCTCGTCGCACCCGCACGCGCCGCGGTGCGAGAGATTCACGAGGATTTGGAGCGCCTTGCGAACCACGTCGTGGGACTTGGCGCCCTTCAGATTGCACACCATGCCCACGCCGCAGGCGTCGTGTTCGTACGCCGGATCATACAGGCCCTCGCCGCGCGGGCGGAGCGGCCGGCCACCCTGTTCGCTGTTCGTCATGCTGCGGATCCCCTTCACGTATCCACCTCAAAAGAGCGCGGGAAAGTAAAACCGAACGATCGCCGATTCAACCTCAATTCGGGCTCCCCGCCGGAATCTCCAGCTCGAATTTGTCGTGCGCCTCGGCGACCGAAACCGGATAGCGCCCGGTGAAGCAGCCCGCGCAATAATCGGTCGGATTCTCGACGGAGGCCAGCAGCCCGTTCAGACTGAGGTAGCCGAGGGAGTCCGCGCCGATGAACGCCCGGACCGCCTCCGTGTCCCGCTCCGCCGCGACCAGCTCCGCGCGCGACGGGAAGTCTATTCCGAAGTGGCACGGATGCCGCGTCGGCGGACAGGAGATGCGCATGTGCACCTCGGTCGCGCCCGCTTCGCGCAGCGCGTTGATGCGCCGCCGCGAGGTCGTGCCGCGGATCAGCGAGTCGTCCACCACGATCACGCGCCGGCCCCGCACGACGCCGGGCACGACCGCGAGCTTGAGATCCGCGCTGTCCGAGCGCTGGTCCTGGGTCGGCATGATGAACGTGCGCCCGATGTAGTGATTGCGGATAAACCCGTAATCCATGGGTATGCCGCTGCGATGGGCGAACCCCAGCGCGGCGGACATCCCGCTGTCGGGAATCGGCACCACGATGTCGGCCTTGGCCGGATGCTCCTCGGCGAGGCGCTGGCCGAGCCGCGTGCGGATCTCATGCACGCTCTGGCCGAAAACCAGGCTGTCGGGCCGCGCGAAATAGACGTGCTCGAAAATGCACTGGCCGAGCGAGCCGGTGACGGGTTCGCAAAACGTGCTGCTGCGGATGCCGCGCTCATCCACGACGACCAACTCGCCCGGCAGCACATCGCGCACGTAGTCCGCGCCGACCTGCTCCAGCGCGCACGTCTCGCTGGCGAACACATAGCCGCTGCCGAGCTTGCCGATCGAGAGGGGGCGGAAGCCGTACGGGTCGCGCGCCGCCATCAGGCTGTTCTTTGTCATGAGCAGAAACGAAAAGGCGCCCTGCAGTTCGCCCAGCGCCCGCTCGACCCGCCGGGGGCGGGAACGGAACTGCGGGTCCGCGATCAGGTGCAGGAGAATCTCGCTGTCCGTGCTCGTCTGGAAAATGGCGCCCGCCTCCTGGTAGTCGCGCCGCAACTTCCGGGCATTCGTCAGGTTCCCGTTGTGCGCGATCGCCCAGATGCCGTCCACGCATTCGACCACAAGCGGCTGCACGTTCTGCGGCCGGGGCGCGCCGGTGGTCGAATAGCGGACATGGCCGATACCCATGTGCCCCGCCAGCGAGGCGAGGGGTTGGTGCGGGCGATTGAACACTTCGTTCACCAGCCCCACGCCCTTGATCGAACGCACCTTCTCCCCATCGCTCACCACCAGCCCGGCGCCCTCCTGCCCGCGGTGCTGGAGCGCAAATAAACCGGTGAAAATCGCCTTGGGCGCGTCGGACACGCCAAACACCCCAAATAAACCGCAATAATGGCGCGGCTTCATTCCATCCCCGCTCATCAATTACCTCCCGCAATCATTATCGGACTTCGGCCAACATTCCCGAATTGCAGAGCTTAATACAGCGAGAATCGTTCCACAATCCAGATAAAACGTAATATGCTGCCGGATAATTGATTACAAATATTGGAAGGCAATATGTAATACAATTATGTAGATTGTCGCCGGAGTTGACATTCATTAATGTTGGAACTGGCTGAATAAAAAGCCCCGCTGCGCGCGCTGCGCAGCGGGGCTTTTCGCTTGGGATCAGTATGGATTTAGAAGGTGTAGCTGGCGGTCACGCTTCCGACCACATAATCCTTCTCGCCAAAGTAGAGCGAGCTGTCCGCTTCCACCGCGTCTTTGGCGTCACCGAGCAGCGCCGAGTAGGCTACGGCGGGGGTGACGGACACGGTGTCGGAGACCGTGATCGGCAGGCTGAGGCTCACGCTGTAATCGGTGAGGCCTTCGGCTTCGCCGAAATAGAAGTCGCCCCAATCGCTGCTGGCCGCGCCCAGGGTGGCGCCCAGGTCGAGGGAGATGGCGTCGTCGAGGGCGAGGCTGTGGCTGATGCCGATGTTGCCGTAAAAACCGTCCGCCTCCTTGAAGTCATAATAGACATTCAGGGTGGGGGCCAGCAGCGCTTCGGCGAGCGAATAGCTCACGAACGCTTCACGGGTATCCTCCGTGAGGGAAAGGTTGCCGTCCGCGTCCTCCATGCCGACGTTCGGGAAATCGTATTGGACGATTCCGAGGGTGACCCCGGCGCCGGTCAACGGGCACGTCAGGTCATAGCTGACCGTGATATCGTGCTCGGAGAATTCGTACTCGTCGCCCGTCGCGTTGTCGGTCAGGTTGAGGTTGCCCCACCAGTTGATGGAGAACCCGCCCTTGCTGAGGGTGAACGTGGGCTGAAGGACAGCCTCATCGTTTAATACCTGGCCGCGCCAGACGTAGGCCGAAAGGGCCGGCACATCCAGCGAAGCGCTCAGTGCGGCGGCTTCCGCCTCTTCCGCGTGAGACACCAACGGCAGAGCCGTTAAGGCGCCCGCGACGAGGCCCATACCCAACTTTTTCAGCATGCTTTTCATTCTGCTTTTCTCCTCTTGTTTCGGACGCCTTCCACCCGGAAGGCACAACCTACTATGGTTTGTAACACTAGCGGATTCCTAACGGGTTGCAAGACTGCCCGGACGGAAGCTGATGGCTTCCGGCAGGGCTTCCCCTCGCGCCAGGCTTCCATGCCGTCTTCGCCGACATCGTTTTTCCTCGCGTCAGACGCGGAGGCCGAGTGTGCCCTTCAATATACCGAAAAATGTGCCGCCGCCACGACGCGGAATACGCCGTAGGCCGCCACGCCGATTCAACTGGTCCGCAAATCTCTTGCCCGTGCCCCATCTGCCAGCCGCCAGCGCGCCGCATCCGCCCATGATGTGGACCCGCGTCGCGCCCGCGAAGTCGTGAAAGCCCAAGCGTTGCCGCCATCACCCAGTTCCATGTTCGCATTCTTCCAGCCTTCTTGCTTGTGCGACCTGCTCCTGACGCCTCAATCCGTATCGTCGAGTCAATGCCCCATATGCACGCGCCGTGCCAATTTACAGCAAATGCAGCGAAGCGATTGCGTATGTTCTTGGCGCGCAAATAAATATGAACATGAATTATGAGGAACATAAAAGTAAGCACACGTCATATACGCTACATAGATGTATCTATTATTTCGTATGATTACGCGATTGTATTATTGAATTTTCAGCTCTCGGTAATATTTTACCGGAGCCGGAGATATCGGGTTCATATTTCCAGGTTGGGCGGGGTCTGAGGAGCCGCCAAGTCGCCGCGCCCGTTTTGCCCGCGCGAATTTTTTCAGGCTGGCGTGAAAACACCCTCGCGCAGGGCCGGATCGTAGAAATCCGGACGGGCGAATAGACCGCCGTTTGCCATGACGCTGTAAGGGCACCGCAAGGCGGAGACGGACGTGAATGGATCCGCTTCGGTGCAGATGAAAGCGGCCCGACGGCCGGCTGAAAGGGCGCCGAGTGAGACGTCAAGTCCCAGGGCCAGGCGGTTGCCTTCCGTGGCCTGGCACAACACGTCGAGGGGGCTCATCCCGGCTGCCTGCATCAATTCCATTTCGTAGACCAGCCCTTCGCCGTGCGCGACGCCGCAGGAACCCGCGTCGCTGCCGACCAGGACGGGAACGCCCATCGCCAGCGCCCTGGCCAGGCTCGCGGCGTGCCCGTCGAGGATGCGTTTGAGATGATCCACGATTTCCGCGCTCCAGCCCATCTGGTCGGCGTGGTCTAACTGCTCGCGAACCGGCGTGAACGTGGGCACCCAGGCGGTCCGGCGATCGCGCATGCGGGCGAGCTGGTCGTCCCGCACGAAGTAGGCATGCTCGATGGTATCCACGCCGCCTTCGAGGGCGCACTCGATGCCGGCGTCGCCGGAGGCATGGGCCATCACCAGGCGTTTCCGCGCGTGGGAGGCCTGCACCAAGGCGCGCACGTCCTCGGTGGAGAATTGCGGCGCGGCCGTCACCGCCCCTTTGGCGAAATTGATGATGCCGGTGGGCACGACTTTGATGTGGTCGGCTCCGTCGCGGAGGCGCGCCGCCACGCAGGCCGCGCCGTCGGCATACTCTTCCACGGGTTGACTGAAGAAACTGCCGTATCGCCCTTTCCGGTGGATACCGGGCCCGGGACTGTAGACCCGGGTGAACGCCGGAAATTCGCCCGCGGGCGTTTGGGCGGCGGCGCGGCTGAGCGCGAGGCCGACCCCGTCCTTGTCGCCGCCGTCGCGCACCGCGACGATGCCCAGCCGGAGCAGGGCATCGGCGCGAGCATGGGCCTGTCTCAGAAGGTTCTCCGCGGGTTGATTCTGGTAGGCCTTCCGTTTCTCCGCATCCAATTCGTGTCCATCGAGGAAGATGTGCGTGTGGGCATCAATCAATCCCGGCAGCAGGGTGGCGCCGGGAAGTTCCACATCCGGAACGGCCGGCGGCGCGATTTTCCACAAGGATGGTTCGGGAGGGGCTTCGCCTGCATACAGGATCCGCGTCCGGTCATACACCAGATGGGCGGGCGAAAGGATTCGCCGGCGCTCGCTGTCCAGCATGCGCCCGGCTTTGAGCCACAGGACGGGATGTTCGGTGGTGGGCGCCAGGTTCAAGGCTTCTCCTCCGGCGCGGGCGCGGGCGCGTCCGCCCACCAGTCCATCAGAGCGTCCAGTTGCCGGTATCCGGCGTCTTCGGCCGGTTCCGCGCCCTGGCGCCGACCCGTATCCAGCACGTCGCGCAGTTTGAGCACCCACGGATCATCCGCCTCCAGCGGTTTGGTGTTCTTCTCCGGGTTGGAGAGGGCGAAGTCCAGGCCCGTTCCGGTGGCCAGCGCAAGGAGCGCCCGCTCGAGCGTCACGCGCAGGTGGGGCGGGGAACCGATGGAGAAATTCGAGAGGCCCACGGAGATGTGAATCCCCGCGAGGTCGGAATCGGCCCGGATGGCGCGGATCGAATCCAGACAGAGATTCACGCCCCCGTGGGTGTCGGAGGCGAGCGGGCACAAGCCGGGGTCCACGATGATCCGGTCGTTGGTGACTTTGCCGCCCTTCTGGAGGCGCTCCACGAAATGCCGGGTGGCGTGGACGATGTCTTCCGGGCATTTCCCCGCGCCGTGGGAGCCGTCCGGGAAGATGCGCTCCGAAGCCATGACGATCACCATGAGGTCGTATTCATGGACCAGTTCGATCATCCGGTCGTTTTCCCTCCGCGAGACGGCGAGCGAATTCAGGATCGGCCGGCCGGCCGATCGGCGGCGGTCGAAACAGCGCAGGGCGGCTTCATGGAAGGCCGCGGCCGGGTTGTCGAAGCTGATGGGCCGGTCGGTGACGTCCTGGATCGCGGGGATCACCTTCGGCAGGAATTCCAGCATCTCGTCGAGCGTCACCGCAAGTTTCTGCGTGCCGTCCGTGTTGAGCGTCAAGAAAGAGGCCCCCAGCCGGGTCTGCAACGCGGCCAGCTCCCGGTATCCGTTCAGGTCGCGGTTGCTCCAGGCCCGCCGGGCCCGGGCATACGAGTTGTTCATCAGTTCGCCAATGACGGTCGGATTCACGTTGGTTCCTTCTGTTTCTGTTGCTTGGCCGTATGGTCTTTTCCCATCCAGAAATTCGACCAGGCCGAGGTGCCCCGGAGCGACTGGTCCTGCACGGTGGGGGCGTGCTCAAGGAGCTGCCCGGTCTTGCCCTCGTATTTCATCCGGTCGTAGGCCCGGGCCCAGATGCACGGGTAGTCAAACACCTCGCACCGCCCGTCGCGCGTGCCGCCGCAGGGGCCATTCCGCTGGTTCTTCGCGCACTGGGATTCCGGGCACAGGAACGTGATTTCCGAAAGCGAGCAGTCCCCGCAGTCGCGGCAGTCGTACAGGAGCCCCTTGGATTTTCGCTCCAGGAATCGGAGCGCGGCGGGTCCCTGTTCCGGACGCCGGGCCCTGCGGCAGAGGGCGGCCCCAATCCGCGCCATCCGGGACCCGCGCTCGAACAGCAGCCGGTGCATGACTTTGGAAAGGAGATACAGCGGGGTCACGTGCCGGTTGGCCGGACGGGATTCGATCGAGCGCGCCCATTCCCCGCGGACCACGCCGGGCCGGCACAGGCCGGTGTCGGGATCCTTCTCGAATAGGTAGAATTCGTGGTCCGGCGCGTAGCCTATCTCCCGGGCGAACGTTTTCCAGTCATCCGGCGCGTAGGTTTGTTCGAGGTCGAGGATGGCTTCCGTTTCCGCGTAGCTGTGCACGCCGCCCAGGTATCCGCCGGCATAGCCCAGGCCCCGATAAACATTCAACTGGCGGGCGGCCAGCTCCCGGAAGAAGCCCTGCCCGCGATCGGGCGCGGCGGCCGCCTTTTCGCATTCCATGTAAAGCCGGCGGGAGAGGGCGACGCCCGGGATCTTTTGCTCGTGAAACAGGCGGATCACCACCGGATTGAGCAGGTACACATTTCCGATCAGCGGGACGTGTCCGAACCCCCGCCAGCGCATATAGGCCGGCAACTCGTGCGCCTTGCGCATGTCGAAACCGATCTGGTTGATGATGAAGTGCGCGCCGTTTTCGATCTTCTTTTCCAGCTTGGAGTACTGGGGCAGCAGCGTGTTTTCGAGAGGTTTGAACGGATTGACGACGGCGCCGGCGACGAAGAAGGTGGAGCTGAGTTTCTTCCGGGTCCCGTTTTTCGCCGGCACGTCCAGCCCCGCATTCATGCGGCGGATCAAGGCGAGCAGGGCCACCGAGTCTATGTCGAACACGGGCTTGGCCCCGCCATCCGGACCGGCGAAGGGATAGTCCCCGGTCATCGCCAGGATGTTGTGGAAGCCCTGGCTGGCCAGCAGCCAGAGTTCGCTCTCCAGGGCATGCCGGTTCATGTCCTTGCACGTGAGGTGGATGATCACCTCTTTCCCGGCGAACAAAATGGGCGTGCCGAGCGCCACGGGCGACATCTGCGGGTTGCCGCCCGCGTTGTCCGTGATGGAGACCCACTGGACGCGCGGGCTGTGGGTGAGTTCCTCGGAAAACCTCCGCGCCCGGAGCGACTGGGCCTGCGTCATGGTGCCCCGCGTGGAGACCAGTTCCACGCCGATCGGGAACGCCGGGCCGCCCGGTTCCCGATTGAGAATTTGTTTGAGCCGCAGATGTTCCGAAACGTTGATCACGCCGTCGGAACCCTATGTAATTCGCATGAGGTCGTTCAACAACAAGATTTCGCCGCGCCCGCCCGCCGCGCGATCAGGGGGACCGTCACCGCGACAACCAGCAGTTCGGCGAGCACGGCGGCCCACAGGCCGAGGGCGAGGCCGCTGGTGAAGCCGTACGAGTGCAGGCCGACGCCGAGCAGGTTCACGCCGATCCACGCGAACAGGACGACGATGACGCCGAGCACGCTGCCCGCGGCGAGGCCCAGCGGGCCGATCATCCCGGCCATGCGCGCGTGCAGGAGGACCGCGCACCAGAGCACGATGAGCAGCGCGCCGTTTTCCTTGGGGTCCCAGCCCCAGAAGCGGCCCCACGACTGGTCGGCCCAGACGCCGCCCAGCATCGTGCCCAGGAACGAGAAGACCAGGCCGAACGCGAGCAGGCCGTAGACCGCGCGGGCGGCGCCGCGCAGCCGCGGATGATCGCCGGGCAGGCGCAGCGCCTGCAGCAGGTAGACGTGCCCCATCGCGCCCGCGGCGATACAGCCGGCGTAGCCGATGGTGATGGTGACCACATGGGTCGCGAGCCAGAAGTTCGAGTCGAGCACGGCCACCACCACGCCGAGCGTGTCGCCCTCGATCTCGAACCGGTTGGAGATCAACAGCAACAGCAGGCCCGACGCCGAGGCGAGCAGGGCGCCGAGCCCGTTGCGCTGGTACCACTCGACCGCGAGGCCGAGCAGGGCGCAGATCCAGGACACGAAGATGAACGTGGCGTAGAGATTCGTCATGGGCGGGCGCCCCATGATCATCATGCGCCAGGCCAGGCCGATCGTGTGGGGCAGCAGCGCGAGCAGGACGGCGGCCACGGTCGCTCGGCGCAGCAGCGTCTCCTCGCGGAGCAGCGCGAGCAGGCACAGCAGGAAGGCCGCGCCGTACAGGAGCTGCGCCCGGTAGAAGGGGGCGACCCGGTTGTGGAGCCGTTCGAGGTCCAGATGCGCGAGGCCCCGCGAAGGCGGCGCGCGGGCCCGGACGGACCGCGCGACATCGTTCGCCGCGAGCGTGAAGTCAACCGTGCGGCCGTCCCGCCAGGCGCGCGCCATGTCCTGCAGGCGAAGCACGTCCCGGCGCGCGGCCTCATCCGGCATTCCGACCGCCAGGAGATCCCACGGGCTGACCCATTCCTCGGCTCCGTGCGCGGAGACGGGCAGCATCGCGATGGGCAGGCCCTGGTAATAGCGGTTCCAGTTGAACAGCGTCGCGGACAACGAATAAAACTCCCGCTCTTCGTCCGACCAGGTCTCCGGCGGTTTCGCGCCGAGCGCCTGGAGGTCGGGGGAAAGCGCGTGGGCCTGGTGGTACACATCGAGGAAACTGAACGTCTCCCGGTCCGGCGGCAGGCGAAGCCGGGCCCGCACCGCCGGGTTGGTCACCGCGAAGTCGGGGTGCGGCAGCGCGAAGCGGAAGCCTGCGGCCAGCGAACCGAATGTGTTCAGGTTGTGGTAGAGGCGGATGAATTCCTTCTCGACCGGCGTGCGTTCCTCTTCCTTGTGTTCCGCGGCGGCCGCCGCGAGTTCGCGGAGGCGTTCGAGGCCGGGCCTCAACTGCTCGAACGAGAAGCGGCGGCCTTTCAGCTCCCCGAGGCCGACAGCCTCAAGGACTTCGGGATTGTTCACGAGAAAAACCGGGTCCGACTGGGTCGCCTGTGGATCGAAGAGGACCCGGGCGAGCCACTCGATCGCGGGGTCGCCGCCATAGGTGCTGCGCCCGGAAAATTGCAGCAACCGAAGGCGGGCATAGCTGTCCATCGGCATTACGCGTCCGCCCTCTTGCACAGGCAGGCGCGCGAACGCGCCGTGGTCCGCCACGTTGGCGGACGCGGGGGCGTCGAGAAGACCGAGCCCGAGACCGAGCGCGAGGCCGGTCGCGCGTATCGCGCGGCGGATCACGCGGCCACCCCCGCGCGCCGCGCGCGCGTAATCAGCATCGCGACAAAATGCCAGGCCATGCCGGCCACAATCAACCCGGTCGAAACGTACGGCGCCAGCCGTCCGTAATTGCGCGTGACGGCGAACGTGGACCATTGGGCGCCGTCCGGCGCCTCGCGATAGGATGCCTGGTAGAGCGTGAACCCGCGGTCGCGCAGCGGCTTGTTCATCGAAATGGTCAGCTCGCGGGCGACCCCCTCCGCATCCATCGAAACGAGGCTGGAAAAATGGCGCGCGATCTCGGTGCCCGGATGCATCTCGCGGCGGAAATCCAGGAGCCGGACGACGAACGGAAGGGGTTCGCGCGCGCGGCGCAGGGCGAGCGTGTACGCCTTGCCGTTGCGCGAAAACGTCCGCGGAAGTTCGTCTTCCCCGAAGAGAATGGCGCGAACCGGTTCGGCGCCGTCGGGCCGGATCTCGAGGAACGCGCCGGCTATGTTTTCGCCTGGCTCCCGGGCCGGCCGCGCCGCCCGCAACGAGGTGACGCCGTGGCGGCTCAACGGGGCGGGGGTGGGGGGCGCGGCGGACTGGAAGGCCCGCGCGTTGCGGTGGTAGTCCACCACCGCGACGGTAAGACCCGCATCCTCGAATCGGCGCGTGTTGCCCGCCCGCAGGCGGTCGGCCGGATAGGCCATCACGTCGCGCACCGCCCCGTCCGAGGACCAAAGCGCCAGCTCCCAGTTCCCATAGGCCGCGGATGCGCTGCCGGTCTCGCCCTCCTGCAGCGTCAACTGCGACTCGGACGCGAAATAGCGTGTGATCGCGCCGCCGAGCAGCATCATCAGCAGGCCCAGATGTGTGACCAGCAGCCCGAACGCCATCCGCCGCCGGAGGACGAGGCGGAACAGATAGATGGCGAGGTTCACCGTCAGGAAGGTCAGCACCAGTTGGGTCCCCGGCACAGGAATCAGGCCGCCGGCCAGGATCACCCATGAATCGAAGAAGCGCTCCTTGGCCAGATATAAACCGTGTTCGACCTGGTAGAGCGTGCCCCAGAACGTGAGGACCATGAGGAGGGCCAGCCCGTACACCGTCAGGCGCGCGGAACCGAGCCACGGCCAAGCCACGGCGGCACGGCGCGTTGGTGCGGCGTCGTTCATGGGCGGAGCGAGCGGCACAGCGCGCGGAATGCGTCTTTCTGCTCCGCCAGCAGGGAGGCGGGGCCGGTGAATTTCACAAAAAGCGTGCGGTCGTCCATCGGGAGGATCGCCGCCAGCACGGTAGGATCGGCCGCTGGCGCGACCGTTCCGAAGTCATAGAGCAGACAGGAAAGGCCGCCATCGGTCTTGAATGTCTCCGGCCCCCGCGCGAACCGGGCGAGCGTTTCCGGCGGAAGCGCGACTTGGATCTGGCCGGCCCACCGCTCAAGATTGCCCTCGATCCCGCCGACCGCGCCGGGAAAGGCCGTGATCGCGCACTCGGCCCGGTCCGCCCCGACAAGGAAGGTGACAATCCGCATCGGATTTTCCCTGTGCTCCGTCCAGCCGTCCGGCGTGGTCCACGCGAGCGACGTCGGCGTCGGGGCGACACCCGCCGCGCCGGGCGCAAGCATGTCGCCGGCGGACGGCCCCGCGGCCGGTTGTGCGGCGGCATCGTCGCGCGCCGGCGCCGGAATGGATATTTCGCGATACCGGCGCAGCCCGTCCTCGTCTGGGCGCCCGCAGGCGGCCAGCAGCACGACCGGCAGAATGGACAAGGCGCGGTGCATGAGAGGCGGAAACGTATCCGCGCGCGGGTGATAGTCAAGGGAATGAGACGGGGCGATCCCCGTCCTCGAAATCCGTCTCGAAATCAGGATCGGTCTCGATATCGAAATCGGTCTCCGCCTCGGCCTCGATTTAGCCGCCCCCCGCGACCTCGCGTCGCGGGAGCGAAAGTTCCGTCGCTACGCGGTAGCGCAATAAACTCCGGCTCCTGCGTGACAAGCCCGCCGGGGGCCCACGATGTGTTGAGACAGCCTCTAAATGGCGATCTCTGGAGGGCGTTACCAGGCTTCGACCATCTGCTGGACGAGTTTGCGCGCGACATCGGCCGCGGCGACGGGCAGCCCGATGAGTTTTGACGAGGACAAGTCACCCGCCACCGTGAAGACCCCCTCGCCGCGGACGGTGGGCCGTTCGACGATCACGCTGTCGTCGGCGCGGCGTGTCATCAACAGCCGGGCGGTGATGCGGATGCGGTACTGGCGGACGTTCGAGCGGCTGCGGGTGTCGTAGACGACCGGCTCGATCCGGTAGCCCCGCAGCGTGACCCGGACGATGGCGTCGGCGTCCCGTTCGTCGGCGATGCGCAGCGTGCCGTCGCGCTGGATCTCCTCAATGATGGCCCGGTGACATTCGATTTCGATCAGCGGTTCGCTCGTCTCGTTGAGGAAGGACGGCACATAGACGGTCTTGATGTCCTCGGGGAGCATGGAGCCCAGGCGGTATCCGGCGCATCCCGAAGTGAGCCCGATGAGGCCGGAGGCCAGGAGCAACAGAAAGGCCATTCTAGTTTTCATTTGCAGTCTCCACATGGGGCGCGAGCGCATCCATACGCGCCCGAGCGATCGGAGTCCATTCTGAATTCGGGAATTGGCGGACGAAGATGTCGTAGGACTGCCAGGCCGCGGCGGGGCGTTTTGCGACGAGGTCGTAGAAGGAGGCCTTGTCGTAGGCGGCCTTGGCGCGCCGGCGGATGAGGGAGTCCCGGTAGGCCGCGGCGACCGGCGCGTCGTCCGATTGGGGGAATGTGGTGAGAAAGACGATGACGGCCGCCCAGGCCTGGTCGAGCGCCTCCTCATCGTTCGGGCTCTCCTCCGAAAGGCGGACCAGCGCGCGGGCTCGTCCCATCGAGGCCTGCCCCGCCCACGGGCTGTCGGGGTAGCGGTGCTGCGCCGACATATAGGCGACAACGGCCAGTTCGAGTTGTTCGCTCAACTCGTAAGCGCGCCCGATGAGGTACTGCGCCTCCGGGGCGAACGGGGCGCCGGGCGCATTTTGGACAACCTTTTCGAGGAGGGGCACCGCGCGTTCGGGCGCCTTGAATCCGCCGAAAACCAACATTCGCCCGCGGCGCCGGTCCATGATCTGGCGTGCGATGTCGAATTGTCGCCGGACCACCGCCTGGTACGAATATCCGCCGGTGTAGCGGGTGACGAGGTTCTGGTACTCGTCGAAGGCCTCCTCCGCCCGGCCCCGCTTGTCGAGGAGAAAGGCCACCATCATCTGGGCGTGGGGCGCCTCCGAGCTGCCGGGCCAGGTGGTGACGAGCGCCCGGTACGCGCGGGCGGCCTTGCGCGACTTGCCCGCCGCCTCCAGGTCCTGCGCCCAGCGCAACTGGTCGGCCGGGTTCCTCTTCGAGGGCTTGTTGAAACTTAACCAGCTGTGTGTCCGGGCCGATTCTTCAAAGGGGGCGGATGCCGCCCATGCCGGCGGATGCGGCGGGATTAGCAGCACGAACCACAGCAACGCCATCCAAACTCGACACATGCGCGAGACACTAGGGAGGGGTCCGGGACCGGTCAAGTTGATAACGGGGATCGAAAGGACGCGCCCTCCACTAGCCAAATCCATCGCGGCTAGGAAGGAGCCCCGGCTTCGCCATACAGGCGCGTTTTTCCAACGTCTGGAAAAGTGCCCTCGACCGTCTTCCAACGTCTGGAAATCCTCTCGGAATGCGGTCTCATACCAGATGCCATACATATACGGCGCGCGGTATATTTCCTGAACATGGAGACCCGGCGACCTCGCCGGGCGTATGCCCCAAGCGCGACGGAGGCGTCGCGGCTCCAACTTCTTCTTCATCGGCGCGACGCGGGTTCCGTTTCCGCCGTGCTCCGTAAACTCCACCCGTCGAAAGCCGTCACTTCAACCTCGGCCCCCAACACCGCCGGGCAATTCGCCACGAGTGTGCGCCTACGGTGCAAACGTCGCGGCCATTTGCCTTTTCGGCGGCAAGAAAGACCACCCACAGACCCTTGCGCGGGGAATCCCACCCCGAAGAATTCCCCGCGCTGAAGACGGCTTCTATCGGTTTGCGTCGAAGTAAGCTTCCGCCGCAAACCAGAAGCCGGATTGTACTGTGGCCTCCCTCCCGTCAAGGATACTTCGCTCCCGCTTCGCGGGATGCGATCCTCCTTGACGGGTCCCTTCCGGCCACAATCTCACCGGCTTTGACCTTGTTTCTTCCTATCTCGTCTGGTACAAAAGCCACACGTTTATCAGTGTTGAGTTGAACACCATGAGTACAGCTATGAATGCAGACCGTTGGCTTTCCGTGCAGGAAATAGCGGCCTATCTGGGAGTGAAAAGCGAGACGATCTACACGTGGATCGAGAACAAGGACATGCCCGCCCATAAGGTCGGGCGGCTCTGGAAGTTCAAGATCAGCGAGGTGGATGCGTGGGTGCGGTCGGGCAAAGCCGCCCAGGAAGAGCACAATGGCTAACCAACCGAACAACAGCGCCAACCTTGGGTTCGAGGACAAGCTGTGGGCTGCCGCCGACAAGTTGCGCGGCAATATGGACGCCGCCGAGTACAAGCATGTCGTCCTCGGGCTGATTTTTCTCAAGTACATCTCCGA